>NZ_JBSFQJ010000004.1:0-360836 GCF_053588655.1 Gordonia sp. NPDC003424
CTCCGGGCGGGCAGGTTCTCGGCGAAACGGTTGCGCGACATGATCGACCGCATCATTTTCCGGCATGATCCCGACGCGGTGCGCGAACGCCGCAAGGATGCGATGGATAAGCGGGGCGTGTGGGTGGAGAACCGGGGCGACGGCACCGCGGCGCTGACCGCGGTGATGTCGGCGGAAAACGCCCGCATCGCCTATGCCAGCATTGACGCGCTGGCCGGCCGGGTGTGTGACCACGACGGCCGCACCAAGAATCAGCGTCGCTCCGACGCGGAGTTCGCACTGCTGTCGGGCACCGAGTACGCGTGTGAATGCGGCCACGGTGACTGTCCGATCACCGCACCCACCCTCGACGCGGCATCCGACAGCGACGCGGCCACCTCGACGGCTGTGGTGCCGGTGGCCGCCAAGGTCGTCATCCATGTCGTGTGTGACGAGGCCACCCTGGCCGGGCGTGCGAACAATCCGGGTTTCCTGGATGGGCACGGGGTGATCGACGATGAGCATGTGCGGGAGTTGGCTGCGCGTCCGGATGCGCGGATCGCTCCGCTGATCCCGCCCGGCACCCCGAGGAATCCCGATGGCTCGGTCACGGTGGCCGGGTCGTTGCCGTCGGATCCGTATCGGCCGTCCGCGTCGTTGGATGCGTTCCTGCGGATTCGCCACGGCTACTGCAGCGAACCCGGCTGCGGTATGAGCGCGTGGGAGTGCGACGGCGACCACGTCGCCGAGTTCGACCACGACGATCCCGCCGCGGGTGGTCAGACCACCTCGGAGAACATGAACCCGAAATGCCGGCCGTGGCACTTGCTGAAAACGTTCTCCGGCTGGCTCGATTACATGTGGCGCGACGAGAAGGGTCGGCTGCGTACCGAGACGGTCACCCCCGAGGGACTGGTCATCCCGGGTGAGGCCGAGACCATGGAGGAACTGTTCCCCGGGCTACGCCGCATCCGCTACACCGCGACCCCGCAAGCACCGCCCACCACCCAGGCCCCACCGATCGACCGCCCGACACGCACCCGCAGTCGGACGGCGAACAAACACGCCCGCCGACGCGCAGAACGCAACCGCAACCACAAACGCCACCACGACGGACCACCACCACCCTTCTGAACCCGACCGCGCCCGTCGAATACAGACCCCACCGAACGCCCGATCGGTCGCCCGATCCGCGTGGGTTACGGTGTTCAGCGGAGGTGGATGTCGGTGAGTGCGCTCGATAAGCCGCGGGCGAAGACGCCCGTAGGCCCCCCGGACGACACCCCACCGGAGCACCATCCCCGCCTCGCCGTCAGCGTGCTCTGCGCCGCCGGCATCGTCGTCGCGCTGATGCAGACGATCATCGTGCCGCTCATCCCCAGCCTTCCGACTCTGCTCGACGCAGCACCGGCCGACACCTCGTGGGCGCTGACCATCACCCTGCTGACCGGTGCCGTCGTCACCCCGATCGGTGGACGGCTCGGCGACATGTACGGAAAGCGCCGGATGCTCGTCGCCAGCATGGGTGCGGTCGCCACCGGCTCCGTGGTGTCCGCCCTGTCCACCTCGCTCGTACCCTTCCTGATCGGCCGCGGCCTGCAGGGTCTCGGCTTCGGCACCATCGCCCTGGGCATCAGCGTGATGCGCGACATCGTGCCGCCCCGTCACCTCGGGGCGTCGGTCGGCACCATGAGTGCCTCCCTCGGTGTCGGTGGCGCGCTTGGACTTCCGTTCGCCGCGGCGATCGCCCAGCACCTGAGTTGGCACGCCCTGTTCTGGGCCTGTGCGGCCGCCGCGGTGGCCGGCGGCATCGGCATCCGGCTGACGGTCCCGGAGAGTCGTGCTCCCAGTGGCGGCCGATTCGACATCGTCGGAGCGATCGGTCTTGCCACCATGCTCACCTGTCTGCTATTGCCGCTGTCCAAGGGCGCGGCGTGGGGATGGGCCGATCCGCTGACCCTCGGACTCTTCGGCGCGTTCGTGCTGGTGGCCGCGGCGTGGTGGTTCGTCGAACGGCGCGCGGCGACCCCACTGATCGACCTGCGCCTGGCCGCCGAACGGCCGGTGCTGCTCACCAACATCGCGTCGATAGCGGTCGGGTTCGCCTTCTACTCGATGCAGCTCATCCCGATCCAGCTCCTGATGGCGCCGACGTCGACTCCCGACGGACTCGGCTTCGACATGCTCACCGCGAGCCTGGTGCTGACCCCGAGCGGCCTGGTCATGTTCCTGTTCTCCAACCTCAGTGCCCGGCTCACCGCCGCCTACGGACCGCGCGTGTCACTGGCCACCGGCGCGGTCGTCCTCGGCCTCGGATACGTCGTGTTCATCGTGGCGATGGCCGGACCGTGGCCCATGACCTGGTGGCTGATGGTCATCCTCGCGTCGCTGATCGGCGCGGGCCTCGGTATCGCCTACTCCGCGATGCCCGCACTCATCATGCGCGCGGTCCGGGTGGAGCAGACCGGCGAGGCCAACGGCGTGAACGCGCTCATGCGTGTGGTCGGTACCTCCACATCGGCGGCGGTGGTCGGCATGATCCTCACCGCCTCGCTGATCCACGTGTCCGCCGACGGCGCCGCCGTGTCGGTCCCGTCGACCGGCGGATACCTCGCCGCCGCGGCCATCTCCCTCGGTGCGTGCGCGGTCGCGGCGATGCTGGCCCTGGCGATCCCCTCAGCCAGGCCGATGGTCGTCGAAGACATCTGACGCACTTCCCACCTGTCCCAACAGGCAGGTCACGTAACTGACCTCTAGGACTGAACATATGTGTATATGAACAGGTGATCTTGTTTGGGGTGTGATCTGTCCAACAGTCTGGAAGGGCTTCAGATCAATTCGCCTCACTAGGGAGTTTGACCACATGGCCATCGAGCTCAACCAGATCTGGGACTTCCCGATCAAGGACTTCCACCCCTTCCCCAACGCCAAACTCGGTGTCGGCGCCCACGACATGCTCGGCGTCGAGGCCCGCAACCTCGGCATGACCCGCGTCCTGCTGATGACCACCGGCCTGCGCGGCTCGGGGATCATCGAGGAGTTGACGGGCAAGATCGAGTATCAGGGCGTCGACGTCGTCCTGTACGACAAGGTCGAGTCCAACCCCAAGGACTACAACTGCATGGACGCCGCGGCGCTCTATCAGTCCGAGAAGTGCGACGGCATCATCTCGGTCGGCGGCGGATCGAGCCACGACGCCGCCAAGGGCGCCCGGATGGTCATCGCGCACGACGGCCGCAACATCAACGAGTTCGAAGGCTTCGCCAAGGCCACCAACAAGGAGAACCCCAAGCACATCGCGGTCTCCACCACCGCAGGCACCGGGTCGGAGACCTCGTGGGCCTACGTCATCACCGACACGTCGGACATGAACAAGCCGCACAAGTGGGTGGCCTTCGACGACACCTGCCTCGTCGACCTGGCGATGGACGATCCGCTGCTCTACTACAGCTGCCCCGAGCACTTCACCGCGTTCTGCGGCTTCGACGTGCTGGCCCACGCGAGTGAGCCGTACGTGTCGCGGCTGGACTTCGCCCCGTCGCTGGGTAACGCCAAGTACTCGATCGAGCTCATCCGCGATCACCTGCGCACGGCCGTGTACGAGCCCCGCAACCTCGAGGCGCGCACGGGCATGATGCACGCGCAATACATTGCGGCACAGGCATTCAACTCGGGCGGTCTCGGCCTCATCCACTCGCTGTCGCACGCGGTGAGCGCCTTCTACGACAGCCACCACGGACTGAACAACGCGATCGCGCTGCCGCGAGTGTGGGAGTACAACCTGCCGTCCCGCTACGAGCGCTACGCCGACATCGCCCGGCTGATGGGTGTCGACACGTCCAAGATGACCACCGTGCAGGCGGCCGACGCGGCCGTGGAGGAAGCGATCCGCCTGTCGAAGGATCTCGGCATCCCGGACAACTTCGGACAGGTCACCGTCGCCAGCTACGAGAAGAACCGGATGAACACCGGCAAGTACGAGGGCCGCGGCGACACCATGGACACCTCGGACAAGCAGATCCGCGCGATCGCCGAGCACATGATGGATGACTGGTGCACGCCGGGCAACCCGCGTGAGTGCACCGTCGAGTCGCTGATCCCGATGGTGACGCACGCCATGACCGGAAGTTACTGACCTACCAGTAATTCCGGTGCGAAACGTCGGTGGTGGGGCAACGCTGCCGTCGAACGGCCCGGGTGAGGTTCGCATGAGCCTCACCCGGGCCGTGCCCTGTACATACCCGTTCTGTCACAACCTGTTGTCCGACAACACTTTTACTCACCCGAATCGAGGAGTCATGTCCGCCATGCCGGCCCTGTCCGAGCCGCTCACCACCTTCGACACCGTCGATGACCTGACGGCCGCCCTCGGCGCCCAGGGCTACCTCATCGACGACGATCTCGCGGTTGTCGTCCATCTGGCGACCCTGCTGGACCGGCCGCTGTTGCTCGAGGGCCCGGCCGGGGTGGGCAAGACGGAACTGGCCAAGGCATTGGCCGCAGCCGCCGGGCGCGAGCTGATCCGGCTGCAGTGCTACGAAGGCCTCGACGAGTCCCGCGCCCTCTACGAGTGGGACTACGCCCGCCAACTCCTGCACGTGCAGATGCTGCGCGACCGGATCAGCGGGGAGTTGGCCGCCGAAACCAGCCTGTCGTCGGCGTCGGCGGCCCTCGCGCGCACGGACGTCGGCGTCTACACCGAGGACTTTCTCGTCCCACGGCCACTGCTGGCGGCCATCATGTCGACAGTGCCCACCGTCCTGCTGGTCGACGAGATCGACCGCACCGACGAGGCGATGGAGGCGGTGATGCTCGAGGTGCTCGCCGAACGTCAGGTGAGCGTGCCCGAGCTGGGTACCTTCACCGCCCGGTCGGCACCGTGGGTCATCTTGACCTCCAACGACACTCGCGAACTCTCCCCCGCACTCAAGCGCCGCTGCCTGCACTTTCAGGTCGACTACCCGTCGGTGGAACGCGAGCGGCGCATCGTCGCGGTGCGCGCACCCGAGGTGGAGGAGGCGGTCATCGGTCGGGTCGTCGACCTGGCCCGCGACCTGCGCGACCTGCCGCTGCGCAAGAGCCCATCGATCGCCGAGGTCATCGACGCGGCCCGCGCCGCGTCCTTCCTCGAGGCCGGCGGGTTCGGGCCCGACCGGGCCGCGGTCGATCGAGCTCTCCTGGCACTGTTGTTGAAGTTCGGCTCCGACCTGGATATCGCGCGGCGGGCACTGGTGACACCCTCAGGTCGCGATTCCACCGGCGGTCAACAGATCAGAACCGACGGCTCGACCCCACCGGGACGGTGACCGCGACCGCCTTCGGCGCCGGTCGAGCACGCAGCGCGCAGCGGCGGTAGCGGCGATGTCGACCCTCGACGGCACGTCACCGGAGACGGCCGATCGCGATCGGGTACTCGACGTCCTCTCCGTACTGTTCGGACAGACCCTGCGCCGCCACTCGGTCGCCGCGTCCCCCGCGGAGGTCATCGAGATCCGCCGCACGCTCGCCATCGTCGGCGCCGCCGATCTGACCGTACTGCGGGCGGCACTGCGTAGCGTCTGCGTGAAGTACGCCCATGAAGACACGGGTTTCGACCGGGCGTACGAGATGTTCTTCGCCGCGGGCGGCGCCGACCATGCCGACCAACCGCTGCCGCGCATCCGCGGAGCTGCCGCCGAGCTGCCGGAAGACGTGGTGTGGGATGACGAATTCGTCGGCGCGGCACGACGAATCGGCGCCGACGAGCACACCGACGAGATCGGCGAGCTGATGATCGACGATCCCGACACGGCCGAACGCAATGCGGAGAGCGCGCATCGCGAGGAGAACGACTTCACCGTCTCCTCGGGATCCGAGCAGCTCGGCGTGGACCCCGACACCGAATCGGTTGCCGGCGGCATCACCTACACCGTCGAGATAGAGGAGGCCGATTCCGGCTCGGTCGGCGAACTCGTCGGATCGGCGACGCGGGTCCGCGGCACACCGTTGGGACTGACCGACGCGGCCGCGATCCTGGCCGCCCTCGACGGCTACGACGCACGGCGCGCGTACGGCACCGACGGCGCGGAAGGCCTCGACGACCGGCGACGGGCCGAACTCGAACGCGCCCTGACGGCGTTCATCGACGCTCTGGCCGCCCGGCTCGACGCCGAGCTGTCAGTAATCGCCGACGACGAGTCGCCGCCGCAGGCCGCCAGTGACCAGGCCGAGATCGATCGCGCATGCCATCGGCTCGTACAGCGCATGCGCGGCGCACCCCGTCGCGTGGCACGGCGCGGCGACCGCGGCATGCTCGACATCCGCCGGACCATGCGTGCGTCGGTGACCACCGACGGAGTGCCCCTGCAGCTTTGGCGCAGGCAGCGCACGCCGGGCCCGGTGCGGCTGCTCATCCTCGTCGACGTATCCCTGTCGGTCCGACCCGTCACCGGATTCATCCTGCGACTCGCCCAGACGCTGCACCGCATGGGCGACCGGTGCGAGGTCGTCGCCTTCGTCGACCGTCCGGTCCTGGTCACGACGGCACTACGCGCGGCACACGCCGACAACGCACTCGCCGCGGTGCTGGCGGCCGACGGTCTCGACCTCGCCGCCACCAGTGACTACGGCACCATGTGGGACTCGCTGCTCGAGGAGTACGGCGATCTCGTCACCTCGCGGACCTCGGTTCTCGTCGTCGGCGACGCCCGCAGCAATGGTTTCGACCCGCGGCCCGATCTGTTCGCCGAGGTGTCTCGGCGTGCGCATCGAGTCGCGTGGGTGACCCCGGAACCCACCCGGTACTGGACCCAAACAGGCTGCGCCATGGCCGATTACGCAGACCATTGCGCGAAAGTCGTGGCGGCCCGCGACGGGACCGAAATGCTCAGCCGGGCAGATGATCTGGGGAGCGGACTGAGTTGACCGCCAGGCGTGCATCGCTGCCCGCCCGCACTCGCTGCTCGACACCGGTGCGGGTGGTCCTCGCCGACGACCACGTCATGCTGCGTGAGAGCCTGCGCTGTCTATTGGATCGGCACCCGCAGATCGACGTCGTCGGCGAGGCGGGGTCCACGGAGGAGGCATTCGAGCTGATCACCGGCCTGAATCCCGACGTGGCGGTGGTCGACCTGAAACTCGTCGGCGCGCAGGGCCACTACTGCGGGCTGGACCTGATCGAGCGGTTGGCCGGCAATCACCCGGCCGTGGCTTCGCTGCTGCTCACCACATTTCTGGACGAGCGTGTGGTCGCAGCGGCGGCCGATGCCGGCGCACGCGGTTGCGTCGTCAAAGACGTCGACACCACACGCCTGGTCACCGCCGTCCTGGAAGTGGCTGCGGGCCACCTCGTCTTCACGCCGCCCAACCACCAGCAGACACCGACCATCTGAGCGGCGAGTCGCAGCCCCTCGAATATCCCTGCCCGCGTACCGATTCGGACATTTCGCGCACAGCACCACAAACCCGGCACGGCGCCACTTTTCCATCTCGACAGATCAACAGATAGACAGATAATGTGAGCTGGCGCGCTGTCGAGCGCGGGAGTCGGGGCGCTCTACCGGTTATCACGGAGGTACGGCCATGACGAGCAGCGGCGCCACCGATTCACCCGCCACGGGACGATTCACGCAGTTCCGCCGAAGCCTGTCCGGAGCGGACAAAGCGTCGCTGGCCGGCATGTACGGCTTCATCCTCCTGCTGCATCTGATCGGTTTCGGCGTCCTCTTCGGCCTGGTGGTGCCGCACCACTACCAGCTGGGTGGCGATCATCCCGTGTTCACCATCGGCGTCGGCATCCTCGCGTACACGTTCGGTCTGCGGCACGCCTTCGACGCCGACCACATCGCAGCGGTGGACAACACCACGCGAAAGCTGTTGGCCGACAACCTCGATGCGGGCGTCGACCGAAAACCACTGTCGGTCGGTTTCTGGTTCTCCCTCGGACATTCGACGATCGTGTTCGCGCTCTCGGTGTTGCTGGCCGTGGGAGTGCGAGCCCTCGTCGGGCCCGTCGAGAAACAGGACTCCACACTGCACACGATCACCGGTCTCATCGGGCCGTCGGTGTCCGGCGTATTCCTGTGGATCATCGGTCTGCTCAACCTTTTTGCCCTGCTCGGGATCGTGCGGGTCCTCCAGGAACTGCGACAGGGCCGATACGACGAGGCCGCTCTCGAACGCGAACTCGATTCCCGCGGATTCATGAACCGATTCCTCGGCGGGCTCACCAAGACCGTCACCAAGCCGTGGCACATCTACCCGATCGGCGTACTGTTCGGACTCGGCTTCGACACCGCGACCGAGGTCGGGTTGCTGGTTCTCGCCGGTGGCGCCGCCGCCCTCAGTCTGCCGTTCTACGCAATCCTCGTGCTGCCCATCCTGTTTGCGGCCGGCATGTGTCTGATGGACACCAGCGACGGCGTGTTCATGAACTACGCGTACGGGTGGGCGTTCGCCAGGCCGGTCCGCAAGATCTTCTACAACCTCACCATCACGTCCATCTCGGTCGCGGTCGCCCTGATCATCGGCACCATCGAACTCATCGGCGTCATCGCCGACCGCCTCGACATCGAGTCCGGCCCGGTGGCCGCCATCGCGAACATCGACCTGGGCTACGCGGGCTACTTCATCGTCGGTCTGTTCGTCGTCTCGTGGCTCGTGGCCTTGGCGGTCTGGCACTTCGGCAACATCGAGGAGCGCTGGACGCCCGCTTCGGATTGATCTACATTATCTGCGTATGAATGCAGATATACCTGCCACTGTCCATACACACGAGCACACCCACGACGGCACGACTCATACGCACGCCCACACCGACCACACGCATGCCCACGTCACGCACGAGCACACCCATACGCATGACGGCGTCGAACACACTCATGCACACGTGCACGAAGAGGGCCTGACCTCCGAGCACGCCCACAGTCACAGCTGAACCCGGAGTCGGGCGGCGACACCTGATTCGACCGTGTCGACCGGCGACCCCATCGAGGGCATAATCGTGACCCGTGGTCTGGTCCGGGGAGAAGCGAGTCGTGGATTGGGACCGCGTATGGCTGTCGTTGCTGACGGTCGCGGTACTCGTGGTCAGCCTGGTCGTGGCCGGGCGACTGATCCGCGGCAACGCCCAGGCTCCCCAGACCCCGACGGCACCCATCGCGATTGCGGCCGGTATTCCCACGGCTGTGCCGAAGCCGCCGCCATGTTCGGGTAACACGTCCGGAAATCTGGTGAAGGTCAGCATCGCCGAGCAGCACATGTGGATGTGTCGCGGCCAGACACCGATCGCCGACTCACCGGTGACCACCGGCAGTTCGAGCCTCGGCGTCGGCACCCCGGTGGGTGATTTCCACGTCGCCGATCACGAACCCGACCGCTACCTCAGCGGCCCGGGGTACACGGTGTTCGTGCACTACTGGGTGCGACTGTTCGGCGACATCGGGTTCCACGACTCACCGTGGCAGAAATTCAGCTACGGCGACACGACCCGGTACAAGGTCGACGGCTCACGCGGCTGTGTCCACGTTCCCGAGACGATGATGGGACGGCTCTACGACTGGGCCGGCGACGGCACCAGGGTGTCGATCGTCCCATAGTCATCGCCTGACATGCGGTGATCGCCGGTTCGTCGTAGCGTGACTCCGGTGTCCCCCATGACGTTGATCGAGAACGCCCAGGTCATCACGGTTGACGCTGCGCGTCGCGAGTTGCCGTCAGCATCCGTGGTGATCGACGGCACACGCATCGTGTCGGTGGGCGACACCCCCGACCGGCTGCCCGACGACGTGATCAGGGTGGACGGTAGCGGCTGCGTGCTGACGCCCGGCCTGGTCAACACGCATCACCACCTGTATCAATGGATCACGCGGGGTCTGGCGGCCGATCACACGCTGTTCCAGTGGCTCACCACCCTCTATCCCATCTGGGCCGGTATCGACGAGAACGCGGTCCGCACGGCGGCCCTCGGTGGGCTCGCCCAACTGGCCCTGTCCGGCTGCACCACGACGACCGACCACCACTACGTCTTCCCGGCCGAGGGCGGCGACCTGCTCGGCGCGGAGATCGACGCCGCGCGAACGATCGGGCTGCGGTTCCACCCGACACGCGGATCGATGGATCTGTCGGAGAAGGACGGTGGGCTACCACCGGATTCGGTGGTCCAGAACCTCGATCAGATCCTGACCGCCAGTGCCGACGCGGTCTCGAAATGGCACGATGCCGGACCCGACTCCCTGCTGCAGGTCGCCCTGGCTCCCTGCTCACCGTTCTCGGTGACCACCGACCTGCTGCGCGAATCCGCTGCCCTGGCACGCGAACTCGGCGTGCGGATGCACACCCATCTGGCCGAGTCACTGGACGAGAACACCTACTGCGACGAGCATTTCGGTTGCACGCCGCTGCAGTACATGGAATCGGTGGGCTGGGTCGGTGACGACGTCTGGTTCGCGCACGGCATCGAGTTCGACGACGACGAGATCGGGCGCCTCGCGGCCACCTCGACCGGCGTGGCGCACTGCCCGACGTCGAATGCCCGTCTGGGCAACCGGATCTGCCGCACCCGCGATCTGGTCGACGCGGGCGTGCCGGTCGGTCTCGGCGTCGACGGCGCGGCGTCGAGCGAGTCCTGCCGCCTCCTCGAGGAGGCACATCAGGCGGTCCTGATGGCCCGGGCGCGTGGCGGGCCGACCGCGCTGACCACCCGCACCGCAATGGAATTGGCGACCATCGGCGGTGCCCGAGTGCTGGGCCGCGCCGGTGACACCGGCTCCATCGAGGTCGGCAAGCTGGCCGATCTGGTGCTGTGGGATCTGTCGACGCTGGCGCACACCGGGATCGACGATCCGGTCGCGGCCCTGGTCCTGGGTGCCATCCCACCCATCGCCGGCAGTTGGATCGGCGGCCGCCGGATCATCGACGACAATCAAATGCTCACCGTCGACACCGATCTCGTGGCCGGCGACGTCGCACGCGAACACCGGCGCCTCATCGAGAAAGCCGGCTGATGGACCTCAACACCGTCACCGGCTACCGCTACGCCCACACCCGCTCCGATCTCATCCTGGCCCCGGGCGAGCAGCTCGTCGCGGGCGGAACCTGGGTCTTCTCCGAACCGCAGGTTGCCACGACCGGCCTCGTCGACCTCACCTCGATGGACTGGCCTGCGCTGGAAGAACTTCCGGATGGCGGGCTCCGCATCGCGGCCACCTGCCCCATCGTCGAGATCACCCGGTTGCCGGAGCATCCGCACTGGCGGGCCCGTCCACTCTTCGCCCAGTGCGCCAACGCCTTGCTCGCCTCCTTCAAGATATGGAACATCGCCACCGTCGGCGGCAACATCTGCCGGTCGTTCGCGGCGGCGTCGATGGTCTCGCTCAGCGCGGGGCTCGACGGCGTCGCGGGGGTGTGGACCCCCGACGGCGACGAGTATCGGATTCCGGTGGCGGACATGGTCACCGGCAACGGCACCAATACCCTGGCGGAGGGTGAGGTGTTGCGGTGCATCGACATCCCCGGACATGCGATGGGGTCGCGCACCGCGTTCCGCAAGATCGCGCTGGCCGAGCTGGGCCGGTCCGGTGCCGTGGTCACCGGCCGCGTCGATGACGACGGCACAACGGTTTTCGGCATCACCGCAGCCACCGAACGGCCGACGATCCTGCGCTACCCCGCACTTCCCGACGCCGATGCGTTGCGCGGCGAGGTCCTGGCCGCCCACGGCTACTACACCGACCCGCTCGGTGCCGCGGACTGGCGACGCGGCGTCTCAGCCGTCCTCGCCGAGGAGATCCGCAGCGAACTGGCCGTCGGTGGTCCGCAGTGAAGTACACGATCAACGGCGAGCCCCATGCGGAGACCCCACAACCCGGGCAGTGCCTGCGCACCTTCCTGCGCGACGCCACCCATTTCGAGGTCAAGAAGGGCTGCGACGCCGGCGATTGCGGTGCCTGCTCGGTGCTGGTCGACGACATGCCGGTGCACTCGTGCATCTATCCGGCGCAGCGCATCGACGGACATGACGTCACCACGGTGTCGGGTCTCGGCACACCCGACAACCTGCACCCGATGCAGCAGGCCTTCGTCGACAACTTCGGCTTCCAGTGCGGCTTCTGCACCGCCGGGATGATCGTCACCGCCTCCACCCTCACACCCGAAGACCTCGACGACCTGCCGCGGAAGATGAAGGGAAACCTCTGCCGCTGCACCGGATACCGCGCGATCCGGGATGCGATCGGCCAGGGGGTGCTTGCGACGAGCGCACCCCCCGCTGATCGAGTAAGCGAGGAGCTTGCGACGAGCGCATCGAGATCCCCCGCCGACGGCAACGCAATCGGCCACGCCGTCACCCCACCCGCCGCGCGGCGCGTGGTCACCGGCACCGAGCCCTACACCTTCGACACCGCGATCGAAGGCCTCACCTACCTCCGGGTTCTCGGCTCACCGCATGCGCATGCCCGGATCGTCGCCATCGACACGTCCGCGGCCGCCGAAGTAGACGGCGTCGAACTCATCCTCACGCACGAGAATGTGCCCGCCACACGGTTTTCCACGGCACGACACGAGCACCGCGAGGACGATCCGGACGACACCCGCATCTTCGACGACGTGGTGCGGTTCGTCGGACAGCGGGTGGCCGCCGTCGTCGCCGGCACCGCAGCCGCGGCCGAAGCGGCATGCCGGGCGATCGAGGTGACCTACGAAATCCTGCCCGCCGTGTTCGATCCGGAGGAGGCACGCGGCCCGGGCGCTCCACTCCTGCACCCGGACCGCACCCCCGCCGATCGCGTCGCACATGCCGACACGAACGTGATCGCCGCGTTCCACGAGGGATTCGGCGGGGATATCGATGCGGCGTTGGACGATTCCGCGGTGCGCATCTCCGGCACCTGGTCCAATGCCCGAGTCTCCCACGCGCAGCTGGAAACCCACGGCAGCCTCGGATGGCTCGACGACGACGGACGCCTCGTCATCCGGACGAGCACGCAGGTGCCGTTCCTCGTCCGCGACGAACTCGCGCACATCCTCGATCTCCCTGCCGAGAAGATCCGCGTGTTCAGTGCCCGGGTGGGCGGCGGTTTCGGGGGCAAGCAGGAGCTTCTGACCGAAGACCTTGTCGCCCTTGCCGTTCTGCGGACCGGCCAACCCTGTGCCTACGAGATGAGCCGCACGGACGAGATGACCCGCACCACCTACCGGCACCCGTTCCGGGTGGCCGTCGACCTCGGCGCCGACCCCGACGGGCGCCTCACCGCCCTGAAGATCGACGTGCTGTCGGACACCGGCGCCTACGGAAACCATGCGATCGGTGTCATGTTCCATGCCTGCGCCGAATCCGTCTCGGTGTACAACTGCCCGGTGAAACGCGTGGACGCCGAAGTCGTCTACACCAACAACCCGCCGTCGGGCGCCTTCCGCGGTTACGGACTCGGCCAGGTCATCTTCGCGATCGAGAGCGCGCTCGACGAACTCGCGATCGAACTCGACCTCGACCCGTTCGAGGTGCGGCGCGTCAACGCCGTCGCGGACGGCGATCCGCTGCTGATCGCGCATCCCGAACCCGAGGCCGACCTGCTGTACGGCAGTTACGGCCTCGATCAATGCCTCGACCTGGCAAAACGGGCGCTGTTGCGCGGCAACGGGATCGAGGCACCACGTGGTGAACAGTGGCGCGTCGGCGAGGGGATGGCGCTCGCCGCGATCGCGACCATGGCACCGCGCGGGCACATCTCACGCGCGACGGTGTCGGTCGGTGCCGACGGCATCTACGAACTCGGGGTCGGCACGGCGGAGTTCGGCAACGGCACCACCACCGTGCACACCCAGATCGCGGCGACCGCCCTCAACACCACGCTGGATCACCTAAGTCTGCGCAACGGGGACACCGACGGCGCCGACTACGACACCGGCGCCTTCGCGTCCGCGGGCATCACGGTCGCCGGAAAGGCGCTGCACGCCGCGTGTATCGCATTGCGTGAGAAGTTGATCGAGGCCGCGGCGACAGTGACACACGCCGAGGAGGATCGCATCGTCCTGGGCCCCGATGGGGCCCTCGTCGGCGAGCGCATGGTCTCGTTCGCGGAGATGATCGACACGTCCGGGCCGGTCGACCGCGACGGCGACCGGCTGGTGGGTACCGGTGTCGAGAACGGCGACCTCCGGTCGATCGCGTTCAACGTGCAGGCCTTCCGCGTAGCGGTGAACGTCGAGACCGGCGCGGTCGTCATCCTGCAGTCGGTGCAGGCCGCCGACGCCGGCACGGTGATGAATCCGCAGCAGTGCCTGGGGCAGGTCGAGGGTGGCGTCGCGCAGGCGATCGGGTCGTCGCTCTACGAGGAGATCATGCTCACCGACGGCGTGCCGCAGACCCCGGTGTTCCGGACCTATCGGGTGCCGCAGATCGGCGACATCCCGACCACCGAGGTCTACTTCGCCGACACCTCCGACGATCTCGGGCCGTTCGGCGCCAAATCCATGAGCGAGTCCCCGTACAACCCGGTCGCCCCGGCGCTGGCGAACGCGATCCGCAGGGCCATCGGCGTGCGCCCCCACGAGCTGCCGATGTCCCGCGACCGGGTCTGGCGATCGGTCCAGCGATGAGCCGGCATCATTTTCGGGTATCCGAACTTTTTCTTTCGCCAGGATTGAAACATCTGTGGCGATATGCGAAATTCAACGGGTGAGCATGGTCGGTAATCGCGAGTCGGTCTCGACGGAACCCGTCAAACTGGTGCGCAATCGCCGGGCCTGGTTGCGCAACGTCGCCATGCTCGGACCGGCATTCGTGGCGGCGATCGCCTACGTCGACCCCGGCAACGTCGCGGCGAACATCACCGCCGGCGCCCGGTACGGATTCCTGCTGGTCTGGGTGCTCGTCCTGGCCAACGTGATCGCGATGGTCATCCAGTACCAATCGGCCAAGCTCGGCATCGTCACCGGCAACAGCCTCCCGACCCTGCTCGGTCAGCGTCTGGGTACCCGATCCCGACTGACGTTCTGGGTACAGGCCGAGATCGTCGCGATCGCCACCGACCTGGCCGAGGTGCTCGGTGGCGCGATCGCGCTGCAACTTCTCTTCGGCCTGCCGCTCGTCGTGGGTGGGGTGATCGTCGGCGCCGTGTCCTTGCTGCTGCTCCTGCTGCAGAATCCGGAACAGCAACGCATCTTCGAGCGGGTGATCCTGGGATTGCTCGCGATCATCGTCGTCGGTTTTCTCGCGGGACTCTTCGTCAATCCACCGCCCGCCGACGAGGTCCTCGGGGGCCTGATCCCCCACCTGCAGGGACCTGAGACCGTCCTGCTGGCCGCGAGCATGCTCGGCGCCACGGTGATGCCACACGCCATCTACGTGCACTCCGCGCTGGTCATCGACCGCCACGGAAAGAGTGACACGGCTTCGCGCAAGCGCTGGCTCGTCCGCATCACCCGCTGGGATGTGGTGATCGCGCTGCTGATCGCCGGCGCGGTGAACATCGCCCTGCTGCTGCTGGCGGCCCAGAACCTGCGCGGCATCGAGGGCACCGACACCATCGAAGGGGCCTACGACGCGGTCGGCAACGCGCTGGGTCACGGCATGGCGACGGTGTTCGCCGTCGGCCTGCTGGCCAGTGGTCTGGCCGCCACCTCCGTCGGCTCCACGGCCGGCGCCGCGATCATGGGCGGCTTGCTGCACAAGCGCATCCCGTTGTTCGTCCGGCGGGTGGTGACGGTGATCCCGGCGCTCGTCGTGCTGGCCATCGGGGTCGATCCGACGTGGGCGCTCGTGCTCAGTCAGGTCGTGCTGAGCTTCGGTATCCCGTTCGCCGTGATCCCGCTCGGCCGCCTGACCGCCGACCGCGAACTCATGGGCGAGTTCGCCGATCGGTGGCCCTTGCGGATCGCTGCCGGCGTCGCGTCGGTGCTCATCGTCATCCTCAACGTCACGCTGCTGGTGTTGCTCTTCTGCGGAGCCGCCTGACACGCATCGCGCTCGGGCGCTACCCCCGCAGCAACCCCTTCGCCACGTGCGTCACCTGGATCTCGTTGCTGCCGGCGTAGATCATCAACGACTTCGCATCGCGCGCAAGCTGTTCCACACGATATTCGGCCATGTAGCCGTTGCCGCCGAACAGCTGCACGGCTTCCATCGCGACGTCGGTGGCCGCCTTCGACGAGTACAGCTTCATCGCCGATGCCTCCGCCAGGCTCAGCGGCTTACCGGCCTGCGCCCGCTCGATCGCGTTGAACAGCATGTTCTGCACGTTGATCCGGGCGACCTCCATCTCGGCGAGCTTGAGCTGGATGAGCTGGAACTGTGCGATCTCCTGACCCCACAGTTTGCGGGTCTTGGCGTAGTCGATGGAGAGCCGCTGACATTCGTTGATGATGCCGAGTGACAGCGCAGCGATGCCGACCCGTTCGGCGGTGAATCCGGCCTTGACGCCCTCGTCGCCGCGGGAGTTGGACCCGGTGTCCTCGGTCTCGCCGAGCAGCCGATCCTTGCCGAGCCGCACATTGTCGAAGAACAGTTCCCCGGTGGGCGAACTCATCATGCCCATCTTCTTGAACGGTTTGCCCTGTGTGAGGCCCTCCATCCCCTTGTCGAGGACGAAGGTGAGAACCTTCCGCTCGCGCATCGGGGTGCCGGCGCCGTCGTCGAGCTTGGCGAACACGACGATGGTGTCCGCATACGGGCCGTTGGTGATGAAGGTCTTCTGCCCGTTCAGGACATAGTCGTCGCCGTCGCGGCGGACGGTGGTCTTCATCCCGCCGAGCGCATCGGACCCGGAGTCGGGTTCGGTGATCGCCCAGGCGCCGACCTTCTCCATCGTCACGAGTTCCGGCAGCCAGCGCTTCTTCTGCGCGAGCGTGCCCTTGCCGCGAATGGCCGACGCCGTCAGGCCCATGCTGACGCCCATCGAGCCGACCAGACCCAGGCAGACGCCGGCGAGTTCGATGTTGACCATCATGAACATCGAGCTCGACATGTTGTTGCCGCCGCCCCCGCCGCCCGACGACTTCGTGCCCTCCGCCTCGGCCGCGAGTTCCTTCTCGACCGCGTCGCGCGCCATGGCGTCCACGCCGAAGGCGGCGAGCAGTTTGCGGGTGATGTCGTAGGGCGGAAGCTGCCCGGTCTCGAGCTCGTCGATGTGCGGCCGGATCTCCTTGTCGATGAACGCGCGCAAGGCATCTCGCACCATCAAGTCTTCGTCGGACCATTCGAACATCGGCACACTCCCCACCGGAATCAGAACACGTTTCAGCTGCTTGTCACCACTGTGTCAGGAGTCACCGGGCATGTAAAGACACGCAACGCATATTTCGTGTCTTTGTGGGCCTCACAGCCCTGTCACGCCGTTGACGATCAGGATGACGCCGAGGACGGCCAGCACGACCGCCACCACGGAGTCGCCGTACCGACCGGTCCACCGATCGGCGACGTCGAAGAAACCGGCGGCCCGATCGCCAAGTAGCCCGCTGATCAGCACCGGAGCGGCGATGGCCAGAGTGCCGACCGCGGCGAACACGACGACGGCCAGAACCTGTTCGGGGATCCGATGAGTCGCGTCCGCGATCGTCGCGGCGGCCGCGGCGACCACCGCCACGTTCTTCGGGTTGACCGCGGCCAACAGAAAACCGATCGTCGCCGCGCGTCCGGACGTCATGGTGTCGATGGCGGATAACCATTTCGGCGCCGCGTCGTCGCCGTCGGAATGCCCGCGCCACTTGCGCACCGCCAGGACGACCAGCAGCAGACCGACCACGATCTTCAGGTAGTCCAGCCATGGGCCGTCCCGGTCGGCGAGATAGATGCCGTCGGCGACGAGCAGGATCACCGCACTCGCGACGAGCAGGCCCACCAGCCACCCGGCGAGAAATGCTGCCGCGACGGCGAACGGACGCTTGATGACCACCGTCAGGCTGACCAACGCCACCGGCGCCGACACCAGCAGTAGACCGATCGCCGCCGGAAGGACATCGAGAATGGCCACGCGCCAATGTAGCACCGCCGTGTTCCGCGGAAGCGCTATGTTTGTCGGACGATGATCGAGCATGACCTCGCGGCATTGGGTCCGTTCTTCGCCGTCGACGGCCACCGACCTGGTGAGACCAAAGATGCGCCCTGGCAACCACTCTCGGTACTTCTGTACGAGTCGGGCATCACCGCACGGGTGCGTGCGGTCCGCGCCGCGCTGGCGCCCGGCGCGCCCTCCGGACTGGTCGACGAGCGGGTCGCGGCGTCGGTGGCCCACCTGGGGTTGGTGGCACGCATCATCGCACCCTGGGTGGCGTCGGTTGCGTTGGGCGACAAGCCGATATCCCGACGCGTCGACGACCTTTGGTGGCAGGACCGGCTCGGCGGGCCGTACCCGCTGTCCGTGACCGTCACCGTCGAGCCCGATCCGTGGGACGAGTCGGCAATCGTGGTGCTGACCGAGACGGTGGCGAGTGTGTTCGGCGTCAGCGGCCACGTGCTGTGGGGAAATGTCGCCTCGGCGGCCAACAGCGCCGCGCGGTTGATCGCGGTGGCCAGGGGCGATCTCTCGGCGCGGGCGCACGCCGCGGCCGACACCATCCTGGCCGAACCGGAGGTCGAATCCGGAGACCTCCGGTCCGGACCGGACTTTCGTCGTCGGAGTTGTTGCCTGATCTACCGGGTGTCCGGGGATCGCACGGCCGTCTGCGGTGACTGTGTGCTCGGTTGACTCGCCGATTCCTCCGAGGCCATCATCCGTCCGAGGACGAGTGCGAACACGACGGTGAGCACCGTCCACAGGATGACCTGGTTGGCGATCGCGAAGACGCGGAAGTCGCCGATGACGTCGCCCGGGAATCCCGCGAACACGATCTGACCGGCGTCATTGGTCAGCGGGCCGGGCACTTCGTGGAATTCGGGAAGGAAGGCGGCGGCGACGGTCACCGCTGCGAGATATCCGATGCCGCCGACGACTCCGGAGACCAGACCGCCGATCCGCGGGCGCAGCGACAGCGCGACGAGGACGGCGAGGATCGCGAACGCGACCGACAACAGGGTGATCGTCAGGAATGCGCCACTGCGTGCGCCGATGGTGTCGTCGTTCCCGACCGCCGGAGGATTGGCCGGGTAGACGAAGAACGGTACGGCGAACATCGAGACGAAGCCGATCACCCCGAGCGCCGCGGCCACCCAGCGCGGGTCGGTCGCCGGATACCTGCGTCCGAGATAGGCCCACAGCAGGGTGAACGCCACCGCGAAGAACGCCCCCATGCAGACGGCGAAGACGACGGTGCCGACACCGGCGCCGATGTTCTCCTGCACGGATCTGGTGAACACCTCGCCATGCTCGTGGCCGCCATGTTCGCCGGCGAGCATCTCCTCGGCGTGCGACCGTCCTTCCTCGTAGTCGATGGCCTTGGCAACCTGCGGTTCGATGAACAAGCGGGCGAATACGTACGCGACTATGCCGGCGATCAGGCCCGAGAGCAGACCTGCGCCGATGAATTTCTTTTCCATGTGTTGTTGTCTCCCTGCCGGGTGCGCTCAGTGGCAGGGGAAGCCGAGGAAGTGGCGCGCGTCGTGCACGAACTCGTGCACATGGGTGTCCGATCCGAACACCGACACCGCGCCCTGGTCGTAGCCGAGGAAGTAGTAGGCGAGCGCGGCGAGCATGACCGTCACGGTCAGCCAGAGCGCCGCGCTCGCAACGGAGAGATTCGGAATGGCGAGTGATCGGGGTGTGGCACTCGCACGTGTCGAGGCGGTCATCGGTGTCCTTTCCCTGGGATGTCGCGTCCCAACTGCGTTGTCCAAACGAGGTTCATCACGGCGGCATTCTGGCTCTCCGTCGGCGACGGGCATGTCGTCTACGGATCACAGCGGCGCGACCACTCCGGACTCTCACCGGATTCCCCGCACAGTGATGTGAGATGACTCTATACCCAGGGTTGTCGGACGTCTGGGGGATGATGGCACAGTGCCCCGAAAGGTGTCCGTCCTCGACCGTTTCACCGCTCCCACCCGGCGGTGGTTCACCGGCGCGTTCACCGAGCCGACCGCGGCGCAATCGGGTGCCTGGACATCGATCGCCGACGGCAACAACACCCTGGTAATCGCACCCACCGGATCGGGCAAGACGCTGTCGGCGTTCCTGTGGGCGCTCGACCGTTTGTCGGCCGACGAGGATCGCCGACACGGCACCCGCGTCGTCTACATCTCGCCTCTCAAGGCGCTGGCCGTCGACGTCGAGCGCAACCTCCGCGCGCCACTGACCGGCATCACCCGCGCCGCGCAGGAACTCGACGTGCGCGAACCCAACATCACCGTCGGCGTCCGGTCCGGCGACACGCCGGCGGCCCAGCGGCGCTCGCTGGTCAAGACGCCGCCGGACATCCTGATCACCACGCCCGAGTCGCTGTACCTGATGCTGACGTCGGCAGCTCGCGAGACCCTGACGGATGTCGACACGGTCATCGTCGACGAGGTCCATGCCGTCGCGGCGACCAAGCGGGGCACCCACCTCGCGCTGACGCTCGAACGTCTCGACGCGCTGCTGGACAAGCCGGCACAGCGGATCGGCTTGTCGGCGACGGTGCGCCCCCCGGACGTGGTCGCCGGATTCCTCAGCGGCGCGGCCCCGTGCACGGTGGTGAAGCCGCCCGCCGCCAAGACCTTCGATCTGCGCGTCGACGTACCGGTGGAGGACATGGCCAACATCCCCCCACCCGCGGGCGCCGGGAGCGGAGCGAGCGGGCCCAATTCCAACGGCGCCGGTGACGACCTCGACGACGCGTTCTCCCCCACCGCCGGGTCGCTGTGGCCGTACGTGGAGAACTCGATCGTCGACCTGATCGAGAAGAACCGCGCGACCATCGTGTTCGCCAACTCCCGACGGCTCGCCGAGCGACTCACCGCGCGGCTCAACGAGATCCACGCCGAACGGCACGGCACCGCCGTCGAGGCGGCGCCGAATCCACGGGTGCCCGGCGGCTCACCGGCGTTCGTGATGGCCAGTGGGGCCAGCGCCGGCGCCGACCCGGTCCTCGCACGCGCCCACCACGGGTCGGTGAGCAAGGAGCAACGCGCCGAGATCGAGGACGACCTCAAGGCGGGACGGCTCGCCTGCGTGGTGGCGACGAGCTCGCTGGAACTCGGCATCGACATGGGCGCGGTGGATCTGGTGATCCAGGTCGAGGCGCCCCCGTCGGCGGCAAGCGGTCTGCAGCGCATCGGCCGGGCCGGCCACCAGGTCGGCGAGATCAGTCAGGGTGTGCTGTTCCCCAAACACCGCACCGACCTCATTCACTGCACCGTGGTCGTGGAACGGATGCTCGACGGTGCGATCGAGGAACTGCGGGTCCCGCAGAATCCGCTGGACATCCTGGCGCAGCAGACCATCGCGGCGGCCTCCATCGACGATCTCGACGTCGAGGAGTGGTTCGGCCTGGTCCGCCGTGCGGCGCCGTACCGGGAACTCTCCCGCGGCGTGTACGAGGCGACGCTCGACCTCCTGTCCGGACGGTTCCCGTCCGACGAGTTCGCCGAGTTGCGCCCGCGGGTCACGTGGGATCGCGACACCGGCACGCTGGTCGGCCGCCGTGGTGCGCAACGCCTGGCGGTCACCTCCGGCGGGTCGATCCCCGATCGCGGACTGTTCGGCGTCTTCATGGTCGGTGAGAAGTCGACCCGCGTCGGGGAGCTCGACGAGGAGATGGTCTACGAGTCGCGGGTGGGTGACGTCTTCGCGCTCGGTGCGACGAGCTGGCGGATCGAGGACATCACCCACGATCGCGTCCTGGTGACACCGGCACCCGGACAGCCGGGACGGTTGCCGTTCTGGATCGGCGACTCGGTGGGCCGGCCGGCCGAATTGGGTGCGGCCATCGGCAAATTCACCGGCGCGGTCGCCGACCCGGAGGTACTGACCGCGCACGCCGAGCGGCTCGGGCTGACCGAGTTCGCCCGTGACAACCTGGCCGCACTCATCACCGAGCAACGCGACGCCACCGGATACCTGCCGACCGACCGCACCCTCGTGGTGGAGCGTTTCCGCGACGAACTCGGCGACTGGCGACTCATTCTCCACTCCCCCTACGGTTTACGTGTCCACGCACCGTGGGCCAGCGCGATTTCCGGGCGACTTGCGGCCACCCTCGGCCTCGAGGGCGCGACCACCGCGTCCGACGACGGCATCATCGTGCGACTCCCCGACACCGACGACGATCCGCCCGGCGCCTCGGTGTTCGTGATCGATCCGGACGAGATCGAGCAACTGGTCACCGACGCCCTGGCGGATTCGTCGATGTTCGCCTCACGGTTCCGCGAATGCGCCGCCCGCGCCCTGCTGCTGCCGCGCCGCGATCCCGGCCGCCGCGCCCCGCTCTGGCAGCAGCGGCAACGAAGTGCCCAACTGCTTTCCGTCGCTTCGCAATTCCCTGACTTCCCGATCGTGTTGGAGGCGGTGCGGGAATGTCTGCAGGACGTCTACGATCTGCCCGCGCTCATCGACCTGCTGACCCGCATCCGGCAGCGCCGGGTGCGTGTCGTCGAGACGGAGACACCGAGCCCGTCACCGTTCGCGGCGTCGATGCTGTTCGGCTACGTGGGGGCGTTCATGTACGCCGACGACGCCCCGCTCGCCGAACGCCGTGCGGCGGCACTGTCACTCGACACCAGCCTGCTCGCCCAACTCCTCGGCCGGGTCGACCTGCGTGAACTGCTCGACCCGGCGATCATCGCCGAGGTCATCGCACGCCTGCAGCGGCTGGCACCCGAGCGCCAGGCGCGCGATGCCGAGGACGTCGTCGACCTGTTGCGCTGGCTGGGCCCGTTGACCAGCGAGGATGTCGACGACCGCTACCGCGGTGACGAACCGGCACTCGAAATCCTGACGGACTTGCACCGTTCCGGTCGGATCATCTCCGTCAAGCACCGCGGGCAGCCGCTGTGGGCATCGGTCGAGGACACCGCGCGGCTTCGGGATGCGCTGGGAGTTCCTGCGCCGCTGGGTATTCCGGCCGCCTTCTTGGAGGAGGTGCCGGACCCGGTCGGCGATCTGGTGAGCCGGTATGCCCGCACCCACGGCCCGTTCACCCTCGCCGACGCCACCGAAGCCCTCGGCATGGCCAGTGCCGTGGTGCGTGACACGCTCACCCGACTCGCCGGCGACCGCCGTGTCGTCGAGGGCGACTTCCTGCCGGACAGCGCCGGCCCGACCGGATCCCGAAGCACGCAGTGGTGTCACGCCGACGTGCTCGGTCAGATCCGCCGCGGATCACTTGCCTCGAGTCGCGCCGAGGTGGAGCCGGTGGGCACCGACGTGTTCACACGGTTCCTGACCTCGTGGCAGCACGTCGGGACCGACGAGCCACTCCGGGGCGTCGACGCGGTGGACACCGTCGTCGATCAGCTGGCCGGTTACCCGATGCCCGCGTCGGCGTGGGAATCGCTGGTGCTGCCCGCACGCGTCGCCGACTACGCCCCCACGATGCTCGACGAGTTGCTCGCCTCCGGCGACGTGGTGTGGTCGGCACACGGACGGATCGGCGGATCGGACGGGTGGATCAGTCTGCACACCGCCGACGTGGCCCCGCTGACCGTCCCCCCACCGGACGAGATCGACCTGACGCCGCTGCACTCGCGTGTCCTGGCAACGCTGGAACCCGGTGGCGCGCTGCGATTCACCCAGATCGTGGACGCCGCCACCGGTGACGACGGCACGCCACCGTCCATGTCGGACGTCGAGGCGGCGCTGTGGGATCTGGTCTGGGCGGGCTGGGTGAGTAACGATTCGTTCGCGCCGCTTCGGGCGGCTATCACGCCGCGACGCACGCCGTCGGCACCGAAGTCCCTGCCGGCGCACCGGTCTCGTGGCCGTGCGCCCCGGCTGCGTCCGCAGCGATTGTCCACTCGCTATCTCGCCGAACAGGGATTGCACGGCACGGTGGCGCCCACCGCCGGTGGCCGGTGGTTCTTGTTGCCGCGCACCGAGATCGATCCGACGGTGGCCACGCAGGCACTCTGCGACCAGTTGCTCGCCCGCTACGGCGTGGTGACCCGCGGCAGTGTGACCGCCGAGGATGTGGTCGGCGGTTTCGCGCGGATCTACAAGGCGCTCAACATCTTCGAGGACAGCGGGCAGATTCGTCGCGGCTACTATGTCGACGGCCTCGGCGGCGCCCAGTTCGCGTCGCCGTCGCAGGTCGACGTGCTGCGAGGTCACGCCCTGTTGGACCGTCACCACACCGGACGCGCGATCGTCCTGGCCGCCACCGACCCGGCGAATCCCTTTGGTGCGGCACTGGATTGGCCGACCTCGCGGGAACCCGACAGCGGCCACCGGCCCGGCCGCAAGCCCGGCGCGCTCGTCGTGCTGGTGGATGGCGAACTCGTGGCGTTCGTCGAACGCGGCGGCAAGACCATCCTCACCTTCAGCGACCGGGAGTCCGCAACCCAGGCGGCAGCCGGCGCGTTGGCCACCGTGGTCCGCTCGGGACGGGTCTCGCGGCTGATGGTCGATCAGATCGACGGTCAACCCTCACTGAGCAGTGATTTCGGTAAGACGCTGGTCGCCGCCGGGTTCGCGACGACACCGCGCGGCATCCGGTTACGCTACGGTACCCATGCCTGAGGGCGACACCGTCTATGCGACGGCCGCACTGCTGCGCACCGCACTGGCCGGTCACCGTATCGACCACTGCCAGTTCCGGATTCCGTCGCTGGCCACCGTCGACCTGTCCGGCCGCGAGGTGACCGGGGTGCGATCGGTGGGCAAGCATCTGATGATCGACGTCGGTGACGTGAGCATTCATTCCCATCTCAAGATGGAGGGTGCCTGGCATGTGCAGCGCGTCGGCCAACGGTGGCGCCGTCCCGCGTTTCAGGCGCGAATCGTGCTGCGCGCCAACGGGCAGGAGGCCGTCGGCTTCGATCTCGGCATCCTCGAGGTGCTGACCGATCCGGACGGCGCGCTTGCCCACCTGGGCCCGGATCTGTTGGCGGACAACTGGGATGCGGCCGAAGCGGTACGACGATTGGCCGGCGATCCGGATCGAGAGATCGGCGCAGCGCTGTTGGATCAGCGCAATCTGGCGGGGATCGGCAACGTGTACCGGAGCGAGATCTGTTTCCTGCGTGGCGTGCTGCCGACCCGGCCGGTGCGTGACGTCGACCTCGTGCCCATGGTGGACCTGTCGCGACGGTTGCTGTGGTCGAATCGGTTGCGGAGCGCGCGTACCACGACCGGAAGCACCGCTCCGAACGCACGCACGTGGGTCTACGGACGGCGTGGACAGTGGTGCCGGAGATGCCAAACGCCGGTCGAGCGAGAACAACTCGGCTCGACCGGCGATGAACGCGTCATCTACTTCTGTCCACGGTGTCAGACGTGACACACGTCGGACTCGCAGCGGATCGCGAGGCGGCAGCCAGCGCGATACCCGCCCCCGATGGGGGTGCGTTTCCCGTTGCTTCTGCGCGGGAAACACACCCTAGACCGGGTACCGTTCCGGCTCTGGACCGAACAGGAATCGCCGACCGCTGATCTCGGTGACCGAGATCTCGACGTAGTTGTACTTCATCGTGGGAATCCACGGATGCAGCGGCAACTCGTCGGCAGCGGCGATGTCATGGCCCGAAACCAGCACGCGAGCAGTACCTTTCGAGACGACACTCCAACCACCCGCGTCGGAGTGATCGTCGGCCTCAAAGGCGACACGCTCGTTGACCACCAGCTCGGTGAGCTTGGTGCCCTCGCCGGTGCGGAAGACGATCCTGCCCTCACCCGCATAGAAGTTGACCGGGAAAATGTCCGGCTGACCGTCGACGCTCAACGCGATTCGCCCGAGTGTGACGGTGGCCAGCAGCTTCCAGGCCTCCTCCACGGCGAGTTCCTGCACTGGATTCTCAACCATGATCTGTCCTTCTGCCATAGTTCATTGTTCCTCCTGAAGCCTAGAGGGACCAGAGTCCAAGGTCCCAGCCCTGACATAGCTTTTCACTGACACAGCGACAACGACCTTTCACTCCGGCACCGGTACCGGCTCCAGGATCTCCGGCCGCGCCTCCGGCGCCGCGGCGCGCAGGGCATCCGCGGACGCGTCGTCGGGTTGCCGCTGTGAAGCGATCTCGGCCTCCACGCGGGCGATGTAGGTGGCCACCTCGAACGCGGTTTCCTCGTCGGTCCATCCCAGCACCGACCCGAGCAGTTCGGCGACCTCCGCGGCGCAATCGACGCCCCGATGCGCGTACTCGATGGCGATGCGGGTGCGGCGGGCCAGCACGTCCTCGAGGTGCAACGCGGCCTCGTCGATTGCGGCGTAGACGATCTCGACGCGCAGATACTGCGGGGCCGCGGCGAGCGGTGCGAGCAGCGACGGATCGCTGTCGGCGTAGTACAGCACATCGTCGATCAACGATCCGTAGCGGTTGAGCAGACGACGAATCCGATACGGGTGCAGACCAAATCGCTGCCCGAGGTGCTCACACTGATTGATCAGCGCGAAGTAGCCGTCGGCACCGAGAAGGGGCACCCGTTCGGTGATCGACGGCGCCACCCGGGTCGGGATGAAGTCGTTGCACGCGTCGACCGCATCGGCCGCCATCACCCGGTAGGTGGTGTATTTGCCGCCGGCGATCGCGACGAGCCCAGGCGCGACGGTGGCCACTGCGTGTTCCCGCGACAGTTTGGACGTCTCGTCGTCCTCCCCGGCCAGCAGCGGACGGAGTCCGGCGTACACACCTTCTATGTCATCGTGGTTCAGTTTGGTCACCAGGACCTCGTTGACCCGTTCGAGGATGTAGTCGATGTCGGCACGGGTGGCCGCCGGATGGGCCAGATCGAGATTCCAGTCGGTGTCGGTGGTGCCGATGATCCAGTGCGTCTCCCACGGGATCACGAACAGCACCGAGCTGGTGGTCCGCAGAATGATCGCGGTCTCGCTGACGATCCGGTCCCGGGGCACCACGATGTGCACCCCCTTGGAGGCACGAACCCTGAAGTGCCCCCGCTGTTTCGACAGCGCCTGAACCTCGTCGGTCCACACCCCGGCGGCGTTGATCACGCAGTGGGCGCGCACCTCGGCGACTTCGCCGTTCTCCGAATCACGTACGCGCACACCGAGCACACGGTCCGACTCCTTGATGAACCCGACCACCTGCGTCGAAGTCCGGATCACCGCACCGTAATTGGCCGCCGTGCGGGCGACGGTGAGGCAATGGCGCGCGTCGTCGACCACGGTGTCGTAGTAGCGGATACCGCCGATCAGCGAATTCCGTTTGAGTGCCGGCACCACCCGCAATGCGCCGGCGCGTGTGACGTGTTGTTGCCCGGGAACGGATTTCGAGCCACCCATCTGGTCGTAGAGGAACAGCCCGGCCGCCACGTACGGCCGTTCCCAGACTCGGCGGGTGAGCGGATACAGGAACGGCAGCGGCTTGACGAGGTGTGGCGCGAGGAACCGCAGCGAGAGCTCCCGCTCACGCAATGCCTCACGGACCAGACCGAATTCGAGTTGTTCGAGGTAGCGCAACCCACCGTGGAACATCTTCGACGACCGGCTCGAGGTCCCCGAGGCAATGTCTCGCGCCTCGACCAGCGCCACCCGCAACCCACGGGTCGCGGCGTCGAGCGCGGCACCCACCCCGACCACGCCGCCGCCGACCACGACGATGTCGAATTGTTCACTGCCCAGCCGACGCCACGCCTCCGCGCGATAGAGCGGTCCCATATCCGCGGGTCGGTCGGGATTGAACTCGGTGTTCATGATTGCTCACCCTAATTGATCTTGGACAGACCCACAGCGTGCGACACTGTCCGGCGTGGGTAGTGCAACGTATGTCGCAGCCATCGATCAGGGCACCACCTCGACGCGGGCGATGATCTTCGATCGCCGGGGACGGGTGGTCAGCACCGAACAACTCGAACACCGGCAGATCTTTCCGCGGGCCGGCTGGGTGGAGCACGATGCCGCGGAGATCTGGCGCAACACGCGACGAGTGGTCGCGTCCGCGCTGGCGTCCGCGGATCTGGAGGCCGCCGAGATCGCGGCGTGCGGTCTGACCAACCAGCGCGAGACCACGGTCATCTGGGATCGGGCGACCGGCGAACCGATCCACAACGCGATCGTGTGGCAGGACACCCGAACCAGTCCCCTGTGCGACGAACTCGCGGGCGACCACGGTGTCGGCCGATACCGCGACCGCACCGGACTGCCGCTGTCCACCTACTTCGCCGGCCCCAAGATCCGCTGGTTGCTCGACAACGTCGACGGCGCCCGCGAGCGCGCCGAGGCGGGTGAACTCTGTTTCGGCACAATGGATTCGTGGATCGCCTGGAACGCCACCGGGGGCCCGGACGGCGGCGTGCACATCACCGACGTCACCAATGCGTCGCGGACGATGCTGATGGATCTGCGCTCCTTGCAGTGGGATGACGAGATCTGCGCCGAGATGGGTGTGCCCACCGCGCTGCTCCCGGAGATCCGCAGCTCCTCCGAGGTCTACGCACCCATGCGGGAGCACGGGTCGATGGCCGGTGTCCCGCTGGCCGGCATCCTCGGCGACCAGCAGGCGGCAACCTTCGGGCAGGCCTGCCTGAGCCCCGGCGAGGCGAAGAACACCTACGGCACCGGCAACTTCCTGCTCCTCAACACCGGAACCGAACCGGTCTTCAGCGATCACGGACTCCTGACCACCGTCTGCTACCGGATCGGCGAGCAGGACGCCCGCTACGCGCTGGAGGGATCGATCGCCGTCACCGGGTCGCTGGTGCAGTGGATGCGTGACAATCTGGGCCTGATCTCGCATGCCTCCGAGATCGAGACGCTCGCCGCCGAGGTGGACGACAACGGCGGCGCCTATTTCGTCCCGGCATTCTCCGGCCTGTTCGCCCCGCGCTGGCGACCGGACGCCCGTGGCGTCATCGTCGGGCTGACGCGGTTTGTCAACAAGGGCCACCTGGCGCGAGCCGCGTTGGAGGCCAGTGCTTTCCAGACGCGTGAGGTGATCGAGGCGATGCAGGCCGACTCCGGTGTGGCACTGTCGACCCTCAAGGTCGACGGCGGCATGGTGGTCAACGAACTCCTGATGCAGTTCCAGGCCGACATCCTCGGCGTGCCGGTGGTCCGGCCCGTCGTCAGCGAGACCACGGCACTCGGTGCCGCATACGCTGCCGGGCTCGCCGTCGGCTACTGGGAGTCCGAAGACGAGATCCGCGACAACTGGGCGCAGGACAAGCAGTGGGACCCGCGGATGTCCGACGACGAGCGGGATCGGCTCTACACCGGCTGGAACCGGGCGGTCGAGCACAGCCTCGACCTGGCGTGAGTCGCCGGCTCAGCTGGCCATGAGCGTCGGGTTGCGGCTCGGGTGACCGACGCCCGTGCGGCGGCTTTGTGCAGGTGCGCCGGATGTTTCGGGCGCGCCAACACAAGTCCGCCTCACCAACCTCCGGTCAGCGTGAGCACCCCGCCGCTCAGTCCAGGTCGTCGTGCCGTACCAGCTGACGCGCGGCCTCGGTGATGGACCCGGACAGCGACGGGTAGACCGAAAACGTCTGCGCGAGATCGGAAACCATCAACTTGTTCTGGACGGCCAACGCGATCGGCAGGATCAGCTCCGACGCGTTGGGGGCGACCACCACGCCACCGATCACCACACCGGTCGCCGGACGGCAGAAGATCTTCACGAAGCCGCGGCGCAGTCCGCTCATCTTGGCGCGCGGATTGGTGGCCAACGGCAGCATCACGGTCCGCGCGGGGTATTCGCCGGCGTCGATCGCCTTCTGCGACACCCCCACGGTCGCGATCTCGGGCCGCGTAAAGATCGCGGACGCAACGGTTTTCAGCTTGATCGGGCTGACACCCTCACCGAGTGCGTGGTACATCGCGATGCGCCCCTGCATGGCAGCCACCGACGCCAGTGGCAGCAGGCCGGTGCAGTCACCCGCCGCGTAGACGCCCGGCACCGATGTCCGGGACACGCGATCGACGGTGATGTAGCCGCCCTTGCCCACCTCCACCCCCGCACGGTCGAGACCCAAGCCGGTCGTGTTGGGCACCGAACCCACCGTCATCAACACGTGCGATCCGGTCACGGTGGTGCCGTCGGCCAGGTAGGCCACCACCGAATCCCCTTGTCGCTCAACCTTGTCGGCCCGTGCGTGTTTGATCAGCTCGACACCGCGCTCGGCGAGGGCGTCCTCGAGCACCAGCGCCGCGTCCTCGTCCTCGTGGGGCAGCACGCGGTCGCGGCTCGACACGAGCGTGACCTTGACACCGAGTTCGCTGTAGGCGTGCACGAACTCCGCGCCCGTGACACCCGAGCCGACCACGATCAGATGCTCGGGCAGCGCGTCGAGGTCGTAGAGCTGCCGCCACGTGAGGATGCGTTCGCCGTCGGGCTGCGCGTCGGGCAGGATGCGCGGTGTCGCACCGGTCGCCACCAGCACCACGTCGCCGTCGTAGCGTTCGGTGGTTCCGTCGTCGAGGTGCGCGATGACACCGTGCGTAGAGACACCGAGGTGGCGGGCGTCGAGTTCGGCACGTCCCGACAACACCGTCACGCCCTCACTGACGAGCCGTGACCGGATGTCGGCCGATTGCGCGAAGGCGAGGTCGCGAACACGTTGATGGATCTGCGTGAGCGCGATGTTCACGTCGCTGGTGCTGAGGTTGATGCCGAGGTCTTTGGCTCGGCGCACCTCGGTGCGGATCCCGGTCGACGCGATGAACGTCTTCGACGGCACGCAATCCCACAGGACGCACGCGCCGCCGACACCGTCGGAATCGATCACCGTGATGTCGGCACCATAGGCGGCAGCGGCCAAGGCCGCTTCGTAACCGGCAGGTCCGCCGCCGATGATCACGATCTTGGTCACACTGCACTCCTGTCTGAAGGTGCCGGGCTGCGCAGAACTCGACCTCAAACTTAGTCCCCCTCGGTGACATCGGGTGCACGGACCGAGCGCAGCGGCGCCGGGCACCGCCCACGGCCATCTGCATGGCGTGCCCGACGCGCAGGCGTAATACGATCAATCGGAAACTGAAACCAACGGGCCCCCGATTCACCTGAATCCAATGCCTGGAAGTCGAGAAAGTGCAGGTCAGAGGCTTAATGCCCATCTACGCCGCATACGGGTCCAACATGCATCCCGAGCAGATGGCCGAGCGTGCACCACACTCTCCGATGTCCGGGACCGGGTGGCTGCGCGGTTGGCGCCTGACGTTCGGGGGTGGCGACATCGGGTGGGAGGGTTCGCTCGCGACCGTCACCGAGGACCGCGACGACCCCGACGCGAAGGTCTTCGTCGTGCTCTACGACGTCACGGGCGAGGACGAGGAGAACCTCGACCGCTGGGAGGGTTCCGAGCTCGGCATCCATGTCAAGCTTCGCGCCCGGGTGGAGACCGCGGACGGGCCGGTGCTGGCGTGGCTGTATGTCCTGGACGCGTTCGAGGGGGGCCTGCCGTCGGCACGCTACCTCGGGGTGATGGCCGAGGCCGCCGAGATCGCCGGCGCTCCGGCCGAATACGTCCAGGAGCTGCGGCTTCGTGAATCGCGGAACGTGGGTCCCGGTCCCGGTCCCGACGAGCAGTGATGCGGCGGTAGTCGACTCAGGACGGGCCCAGGACGACACCGGCGAGGGTGCGCACACCCACTTCGAGCGCGCGCTCGTCGAGGTCGAAGTTCGGCTGATGCAGATCCACGTGCGGCCCCATGCCGTCCCACACGCCGAGGCGGCCCATCGCGCCCGGCACGTGCTCGAGGTACCAGGAGAAGTCTTCGCCACCCGGTGACTGCGGGGTGTCCGCGACGGCGTTGGGCCCGATCGCGGCGACCGAGTCGCGCAGCATGTCGATGGCCTTCTCCTCGTTGACCACGGGCGGTACGCCCCGGAAGTAGGCGAGGTCGTAGCGGACGCCGAGCGGCGCGAGCAACTCGCCGACGACACTTCGCACCATCGGCTCCAGCTCCGCCCATGTCGCGTGGTCACCGGTCCGGACCGTCCCACGCAGGCGCCCTTCCTGCGGAATCGCGTTGGGCGCGTTGCCCGCGTGGGCGGCCCCCCAGACCATGATGGTTCCCGAACGCGGATCGACACGACGGGACAGGATTCCGGGCAGCGCGACGATCACCGTGCCCATCGCATACACCAGATCCGCGGTCAGGTGCGGCCGTGACGTATGTCCCCCGGCCGAGTGCAGCTGCAGGTCGATGTGGTCGGCCGCCGACGTCAGGGCGCCCTCGCGTAAGCCGACCGATCCCACCGGCAGGCGCGGATCGCAATGCAGGGCGAAGATTCTGCTGACTCCGTTGGTCACGCCCGCGGCGATCGCGTCGAGCGCACCGCCGGGCATCACCTCCTCGGCCGGCTGGAAGATCAGCCGCACCCCGACCGGCAGCGATTCGACCGAGGCGAGGAGACACGCGGCACCCATCAGGATCGCGGTGTGGGCGTCATGCCCGCACGAGTGCGACACCCCTTCGACCGTGGATGTGAACGACAGTCCGGTGTGTTCGGCGATCGGCAACGCATCCATGTCGGCGCGCAACGCGATCCGCGGCCCGTCGTCGGGTCCGAGATCGCACACGACCCCGGTGCCCAGCGGCAACCGGCGGGGCGTGAGCCCGACCGCGGTCAGCTGTGCCATCACCATCTCGGTGGTGTTGACCTCCTGCCGCGACAACTCGGGATGGGCGTGGATGTGGCGCCGCCACCGCACGACGTCCTTGCCGTGCGCCGCCCACCAGTCACCGATGATGTCGCTCACAACACGCTCGCCGGTGTCTGGGTCTCCAGGTCGGCGATCAGCGGCTGCCGGAGACCACGCTTGATCGCACCCATATTCGGACCGGACAGCGGGGCGCGATCGGCCAGCAGCTCGGCCGCACGCGCAGCGAGCTTGTCGGCGTCGACGGCCTCGTCCACGATTCCGGCGGCGGCTGCCGCGTCGCCCCCGTACCGCCGACTGGTCAGCATGGCCTCGGTCGCGGTCGCATCGGTGAGCCGCGTGCGCACGAGGGCGGCCATGCCGCGGGTGAAGGGCATGCCCAACGCAGCCTCTGGCAGCGACCAGAATCCGCGATCGGTCCGCATCACCCGCACGTCGGCGCACAGGGCGAGCATCGCGCCGGCACCGAACGCGTGCCCGTTGATGGCCGCGGCGGTAGGCACCGGCAGGGTCAGCGCCTTGACATACAGCTCATGGACGCGGTCGAGATAGCGCGGCAACCCGCTCGCGTTGGCGGCGACGTAGTCGGTGTCGAGGCCGTTGGAGAAGAACTTGCCGGTCGCGGTGATCACCAGAGGCTTCGACGGCTCGGCCGCCACCGTGTCGAGGAGGTCGCCCACCTGGGCCATCCACTCCAGCCGGAACCGGTTGTCGGGGTTGGCCTCATCGAGTTCGACACCTTCGGTTCCCAGAAAGAGCTCGTTGACATCACCTGCGGAACGGAGAAACGGCATGGTGCGACCTTATCGCCCTAACCGGTCCTGTCCGTAAAGGAGCCGGGGGTCTTCGGCGTTCGATGCACGACTGGCCGCGTCGTCGTCGATCACGATGACTCCGTCATCGCCCACTCCTCCGCCTTGCCAGTCGCCCATCGCTCCACCGATTACCCCGGACGAATCTGCGAACAGCACCACTAAGGTTGTGCCATGGACCCGACCATCGATGCCGATGCCGCCGCGATCGCCGCCGCCGCGACCATCGCCGCCGAAACCGATTGCTCCGCGCATGACGTGGCGGTGATCCTGGGATCCGGCTGGGCCCCGGCCGCGGACGCGTTCGGCGCACCGATCGCGACACTGCCGATGGCGTCGGTGCCGGGCTTCTCCGCACCCAAGGCGGCCGGCCATGGCGGAACCGTGCGTTCGGTGCACGTGGGTGACCGTCGCGTCCTGATCCTGCTCGGTCGGATTCACGCGTACGAGGGCCACCCACTGGCCCGGGTCGTCCATCCGGTGCGCACTGCGGCCGCGGCCGGCGCCCACACGATCGTGCTGACCAATGCCGCGGGCGGATTACGTGACGACATGTCGGCCGGCCAGCCCGTCCTCATCTCCGATCACCTGAATCTGACGGCCCGCTCCCCGCTCGAGGGCGCCCAGTTCGTGAACCTCGTGGACGCGTACTCCCCGCGGCTGCGAGAGATCGCCCGGCACGCGGATTCGTCTCTGGCAGAAGGGGTTTACGCCGGTCTGCCCGGCCCGCACTACGAGACCCCGGCAGAGATCCGGATGTTGCGCACGCTCGGCGCAGACCTGGTCGGCATGTCCACGGTCCACGAAACGATCGCCGCACGCGCCGCCGGACTCGACGTGCTGGGGGTCTCGCTGGTGACCAACCTCGCTGCCGGAATCACCGGCGAACCGCTCAGCCACACCGAGGTACTCGAGGTCGGACAGGCGTCGGCGGCCCGGATGGGAGAGTTGCTGGCGACGATCGTCGCCGAACTCTGAGCAGCCGGGCTCTGAACGGCCGGGCTCTGAACACCGGAACGCTGAACATCTCGGCGCTGACAACCGCTGCCGGCCGCCGCCCGTCCACATCGCATACTGGACCCGTGACCGTCGCCCCGTCAGACTCAGCCCGATCAGACTCAGCTGACGCATCCGAAACCGTCACTCCGGTCCTCGATGCCGGATCGATCGACGTGGTCCGCAGCGGCCGTCACCTGCTGCGTGACGTCAGCCTGCGTGTCGTACCCGGCGAGCACTGGGCACTGCTCGGTCCGAACGGCGCCGGAAAATCGACGCTGATGACCATCCTCGGCGCCCGGGGCCATCCGACGACGGGAACGGTGGACGTGCTCGGCAAGCGACTCGGCCGCGTCGACATGCGTGAATTGCGCACGCACATCGGACATGTCGATCCGCGGTGGCGCATCGACATCCCCCTGACCGCGCATGAGGTGGTGCTCACCGGTCTGACCAACACCCCCGAACTCGACCGGCGCCACCATTACACCGAGGCTGAACATCGGCACGCCGACGACCTGCTCGACCTCCTCGGCATGACGCCGCGCCGCGACTCCGTGTGGCCGGTGATGAGCCAGGGCGAGCGCGGTCGCACCCTGATCGCCCGCGCGCTCATGCCCCAGCCCGCGCTGCTGTTGCTCGACGAGCCGGCCACCGGCCTCGACCTCGCGGCCCGCGAGAAGCTGCTCACCGGCATCGACCAATTACGTTCGGAGGTACCGGAACTCGCGAGCGTGCTGGTGACCCATCACCTCGAGGATCTGCCGATGAGCACCAGCCACGCGATGCTGCTGCGCGACGGGGTGACCGTCGCCTCGGGACTCGTCGACGACGCACTCACCTCGGCGACGATCAGCACCTGCTTCGATCACGACGTCGTTGTGCGGCGTGCGGATGGACGCTGGTCGGCGGTGGCGGGCCAGCCGACCCCCGTACCCACCGCCCCCACTCCCTGAGGTGCGACGCGCCACCCGATTCTTCGACGCCCGAGGTGCCAGGGGCCAACCGATTCTTCGTTGCCTGAGGTGCGAGGCGCCAACCGCCTCCGACGCGCTCGTTCCTCGCTCGCCGGGGATCCCCCACGAAGGGTCCGAACCCGCGCACCCCCTTGCGCCTGACCAGCACATACGGTAGACTTTCGAACATCAGTTCGAGTGACTTGGGGAGGAGGCTCGATGACCAGCGGCAACGTCACGGAGATTGTCGGGCTCTACCGCGAACTCGACGACCTGCTCGATCGGATCGCCGCCGTCGACACCACCCCGGCCTCCTCCGACGAGATCGTGGCAGTCGCCGAAACCCATGAACGCTCCGCGCGGCGGATGAGCTTCTACGGGTTGCAGCGGCTGCTGGAGTGTTCGGACCGCAACATCGTCGCCGAGGAAGGCTACCGGTCCCTCAGCGATTTCATGGTGGACCGGTTGCGGATCACCGACCCCGGCCGACGCCGCAAGCAGATGGCGGCACTGCTGGCCCTGCACTCGCTGAGCGGGGAGAAGCTCGACCCACCATGCCCGACCCTGGCCGAGGCCTACGCCGAGGGCGCGATCGGTGTCGACCACGCGGTCACGGTGATCACCGTGCTCGACAAACTCCCCACCACACTCGACGCCGAGCAACGAGCGGCGGCCGAAGAGCTGATGGCCGACTACGCGCGAGTGCACACCCCGAAAGAGTTGACCACACTCGGTGCCCGCCTGCTGGCCCACCTCGACCCCGACGGCGCCCTGACCGACGACAAAGACCGGGCGCGGCGCCGCAGCCTGCACCTGTCCAAACAGGACGCGCAGTTGATGAGCACCCTGGAAGGACAACTCGACCCGGTCACCCGGGCGCTGCTGGATGTGGTGCTCGACGCGTGGGCAGCGCCCGGCATGAACAACCCCCAGGACGAACTGTCACCGCGGGGCAGCAAAGACGACGCCGACCTCGACGTGCTCAAACAGGCAGCCGAGCGGGACCTCCGCACGCCCGGGCAACGCAACCACGACGCCCTGCATGCCCTGCTCCAAGCGGTCGCCGACGGCGGGCTGTTGGGCAAGAGTCACCGCGGGTTGCCGCCACACCTGATCATCACCATCAGCGAGACCGAACTGCGCGAACGCGCCGGGGTGGCGACCACCGCGGGTGGGGCTCTCCTGCCGATCGCCGACGTGATCGAGTTGGCGGCCGAAGCCCAGCAGCATCTCGCCGTGTTTGCCGACCACACCGCCCAACCGTTGTATCTGGGGCGGGCCAACCGGTTCGCCAGCCAGGCCCAGCGGATGATGCTGCTCGCCCGCGACGGCGCCACCTGTACCTGCCCGGGCTGCTCCCAGCCGTTCACCCGCACCGAGGCGCATCACGCCGAACAGGATTGGAAAGACGGCGGGCTCACCGACATCCAGGATCTGGCCGCGGCCTGCCCGACCCACAATCGGATGGTCGGCGACAAGCCGGGCCAGTGGTCGACCCACATCGTCACCGACGGACCCGATGCCGGACGCCCCGCCTGGACGCGTAATGGGCGACGTGGGAAGGGGCGAGCGCGGGTCCGGGTGGATCGCAACCGGGAGGTGGCCGAGGCGTTTGCCCGTCACCTGCGCCGGGGTGATCACCCACGGCCACCCCAGAATCGTTCGGGCGCAACCCAACCCAAAACCCCGACCGGACCGCCCGGGCACCCCGAAGAACGTCGACGCATCCCCCGACTCATCTCATCGGGGTGGACCGTCAACACCGTCGACCTCGGGGTGAGCTGACCTCAGCGCGGACCGAACTGCCGGTCGCCCGCGTCGCCGAGGCCCGGCACGATGTAGGCGACGTCGTTGAGCCCGTCGTCGACGGCGCCCACCACGAGTCGGACCGGGTGTCCGGAAGTCTCCAGTGCCGCAACACCTTCCGGTGCCGCGACGACGCAGACCGCGGTGATGTCGGTGGCGCCGCGCGCGACCAGGAGCTCGATCGTGTACAGCATCGATCCGCCGGTCGCGAGCATCGGGTCGAGGACGAACACGGGCTTGCCGGACAGATCGTCGGGCAGCGATTCGAGGTACGGGACGGGTTGGGCGGTCGTCTCGTCACGGGCGACACCGACGAACCCGATGAAGGCCTCGGGCACCATCGCATGCGCCTGCTCCACCATGCCGAGGCCGGCACGCAGCACCGGGACCAGCAGCGGCGGTGCGGCGAGCCGGGTTCCGGCGAACGGCGCCAACGGCGTCTCGATCGGTACCACCGCGGTCGGTGCCCCGGCCAGCGCCTCGTATATCAGCATCTGGGTCAGGTCCGACAACGCTTCCCGGAAACCGGCGTTGTCGGTGGTCTTATTACGCATGGTGGTCAGCCGGGCCGCCGCAAGCGGGTGATCGACGATCTTTACCTGCATGGGTTCAGACATTAGGGCATGTCTCCCGATTCCACTGCGAGGAATTGTGAGACATGCCCACAGGCGTGCGGGGCCGGCATCTCGCGGGCGGAACCGATCCGGATCCTGTCGCGTCCTATCTGCATGACCGAAGTAACCGCTCGACCCACCGCGCTCGAGACGTACGCCCGCGCACAGCACTTCGCCGCCGACGCGGTCGGCACCCAGGCCGCCCGGCAGCGCGGTGAGATCGGCGGACTGGCCACCACCTTCGGCGTCATCGGCGCCGACTTCCTGGCCGCCACCGCTTACGCCCTCGATCATCGGGCGCACGGCCTCGAGACCGTCGCGCGGCGCCACGCCGACCAGGGCGACCGAACCCGGGCCGCCGAAATCGCCTACACCGACGACGATGCGTCGTCGGCGACGTCCATCCGGACCACCGTCGGCGACCGAGGGCTGCGTCTGTAGATGCTGACCGTCGAGATCCTCATCGCGCCGCTGCGCATCATGATCACCGCGCTCGGCACGGGGGTGCTGCCCCCGGACAATCCCGCGGATCATCTCCGCGCGGCGACGCCACAACTCGACCGGGTCCGTGAGGCGTCGATGACCGCCACCCGGACGGTTGCCGACGACTGGCGTGGAGCGGGTGCCGATCGGGCGGTGACCGCGGCGAACCGCACGCACACGACCACCGCGCAGCTCACCGACGACGGTTCCGCGATCGCCACGATGATCGAGAGCGCCGGAGCCAAGGTCAAGGTCGCCGCCGATCAGCTCAACGGCCTGCTCACCTCGTTCGAGCGAGCAGCGAAGGGCCTGGGCTCGACGCTCTTCACCCCTGAGGGGCTCGCGATGATCGTGCCCGTCGCCGTCGACCACATCGTCCGCGGCATGCAGATCGTCGCGCGCACCCAGGCCGATCTGAAGGCCGACACCGACAGGATGATGTCGCTCGCGCGCACCCGGGCACCCGCCGAGGTCCGCACCGCGCTGCCGGCGGGCTCCGACAGCGGCGGAGTCTCGGTCGCACTGCCGGACGGGTCGACGGTGCACGCACCGGACGAACGGGCAGCCACCGCGGTGCGCGCAGCGCTCAGCCAGCGCGGCGTGCCCTACGTGTGGGGCGGCACCACCCCGGACGGTTTCGACTGCAGCGGACTCACCCAGTGGGCGTACCAGCAGGCCGGGGTCGATCTCCCCCGGCTCGCGCAGGACCAGGACACCGCCGGCTACCCGGTCAGCCAGGGACAACTGCAGCCCGGCGATCTCGCCGTGTGGGACGGACACGTCGCCATGTATGTGGGAAACAACCAGCTCGTCGAAGCCGGCGATCCGGTGCAGGTGTCCCCGCTGCGCACCACGAATGCGGGCCAAGGCTTCCAGGGCTTCTTCCGGCCACGATGAGCACCACGAGTTCACGGGGTCGCTACCCGCTTTCACAGCTCGGATCGCTACGCTGTGTCCTCATGGCCGGAGACATTGTCCCCATCGAGCTCGGACTCACCGACGGAAACATCGTCACCCTCTGGGCGCCCCGGTGGCGCGAAGGTGACGACGAGTGGGAGGCGTTCCTCGGCCTCGACGAGGACCTCTACGGATTCCCGGGCGTCGCGGAGCTCGCCGCGTTCATCCGCAACGACGACGACAACGATCTCGTCGAGCACCCGGCGTGGCCGACGCTCGTCGGATTGCAGGCCGACGAACTGGTCCCCGACGACCGCCACACCTACGACCTCGTCGGTGTCCCGGAGCTCGCGGCCGAGGATCCGACCCCGGAGGTCATCGCCGAACTCGAGGACGCGCTGGAGATCGTGCGCATCCTGGGCGAGGTCTGCGAGCTGACCGTCATCACCAAGTTCTTCAACGGCAACCCGATCCTCGGCGCGGTGACGACCGGCACCCGCAACTTCACCGGCCGCGACGGCGTGGACCTGTGGGTGCGCATCGGCCGGCTCATCGCCAAGCATTGGGACGACGTGCTCGACGCCATCGACGACGTCATCAGCACCCCTGCGGTCGATGCTGCCGCCGTCGAGACCGCCGAGGCCGAACTCGAGGCCGCGGCTTCTGCGGAGGACGAGGACGAACCGATCGACGAAGACCTCGAACTCGTCGACGGCGTCGCCGCCGCGGATGCCGACGACGAGAGCGACGAGGACACCGAAGACGACACCGAGACCGACGAGACCGACGAGACCGACGAGGATCTCGACGACGAGATCGACGACGACGACTTCTGGACCAACGTCGGGATCGACCCGATCAAGATCGTCACCGCCGACGGCGAATACCTCTCCCTGCGTTGCTATCTCGGCGACGATCCGATCTTCCTCGGCTCCGACGGAAAGATCTTCGTGTTCACCTCGGCGCGGTCGCTGGGCCGGTTTCTCGCCGACAACAACAACCACGACCTGGCCACCCTGTCGACGTTCGACGACGTCCGCGCCGGCGCCAACGACGGCTCACTGGAGTTCGACGTCCTCGACGAGAACGTCTACGTGCTCCCCGGCCTGACCGAGGACATCGCCGACGGCCCCCGCCGCATCGACAAGAACCAACTCGACCTCGCCGTCGAACTCCTCACGGATGCAGCCGATTACGCGGACGACGACTCGGTCAACAACGCCCTGGGTGCCACCACCCCGCTGGGCTGGTTCGTCGACTACACGATCAATCCGGATCCCAAGCGCATGGCACCGAGCGCGCCGTTCGACAACGAGTCCGAGGCGTGGCGAGCACTCGTCCACGACTTCGAGGGCCGACTGGTCAAGAAGGGCTGAGGCCCGGAGGCCGCGCCTCTCAGCCCAACAGCACCGCATACCCCGGCTTGACCACGTCGTCGATGATCCGCAGCCGTTCGTCGAAGTGGATGAACGCCGATTTCATGGCGTTGATGGTGAAACGCTCGAAGTCGGCCCAGCCGTAGCCGAACTGCTCGGCGAGGCGCAGGAACTCCTTGCTCATGGTGGTATCGCTCATCAACCGGTTGTCCGTGTTCACCGTGACCCGGAATCGCAGGCGCGCAAGCACATTGAACGGATGAGAGGCAATGGAGGCCACCGCCCCGGTCTGCACGTTGGAACTGGGACACAGTTCCAACGGAATTCGCTTGTCGCGCACAATGTTCGCGATCGGGCCGAGCTGCGCACCGTCGAACGACTCCGCCGCGAGATCGACCCCCTCGGGCAGGGTGATGTCGTCGATGACCCGGACGCCGTGCCCGAGACGGTCGGTTCCACAGAAGGCGATCGCCTCGTGGATGGACGGCAGCCCGAACGCCTCCCCGGCGTGAATCGTGAAGTGCGCGTTGTTCGCCCGCATGAACTCGAACGCGTCGAGGTGGCGGGTCGGCGGATTGCCGGCCTCGGCGCCGGCGATGTCGAACCCGGCCACCCCGTCGTGACGGTAGCGCACCGCGAGTTCGGCGATCTCCCGCGCCCGCGCGGCGTGGCGCATCGCCGTGACCAGGCAGCGCACGGTGATCGGCCGGCCTTCGGCCGCGGCCGCCTTCTCCCCCTCGGCGAAGCCGGCGAGCACCGCCTCGACGACATCGTCGAGGGTCATCCCGTGTTCGAGATGCTGTTCGGGCGCATACCGCACCTCCGCGTAGACCACACCGTCGGCGGCGAGGTCCTCGACACACTCGCGCGCGACGCGCGCCAGCGACGAGGGTGTCTGCATCACCGCGACCGTGTGCGCGAACGTCTCCAGGTACCGCTCCAGCGATCCGCTGTCGGCGGCGTCCCGGAACCACCGCGCGAGTGAGTCGGCGTCGTCGGCCGGGAGGTCGGTGTAGCCGACCTCCCGCGCGAGGTCGAGGACCGTCGAGGGGCGCAGCCCACCGTCGAGGTGATCGTGCAACAGCACCTTGGGCGCCAGCGAGATGTTGGGGAGATCGAGCGGTCGTCCCGCCGGGGCGGCGCCGCCCGTGATGAATCCGTCGGTCATGGCTCGACGGTAACGCGATCGATGATCAATGGCTGCCGATCGCCCGGCATGTCCCCCACCGAGACGGCGGTGACCAGCGCGCCGCGCGCAGCGCCGAAGCGGTCGGGTGTCTGGGTGTGCAAGGTGAACAGTGGATCGCCGGCGCGTACCCGGTCACCCGGCTTGGCATGCATCGTGACCCCGGCCTCGGCCTGCACGCTCTGGCCGGGTGCGGCTCGTCCGGCACCGAGCCGCCACGCCGCCACCCCCACCGCCATGGCGTCCAGTCGCGTGAGCACCCCGGACTCGGTGGCGACGACGGTGTCGGTGTGCCGTGCCGCCGGCAACGCGGCATCCGGGTCTCCGCCCTGGGCGCGGATCATCGCCCGCCAGGTGTCCATCGCGGTACCGTCGGCGAGATGCCGGGCCGGATCGGCGTCGAAGAGCCCTGCGGCGTCGAGCATCTCGCGGGCCAGCACGAGTGTGAGCTCGACCACGTCCGCGGGTCCACCGCCGGCGAGCACCTCGACCGACTCGGCCACCTCGAGCGCATTGCCTGCGGTACGGCCGAGCGGCGTGTTCATGTCGGTCAGCACCGCGCGTGTGCGGACACCCGCGGCGGTCCCCAGCTCGACCATCGTCGCGGCCAGCTCACGCGCCTCGTCGAGGGACTTGAGGAATGCGCCGCTGCCCACCTTGACATCCAGCACGAGCGCGCCGGTGCCCTCGGCGATCTTCTTGCTCATGATCGAACTCGCCACCAGCGGTATCGATTCCACCGTCGCGGTGACGTCCCGCAGCGCGTAGAGCCGCCGGTCGGCGGGCGCGAGGTCCCGGCCGGCCGCGCACACCACGGCGCCGACGCGTTCGAGTTGGTCGACCATCTCGTCGGCGGACACCTCGGCCCGCCAGCCCGCGATCGCCTCCAGTTTGTCCAGCGTGCCGCCGGTGTGGCCCAGGCCGCGGCCGGACAGCTGGGGCACCGCGACGCCGAACGAGGCCACCAGGGGTGCCAGCGGCAGGGTGATCTTGTCCCCGACCCCGCCGGTGGAGTGCTTGTCGACGGTGACCAGCGGCCGGCCGTCGCGGCGCAGACCGGAGAAGTCCATCCGGCGCCCGCTGCCGATCATCGCCTGCGTCCACCGCGCGATCTCGCGGGCACTCATCCCACGCAGGAAGATCGCCATGAGCAGCGCGGACATCTGCTCGTCGGCGACCACACCGTGTTCGTGCGTGTACCGCTCGATCACCCAGTCGATCTGCGCATCGGAGAGCTCACCACCGTCGCGTTTGGCGGCGATCACCGAGATCGTGTCGATGACCTCGTCGAGATCGCTCACCCCGCTGCCCCGCCGGCCAGGTCGTCGGGTCCGAACGCATCGGGCAACAGGGCCGAAAGCGCCACCGGCCCACCACGATGATCGACCAGCATCTCGCCACCGCCGTGTTCGAGGAGCACCTGCCGGCACCGCCCGCAGGGCATCAGGATCTCGCCACGGCCGTCACACACGGATATCGCCCGCAAACGTTTCCCGCCGGTGCCGACGAAATGGGCGATCAATGCGACCTCGGCGCAGATCCCCAGTCCGTATGAGACATTTTCCACATTGCACCCGAGCACCACGCGGTCGTCGTCGGTCAGGCCCGCGGCGCCCACCGGGAATCGCGAGTACGGCGAATAGGCCCGGCCGATCATCGATTTTGCCCTGTCCCGCAACAGATTCCAGTCCGGATCGACAGCCAACCGGGTTCCTCACATTCTCCTACGGGCGTCCAAGTCGTGACCGCCCTTACCATCCAAAAAGTTGGTAAGGCAAACCTAACTCGAGATACCTTGTCGCCCAAATCTGTTCAGGCTGATTACCTCCGGCCTCAGCATAGGTTTAAAGTCTCTTCCATGGGTCCACGGCCGAGCCTCATAATGCCGACTCGGCAGTTCCATCGACGCTGTTGGAGGCCAATTTCCCGATGAGTACCCCCACCGACGTAGCACCAGAGCCGGTGCGCAAACGCTCCCTGTATCGCGGCGATCCCGGCATGTGGTCGTGGGTGCTGCACCGCATCACGGGCGTGAGCATCTTCTTCTTCCTCTTTGTACACGTGCTCGACACGGCGGTGATCCGCGTCGATCCGAACAAGTACTCCGAGGTCATCGAGACCTACAAGACCCCGATCATCGGTCTGATGGAGATCGGCCTGGTGGCGTGCGTGCTGTACCACGCGCTCAACGGCCTCCGGATCATCCTCATCGACTTCTGGTCGAAGGGTCCGAAGTACCAGCGTCAGATGCTGTGGACGATCCTGACCCTCTTCGTGATCGTCTTCGGAGCGGCAGCCGTCCGACTGCTGCAGATCCTGATCACCCACTCGTTCTAGGAGGCACCTGATGACTGCATCGCAAGCCGCACCAGGTGTCGCCAAGACCCTGGGCACCCAGCACGACCGCCCGGCCAGCCTCGACAACCCGCGCGCGCCCCGGATGCGCAAGGGCGGCAACTTCGAGAAGTACGCCTGGTTGTTCATGCGCTTCTCCGGCCTGGCGCTGATCATCCTCACCATCGGCCACATGTTCATCATGCTGGCGTGGGACGACGGCGTGCACCGCATCGACGCCTCGTTCGTCGCGGCCCGCTGGCGCGAACCGTTCTGGCAGGTCTGGGATCTCACCATGCTGTGGCTGGCGCAGCTGCACGGCGGCAACGGTGTGCGCACGGTGATCGCCGACTACTCGCGCAAGGATTCCACCCGCTTCTGGCTCAACGTGCTGCTCGGGATCTCGATGATCCTGGTCCTCGTGCTCGGCACCTACGCGCTTCTGACCTTCGACACCAACAGTGTCGGCTAGAGGAGATTGACGAACTGATGCAGGAACATCGCTACGACGTTGTCATCGTGGGTGCCGGCGGCGCCGGGATGCGCGCGGCCATCGAGTCCGCACCGCGCGCCCGCACCGCCGTGCTGACCAAGCTGTACCCCACCCGTAGCCACACCGGCGCGGCCCAGGGCGGCATGTGCGCCGCGCTGGCCAACGTCGAGGAGGACAACTGGGAGTGGCACACCTTCGACACCGTCAAGGGTGGTGACTACATCGCCGACCAGGACGCGGTCGAGATCATGGCCAAGGAGGCCATCGACGCCGTCCTGGACCTCGAGAAGATGGGTCTGCCGTTCAACCGGACCCCGGAGGGCAAGATCGACCAGCGCCGCTTCGGCGGCCACACCCGTGACCACGGCAAGTCCCCGGTGCGTCGCGCCTGCTACGCCGCCGACCGCACCGGCCACATGATCCTGCAGACGCTCTATCAGAACTGCGTCAAGCACGACGTCGAGTTCTTCAACGAGTTCTACGCCCTCGACATCTGCCTGACGGAGAACGACAACGGCGAGCCGGTGGCCACCGGCGTGGTCGCCTACGAACTCGCGACCGGCGAGATCCACGTGTTCCACGCCAAGTCGATCGTCTTCGCGACCGGCGGTTCGGGACGCATGTACAAGACCACGTCGAATGCCCACACGCTGACCGGTGACGGCATGGGCGTGGTGTTCCGCAAGGGACTTCCCTTGGAGGACATGGAGTTTCACCAGTTCCACCCGACCGGCCTGGCCGGCCTGGGCATCCTCATCTCCGAGGCGGTCCGCGGTGAGGGCGGCATCCTGCGCAACGCCGACGGCGAACGGTTCATGGAGCGTTACGCGCCCACCATCAAGGACCTCGCACCCCGCGACATCGTGGCGCGGTCCATGGTGCTCGAGGTGCTCGAGGGCCGCGGCGCCGGCCCGAACAAGGATTACGTCTACATCGACGTGACCCACCTCGGCGAGGACGTCCTCAACGAGAAGCTCCCCGACATCACCGAGTTCGCCCGCACCTACCTCGGTGTCGATCCGGTCACCGAATACGTGCCGGTCTACCCCACCTGCCACTACGTGATGGGCGGTATCCCGACCAACATCACCGGTCAGGTCCTGCGCAACAACGAGGACATCGTGCACGGCCTCTACGCCGCCGGCGAGTGCGCCTGTGTGTCGGTCCACGGCGCCAACCGCCTCGGCACCAACTCGCTGCTCGACATCAACGTCTTCGGCCGCCGGGCCGGGATCGCCGCCGCCGAATACGCCAACTCCTCGGAGTTCGCCGACCTGCCGGAGAACCCCACCGCGATGGTCGACGAGTGGGTCACGTCGATGCTGTCGGACCACGGCCACGAGCGGGTCGCCGACATCCGCACCAAGATGCAGCAGACCATGGACGACAACGCGTCGGTGTTCCGCACCGAGGAGACCCTCAAGCAGGCGCTCACCGACATCCACGCCCTCAAGGAGCGCTACGCGAACGTCCGTGTGCACGACAAGGGCAAGCGCTTCAACTCCGATCTCCTCGAGGCCATCGAGCTGGGCTTCCTGCTCGAACTCGCCGAGGTGACCGTGGTCGGGGCGCTCAACCGGAAGGAGTCGCGCGGCGGTCACGCCCGCGAGGACTACCCGAACCGCGACGACGTCAACTACATGCGGCACACGATGGCCTACAAGAAGGGCGACGGCCTTCTCTCGGACATCGAGTTGGACTACAAGCCCGTGGTGCAGACCCGTTACGAGCCGATGGAGCGTAAGTACTGATGACAGCGACGATGGAGAATCCGGCAGCATCCGCGGACGAGCCACCACTGCCCCCGGTACCCGACGAGGCCACCATGGTGACCTTGAAGATCTACCGGTTCAACCCGGAGAACCCCGACGCCCAGGGCTTCGAGAGCTTCCGGGTGCCGGCACTGCCGACCGACCGGCTGCTCAACCTGCTGCTCTACGTGAAGGGCTACCTCGACGGCACCCTCACCTTCCGCCGCAGCTGCGCGCACGGTGTGTGCGGGTCGGATGCCATGCGCATCAACGGCGTCAACCGCCTGGCCTGCAAGCTCCTGATGAAGGACATGCTGCCCAAGGACAAGAACAAAGAGGTCACCATCACCGTCGAACCCATCAAGGGTCTGCCGGTGGAGAAGGATCTCGTGGTCAACATGGAGCCGTTCTTCGACGCGTACCGCGCGATCAAGCCGTTCCTGATCACCTCGGGCAACGAGCCGACCCGCGAGCGCATCCAGAGCCAGACCGACCGCGCCCGCTTCGACGACACCACCAAGTGCATCCTCTGTGCGTGCTGCACCACGAGCTGCCCGGTGTTCTGGAACGAGGGCAGCTACTTCGGCCCGGCGGCCATCGTCAACGCCCACCGCTTCATCTTCGACAGCCGCGACGAGGCGGCGGTGGAACGACTCGACATCCTCAACGACGTCGACGGCGTGTGGCGCTGCCGCACCACGTTCAACTGCACCGACGCGTGCCCCCGCGGCATCCAGGTGACCCAGGCGATCCAAGAGGTCAAGCGCGCGCTGATGTTCTCGCGCTGACCGAAAGCAGACAACCCTCTGCAGCCCCGACGAAGGCCCGCACCACACGGTGCGGGCCTTCGTCGTCCGTTCGGTCCGGTGACGGACCCACCTCCGGGCGATGCTGGTTCACCACATAAGCGCACGGTGCGACGGCGGAAAACGTACCCTCAAGATCGGTCGGAACCACCGTCGGAAGAGCGGCTCATGTCAGACAGCGTCCATGCCGAGATGCACACCGAGGGCAAGGGTTTGCGCACCGGCTCGATCGGCCTGCTGGGCAATGTGATCATCGGGCTCTCGGCGGTCGCCCCCGCCTACAGCCTCGCCGCGACGCTCGGCTATGTCGTGGCCGCGGTGCACTCCAAGGCGCCGGCGATGTTCGTGCTCGCCTTCATCCCGATGCTCCTCGTGGCGTTCGCGTATCGCGAGTTGTCCGAGGACACCCCGGACTGCGGCACCACGTTCACCTGGGGCACGAAGGCATTCGGGCCGTGGGTCGGCTGGATCGGCGGCTGGGGACTCGCCGTGTCGGCAATCATCGTGCTGGCCAACGTATCCGAGATCGCCGCGGTCTATCTCCTCAAGTTCCTCGGCCAGGACGAGTTGGCCGACACCTTGTGGGTCAAGGTCACCCTGGGGTGCCTGTTCATCGCGGTGATGACGTGGATCAGCATCCGCGGCATCGTGATCAGCGAGCGCATCCAGGCCGTGCTCATGTTCATCCAGTTCGCGATCCTGATCAGCGCGAGCATCATCGCCCTGACCAAGGTCGCGCTCGACAAGGCCGGCCCGCAGGCGATCACCCCAAGCCTCAGCTGGTTGTGGCCGAGCGGATTGACGCAGTCGGAGATCGCGGCCGCGGTGATCCTGTGCATCTTCATCTACTGGGGATGGGACGCGTGCCTGGCGATCGGCGAGGAGACCAAGGACCCCGCCAAGACACCGGGCCGCGCGGCCGTGATCACCTGCCTGATCCTCGTCGCCACGTACGTGCTCGTCGCCTACGCGGTCGAGTCGTTCGCCGGTTTCGGCGACACCGGCATCGGACTCAACAACCCGGAGAACACCGACGATGTGCTCACGATCCTCGGCGAACCCGTGGCCGGCGCGGTGATGTCCTCGGCGCTGCTGCTGACGGTGAGCATCTCGGCGCTGTCGTCCACGCAGTCCACCATCCTGCCCACCGCCCGGGGAAGTCTGTCGATGGCCGTCTACAAGGCCCTCCCCGACCGGTTCGCCGCCATCCATCCCCGATACATGACGCCGGCATTCGGCACCGCGGTGATGGGGATCTCCGCGCTGGTGTTCTATCTCGTGCTGTCGTTCCTGAGCCAGAACACCCTGGGTGACTCGATCGCCTCACTCGGCCTCGCCGTCGCGTTCTACTACGGCATCACAGCGTTCTCGTGCGTCTGGTACTTCCGGCGGACACTGTTCGTCTCGGCACGCCACTTCTTCATGCGTGGCCTGTTCCCGCTGCTCGGCGGCATCGCGATGGCCTGGGCGTTCATCAAGAGCGCCATCGACATGATCAACCCCGACTACGGTTCGACGTCGGTGGGCGGCATCGGCGGTGTGTTCATCCTCGGCGTCGGCATGCTCGTGCTCGGTATCCCGTTGATGCTCGCGTGCTTCGTGCACCGCCGGGATTTCTTCGAGGGCAAGACGCTCGACGCCACCACCGAGGTGAAGGTGCCGGATGTCTATTGACCCGGTCCTCGAGCTGCGGCACGCGGAATGCGAATCGCCCGGCAGCTACGGAGCGGGTCTCATGGGGCTTGCGCCCGTCACCACCGTGCGGGCGTGGCGCGACCCGATCCCTGACGACCCTGCCTCGTACTCGGCGATCCTCGTCATGGGTGGACCGATGGGAGCCGGCGACACGGCCCTGCTGCCCTGGCTCGACGACGAGCTGACCTTTCTGAAATCTGCGGTCGCACAAGATGTCCCCGTCTGGGGAGCATGCCTCGGCGCCCAGTTGCTGGCGCGCGCGCTGGGCGCTCGCGTCTACCGCGCGACGACCCCGGAACTCGGCGTGGTCGACATCGCCCTGACCGATGCCGGTCGGCGCGACCCGGTCTGGGGAACGGATGCAGAGCCGGAGTTCCCTGCTCTGCAATGGCATTTCGACACGTTCGACCTCCCCGAGGGCGCCACCCTGCTGGCGTCGTCGGAGACCTGCGCACATCAGGTGTACCGTCACGGACCACACATGGGTGTGCAGTTCCATCTCGAGGTCGACGTCGCGTTGTTCGATCAGTGGCTCGCCGTCGACGAGTACCGCAGCGAGCTGCTCGCCGTCGTCGGACCGGACGGGCTCTCCCGCACGATCGCCGATGTGGCCCGTATCCAGGAGATCACCAGGTCCCGAGCTGCCGACGCGATTCGCCGGTGGTATCAGCAGACCCGCTGACACCACCGATCTCACGAGTCGAAGCCCAAGCCCACCTTGTCCATCGCGGACAGCCACGCGCCGCGCTTTCCCTCACGCTTCTCGCTGCGCGCCAGTTCGCGTCGGGTCACGGTGATGCCCACCCACCGCAACGGCTCCGGCGGGAACGGAATCGGCTTGCTGCGCACCATCTTCAGTCGCGTGCGGTCGGTGTCCTTGCCGTCGACAAGGTCCAGCGCGGTGCGGGCACCGAAGTGCGACGCACCCACTCCGAGGCCGGTGAACCCGACGACGCTCACCACCCGCCCGTCGTGCGCGCGGTCCCAGAAGGCGCTGAATCGCGAGCAGGTGTCGATGACGCCACCCCACGCGTGCGAGGCGCGGATACCCTCGAGCTGCGGGAAGAACTGGAGCAGATGTTCGCCCAGCACGCCGAACTCGCCGGGTTCGAACTCGTGGCGGGCGCTGGCGTCGGATCCGTAGTGGTACAGGGCATCCCAGCCGCCGAACAGGATGCGGTCGTCGGCGGTGAGCCGAAAATAGTGGAAGCGCGGGCCGCAGTCGGCGAGCCCTTCGCGCCCGGACCAGCCGATTGCCGCACGCTGTTCGGTCGTCAACGGTTCGGTCATCAGGGCGTAGTCCCACACCGGCACGGTGTACAGGCGCAGCCGCCGGATCAGTGACGGGCTCGCCGACGTCGCGAGAACCGCAGCGGCCGTGTCGATCTCGCCGTAGGCGGTCTTCGCGACGACGCGATTGCCCACCGTGCGCAGTCCGGTGATCTCGGTGTGCTCGTGAATCCGCACACCGAGACGCTCGGCCGCCGCCGCGAGACCCCAGGCCAGTTTCGCCGGGTCGAGCATGATCACATCCGGATCGCGCAGCGCGGCCACCACCATGGGCGAGCTGACCTGCTCGCGTGCCTGCGGCCCGGGCAACAGCGGCAGGTCGACACCGAGCAGCGCGGCCTGCGACGACTGTTCCTTCAGATCGGCGACCTGCCAGTCGAAGTTCGCGAGGTCGAGCTCGCCGGTCCGTTCGGCATCCGCGTCGATCCCGAGGCGCGCCATGGTCGCCTCGATCTCGTCGAGCGTGTCCCGCCCCATCTGCACCAGGGTCGGCATCTCGTCGGCGAACCGGTCGAGTCCGTTGGCCAGCCCGTGCGTGATGCTCGCGGAACAGAATCCGCCGTTGCGGCCGGACGCCTGTTCGGCGATCCGGTCCCGCTCGACGAGCACAATACGACGATCCGGGTTCTCCTCGGCCGCCTGTACCGCCGTCCACAGGCCGGTGAATCCGCCCCCGACGACGAGCAGATCCGCCTGCACGTCGCCGGCCAGCCGGGGACGCGGTTCCGGACGTTCGGCACGGTCGAGCCAGTACGAGACCGGGCGTGCCTGCGCCACCAGTTCTCGCCCACGCGGTGTGGGTTGCGTCGCCCAGCTCATCGCGCCCCGGTGAAGACAGTTCGATGCCAAGGCTTTTCGGCGACCGCGGTGATGTCGCTCATGACGTGCTTGATCGTCAGGTACTCGTCGAGCGAGTAGGTGGACATGTCCTTGCCGAAACCCGACGCACCCACGCCGCCGTGCGGCATCTCACTGATGATCGGGATGTGGTCGTTGATCCACACGCACCCGGTCTTGATCTCCCGGCCGGCGCGCTGGGCCCGGTACAGGTCGCGCGTCCAGGCCGATGCGGCCAGACCGTAGACGGTGTCGTTGGCGCGGCGGATCGCGTCGTCGTCGTCGGTGAAGGAACTGACGGTGAGGACGGGTCCGAACACCTCGTCCCGGTAGACCTCGGCGTCCTCGGAGACATCGGCGAGCAGGGTCGGTGGATAGAAGCAGCCGGGACCGTCCGGGCGCACACCGCCGGTGACCAGGCGGGCGCCGGCGGCAACGGCGCGGTCGACCATGCCCGCGACCTTGTCCCGGTGGGCGTGCGAACTCAGCGAGCCCATGTCGGTGGCGAGGTCGGTCGGATCACCGACCGTCATCGTGCCCATCACCTCGGCCACACCCGCGACGAAGTCGTCGTACAGATTCGGGGCGACGATCGCTCGGGTGGCCGCGGTGCAGTCCTGCCCGGCATTGATGAGCGAACCGGCCACCGCACCCTGGATCGCCGCGTCCAGGTCGGCGTCGTCGAACACCACGAAGGGCGCCTTGCCGCCAAGCTCGAGTTGTACGCGCGTACCGTTACGCGCGGCCTGGGCCATCACCAGGCGGCCGACGGCGGTGGAACCGGTGAAGGTGACCATGTCGACGCCCGGATGGCCGGCGATGGCCGCACCGACGTCGGCGCCCGTGCCGACGAGGATGTTGAGGACACCGTCGGGCAGTCCGGCCTCGGTGGCCAGACGCGCCAGCGTCAGCGTGGTGAGCGGGGTCTGCTCGGCCGGCTTGAGGACGACGGCGCATCCCGCGGCGAGCGCCGGAATCACCTTCCAGATGGCCATCTGGAGTGGATAGTTCCAGGGCGAGATCGACCCGACGACGCCGACCGGCTCCCGTCTGATCGACGATGTGTGGTCGCCGGAGTACTCGGCGCTGGCCTTGCCGTCGAGGTTGCGGGCGACGCCGGCGAAGAAGCCCACATTGTCGATGCTGCCCGGAAGATCGAACTCGGTGGCCAGTCGCATGGCCCGGCCGGTGTGCGACACCTCCTGTGCCGCGAGGTCGTCCGCGTTGTCGGCCAGGACCGCGGCCAGGCGATGCAGGACCGCCGAGCGCTCTGCGGGAGTTGCTGCACCCCAATCGCTTTGCGCGGCGCGTGCGGAGGCGACGGCGATATCGACGTCGTCGGCGCCGGCAAGGGCGAGATCCGCGACGGGTTCATCGGTGGCCGGATTGACGACGGTGTACTGCGGGCCAGAACCCTTGTACGCCACTCCGTCGATCCAACCCGTGGGAACGGTGTTGGGGTATGACATAGCAGCGGAGCTTACCGGCTCGACGACGGAATCACTAGATTCAGCGACAAATTTCTGCGAAATACGCAGATTCGACTTGCATTGCCTTACTGAATCCGCCACGATCGGTATGTGGTCGAATCCTCCGGAACTGCTCTCGACGCCACCGCCAAGAAGATCATCGAAGAACTTCAGGCCGATGGCCGGGCATCCTATGCATCGATCGGCAAGTCGGTCGGATTGTCGGAAGCCGCCGTGCGCAACCGCGTGCAGAAACTCAGCGAGAGCGGACTGCTGCAGATCGTCGCGGTCACCGACCCGCTCAAACTCGGCTTCTCCCGCCAGGCATTGATCGGCATCCGGTGCACCGGCGACACCGAGGCGCTGGCACGGCAGCTCGGCACCTGCCCGGAGATCGACTACGTGGTGCTGACCGCGGGCTCGTTCGACATCCTCATCGAGGTCGTCTGCGAGGACGACGACCATCTGTTGAAGATCCTGAACCAGCAGGTCCGTGTGCACTCCGAGGTCACCGCCACCGAAACGCTCGTCTATCTGAAACTGGTCAAGCAACAATACAATTGGGGTACCCGATGACCGTCACCGAACCGACTCTCGGCCAGCGCAGCGCCGCTCACCTCTGGGGCCATTTCGCCCGCCACGGCGAGAACATCACCCCGCCGGTGATCACTCGCGGCGAGGGAATGCGGATCTTCGACGACAAGGGACGCAGCTATCTCGACGGGCTTGCCGGATTGTTCGTCGTCCAGGTCGGACATGGCCGCACCGAGCTTGCCGAGGCCGCGGCCAAACAGGCGAAAGAGCTCGCGTTCTTTCCGTTGTGGTCGTATGCGACACCGCCGGCGATCGAGCTCGCCGAACGCCTCGCCGCCTACGCGCCCGGCGATCTGAACCGCGTGTTCTTCACCACCGGTGGTGGCGAGGCCGTGGAGAGCGCGTGGAAACTCGCCAAACAGTACTTCAAGCTTGTCGGAAAACCGTTGAAGCACAAGGTGATCTCGCGCTCTGTTGCCTATCACGGCACCCCCCAGGGCGCGCTGGCCATCACGGGTGTGCCCGAACTCAAGCAGATGTTCGAGCCGCTGACCCCGGGTGCGTTCCGCGCGCCGAACACCAACATCTACCGCGCAGACGACGAACTCGCCGCCGATCCCAAGAAATTCGGCCGCTGGGCGGCGGACCGCATCGCCGAGGCGATCGAGTTCGAGGGACCCGACACCGTCGCCGCGGTGTTCCTCGAACCGGTGCAGAATGCGGGTGGCTGCTTCCCGCCGCCGCCCGGCTACTTCGAGCGGGTCCGGGAGATCTGCGACGAGTACGACGTCCTGCTCGTCTCCGACGAGGTGATCTGTGCGTTCGGACGGATCGGATCGATGTTCGCCTGCAACGACTTCGGCTACGTCCCGGACATCATCACGTGCGCCAAGGGCATGACGTCGGGCTACTCCCCGATCGGCGCGATGATCGCGAGCGACCGGCTCTTCGAACCGTTCCGGGACGGGACCACCACCTTCCCACACGGCTACACCTTTGGCGGACATCCGGTTTCGGCCGCGGTGGCGCTGGCCAACCTCGACATCTTCGAGCGCGAGGGACTCAACGACCACGTCAAGACGTCGGCACCGGCATTCCGGGCGACACTGGAGAAACTCCACGACCTGCCGATCGTCGGCGACGTCCGCGGTGAAGGCTTCTTCTACGGGATCGAGCTGGTCAAGGACAAGGCGACCAAGGAGACGTTCAGCGCCGCCGAGTCCGAGCGCATCCTGCGCGGATTCCTGTCGAGTGCACTGTTCGAGAACGGGCTGTACTGCCGGGCCGACGACCGTGGCGATCCCGTGGTCCAGCTCGCGCCGCCGCTGATCGCCGGCCAGGCCGAGTTCGACGAGATCGAGCAGATCCTGCGGTCGGTGCTGACGGAGGCGTATACGCTCCTCTGAGCCTGGTAACCTCACGTGCCGTGAAAGTGACGGTCGTCCTCGTGACGGTGCTCGCCGCGATCGGCCTGATCTGCGCTCCCGCGTGGGCGGGCCCCACCTCGCCCGGCACACCGCTCACCACGCCCGTCACCGATCACTGCCCCCAGAAGATCGGCACACCACCCCCGGTCGACGAGTCGGAGGTGGTCGCTCCCGGCTCCACCACCCCGACACCGCTGCCGGTCCCCGACCCGCCGGTGGGCGGCGAGCGGATGGGTGAGTGCGGGGTGGTCGCCGATCCCGCACTCGGCCCGGTGCCGCCCCGGCTGACGTCGGCGGCATGGCTGATCGCCGACCTCGACACCGGCAACGTGATCGCCGCGAAGGATCCCCACGGGCGCTATCGCCCCGCCTCCACGATCAAGGTCCTCCTCGCGCTGGTCGCCCTCGACGAGCTGGATCTGGACACCGTCGTGGCACCCACGCCGGAGGACTGGAGTGCCGAAGGGGATCTGTGCGGGATGGGTCCGGGCGGTCACTACACCAACCGGGACCTCTTGACCGGACTGGTCATCGTGTCGGGCAACGACTGCGCGAATGCGCTGGCGCGCCAGCTCGGCGGCGTCGAGGAAACCCTCGCCAAGATGAACGCCAAGGCAAAAGCTCTGGGCGCGTTGGACACCCGCGCCGCCAGTCCGTCGGGCCTGGACGCGGCCGGGATGTCGACGTCGCCCTACGACCTCGCCGTCATCTTCCGCGAGGCGATCCGCAACAGCACATTCCGTGAACTCATCGCGATGGCGACGCACATGTTCCCCGGTTATCCCAAGCGCCCGGACGTACCCGGCGACACCGATCATCCGGCGTATCTCATGCAGACGTCGAATCAGCTTCTCCTCGACGGGTATCCGGGGATGCTCGGCGGCAAGACCGGCTACACCGACGACGCCAAGAAGACCTTCGTCGGCGTCACCGAGCGGGACGGCCGGCGGATCCTCATCGTGCAGATGTACGGGCTGACCATCGTCGACGACTCGTATTGGGACCAGGCGAAGTCGTTGTTCGACTACGGTTTCCGCGCACCGGCCGACACGGCGGTGGGTTCGCTCGCGGCCGCCGGCCGATCGTCGTCCGACGCGGCGTCAGCGGCGACGACCACCGCCTCGCCGACCGTGCAGGCGGCGGCGGGAGATCGGGCGGCCACCGGGTCCGACCAGCCGTCGCGGTGGTCGATGCGGGTTCTCGTCGGCCTCCTCGCGGCTCTCGCCGCAGTGGTCTTGTTGCTGATCGCGTTGCGGCTCTTCCGCAGACGCTGAGGTCAGTCGTCCGATCCCGGCGAACGGTGCCGGCCGCGGCGACCCAGCAGCGCACCGGCCACCGCGCCGGCCCCGGCCGCCACCGCCAGCGATCCCGGTCGGCCCACCGGATTGACCTGATAGGTCGGCGACACCACGACCGGTGTGCGCGACTCGTCGTCGTCGCCCTCGGTGTCGTCGTCGGTGACCTGGTACTCCTCGTTCATCGCGTCGGTGGCACACCATGCGGAGGAGTAGAGGATGATGCGCGAGGCGAGATAGGCGAAGACCATCAGGCCGAGGATGGGCCCGAACGCGACCCCGGCCGGACTGCCGAGCACGGATTTGAGGTAGACGCCGCCGACGGTCTTCAGGATCTCGAAGACGATCGCGGTGATCAGCCCGGCCTTGAGGGCGTTACGAAACGGGATCTGTACCAACGGAAGTCGCGAGAGGATGAGGGTGAACAGCATCCAGCTCGCGACCAGCGAGACGACGATCGACGCGACGCGCACCACGACGGGTGCCCACCCGGCGTCGTCGAGACCCACCCAGCCGAGCATCGACCGGACGAACCCGCCGTTGCCCAGCGCGGTCAGCGCCACGGTGACCGCGAACGCCACGCCGAGCAGGAAGAACGTCACCAGGTCCCACACCTTCGACATGACCAGGTTGCGGTCGACACGACCACCCCACATCTCGGTCATGCCGACCCGGACACCGGAGATCCAGCCGATTCCCGTGAAGCCCGCGCCCAGCAGACCGACGATGCCGACGGTGGTGCGCGAGGCGATCGCCGAGTCGATCAGCTGCTCGACCTGATCGCCGAGTTCGCCGGGCATGGCCTTCACGACGGCATCCTTGATGTCCTCGATGAGCGCAGGATTCCCGGCGAGCACGAACGCCGCGATCGCGAAGGCAACCATCACGATGGGGACCATCGCGAGGATCCCGTTGAAGCTGATCGCCGCCGCGTACACGTTCCCGCGCCGTTCGTTGTATCGCTGGACCGTTGCGATGAGGTGCTCGAGCCATGGCCAGCGTTCCCGCAGCCGCTCGAACGTGGACTTGGCCTCCCCCACCGTCGACTTCGTCGTGTCCACCACCGTGCTCACGGGTACCGCCTCCTGTCAGATCATCCTGCAGGTGCCAAGAACCCCACTCTGTCATAGACGCGCCCCAGCGTGTGCGAGGCGACTTCCCGGGCACGAGCCGCACCCTTGGCGAGGATGGCGTCGAGTTCGGCCGGATCGTCCATGTACTCGGTGACGCGACCACGCAGCGGGGTGACGAACTCGGTCAGCACCTCGGCGGTGTCGACCTTCAGATCGCCGTAGCCCTTGCCCTGATACTTGTCCTCGAGGTCGTCGATCGGCACCCCCGACAGCGCCGACTGGATGGTGAGGAGATTGCTGACGCCGGGTTTGGCCTCACGGTCGAACCGGATCTCGGTGCCCGTGTCGGTGACCGCCGAGCGGATCTTCTTCGCCGACCGCTTCGGATCGTCGAGCAAGTTGATCAGACCCTTGTCGGTCTCCGCGGACTTGCTCATCTTCGCCGTCGGATTCTGCAGGTCGTAGATCTTGGCGAACTCCTGCACCAGATAGGCCTGCGGGACGGTGAACACCTGGCCGAATCGGGAGTTGAACCGCTGGGCCAGATCTCGGGTGAGTTCGAGGTGCTGACGCTGATCCTCGCCCACCGGAACCCGGTCCACCTGGAAGGCCAGGATGTCGGCGGCCATCAGGATTGGATAGGTGAAGAGCCCGACGCCGGCGGCTTCCACCCCCTGCTTGGCCGTCTTGTCCTTGAACTGCGTCATCCGGCTCGCCTCGCCGAAGCCGGTGATGCAGGACAGCACCCAGGTCAGCTGCGCGATCTCGGGGACATGCGACTGCACGTAGATGGTGGAGCGTTCGGGGTTGACACCCAGCGCCAACAGCTGCGCCACGCTCAGTCGCGTGCGGTCGGCGAGTGTCTTCGGGTCGAACGCGACGGTCAGGGCGTGCATGTCCGGGATGAAGTAGAACGCCTCGAAATCGTCCTGCAGCGCCACCCACTGCCGCACGGCACCGAGGTAGTTGCCGAGGTGGAAGGAATCGCTCGTGGGCTGGATTCCCGACAGCACGCGCGGGCGCGTCTCGGGGGCCGTGGTGTCGGTGGTGCTCATGGGCTCCAGTCTCTCAAACGCGGGCCAACGGTTTTCGCGCCGTCGGTCGTGCTCAGTCGTAGACCACCGTCATCGGCGCGTGATCCGACCAGCGCAGGTCGTAGGCGTCCGCACGATCGACGGTCGCCTTGACCGCCCGCCGCGCGAGCAGACGATTGGCCAGCTGATAGTCGATGCGCCAGCCGGAATCGTTGTCGAAGGCCTTCCCACGCCACGACCACCACGTATAGGGGCCCTGCTCGCCCGGCGTGAGGTCACGATGGACGTCGGACCAGCCGGCGTCGAGCAGCGCACCGACCCAGGACCGTTCGTGCGGCAGGAATCCGGGACTCCGGAGATTGCCCTTCCAGTTCTTGATGTCGGGCTCGGCGTGGGCGATGTTCCAGTCGCCGCCGACGACGACGTTCCGACGACGCCGCGCCAGCGACCGCAGGTGCGTGCCGAACGCGTCGAGGAACCGCACCTTCTCGTCGTACTTGGCCGTGAGTTTGGTGTCGGTGGTCGCGGTCGGCGCGGCGGCACCCTTGGGCAGGTACAGGCTGGCCACCGTCGTCGGTCCGAGCGGACCGTCGACGTCGGCCTCGAGGTAGCGGCCGAGGGGATCGAACTCGTCGCTGCCGAAACCGACGCGGACCGCACCGAGCGGCAGGCGGCTGAGCACGCCGACGCCGGCGTGCCCCTTGATCACCGACGGTGACATGGCGAGCCCCCAGCCGTCGTCCAACGCCGGCGCGAGGGCCTCCCTGGCCAGATCCTCGTCGGCACGGATCTCCTGCAGCAGGACGATGTCGGCACCCGAGGCATCCAGCCACGAGTGGAACCCGCGGTTGGCCTCGGAGCGGTGTTTGACGGCGGCCCGGATGCCGTTGACGTTGACCGTGCTGATGGTGAGCGACACAGCGCATCAGCCTACTGCGAGCGAATTCCGCATCTTGGTGCGTCCGTACCAAAGGTTAGGCAACCCTTGCGCACAGTGAGGCTTTATGTAATCCTTGCCTAACTGAAGCAAGAAGAGGTGACCACGATGTTCGTATGTATCTGCCGGGCGGTGACGGAGGACGAAGTCCACGAGCACTGCTCCTCGGGCGCCATGTCGGTGGATGCAATCGGCGAGCGTTGCGGCGCCGGCGAAGGCTGCGGCACATGCCTCGAACGGCTTCAGCAAATCGTCAGCGAAAGGGTGGCAACCGCCAGCAGCGCCGCATGACCCACGGGCTCTGACCCACCCGCTCCACAACCCCGCGTCTATTGCAGACGCGGGGGCTTTTGCCGTGTTACGTTCTTATCCACCACGGCGAACGGAGACTTCATCATGCGCGGCGACGACGAGGTGATCGCTCTACTGAACGAGCAGCTCACCAGTGAGCTGACGGCGATCAACCAGTACTTCCTGCACTCCAAGATGCAAGCGAATTGGGGTCTGACGGAGATCGCGAGCAAGACCCGCGCCGAATCCATCGAGGAGATGACGCACGCGGAAATCCTCACCGATCGCATCCTGTTCCTCGAAGCGCTCCCGAACTATCAGAAGATCCTCCCCTTGCGCATCGGCCAGACACTGCGAGAGCAGTTCGAGGCCGATCTGGCCATCGAACACGAGGTGGTCGAGCGGCTGCGCCCCGGTGTCGCCATGTGCCGCGAGAAGGGCGACATCACCAGCGCCAACATCTTCGAGGACATCCTCAAGGACGAGGAACACCACATCGACTACCTCGAGACCCAGCTCGAGCTGATGGACCTGCTCGGCGAGCAGCTGTACCTGTCCAAGACCGTGGCGACGCCGCCGGACGTCGGCTGAGACCCGGTCGATCTCCCTTCTCTGCGTACCAATCGAATACGCGCCTTCCGGAGTCGGTGCGACGGAAGTGCCACGCCGCGACCTCGGACTCGCCGACGCGCAGGCGATACTCACGGGGTTGATCGACGAGTATCTGACCGAGGCGCAGCGCTACGACCAGTTGGGGCAGGCGGATGCCGCGGCACGGCTGCGCGACGAAGCCGACACCTTGCGCATCTACCTCTGATCGGTCCAGACCCATCGACCGATCGACTCATGCCGACGGCGGCGCGACTACGCCGACGGCGACGTGCCGCCACCCGTCGTCGCGCTCGTCACCCCACCCGACTGCGTCGCGCCTGTCGTGTCCGACTTCTTTTCGCCGGTCCCATCCGACGGGGTTCCGGCGGTGTCCGAGGTGGTTCCGGAGGTGTCCGACGAGGAGGGCGCGTCGGTGTTGGGCGCTTCCGTCCCTCCCTGATCTCCGCTCGGCGCACCGTCGTCGTGCGCGCCATCATTCGCCGTCGGAGTCGTGGGAGTGTCTGTCACAACGGGGTTTTCGTCGCCCGATCCTGCGTCGCCCGATCCCGCGCCGCCCGATCCCGTGTCACCCGTTCCCGCGCCGCCCGATCCGCCGTCGCCGGCGACGCTGTCGACCGCAGCCCCTCCGGGCGCGGCAGGTGCCCCGGCGTCAACCGGATCGGTGGACGCCGGTGGGGTCACCGCGTCGGTGGTCGGGTCGGACGGCACCACAGCGGATGCCGGTTGCGACTCGGGTGCGGGAGCCTCGGCGGGTTCTGAACCGCGGGAAGCGGTTTCGTCCGCGAGTGCCGACATCGGGGCGGGCGCGGCGAGGGCCTGCCGGGATGCCTGCGTCGTGACGGTCGTCTGCGTGGCCGTCTGCGGGCCGAGTGAGGCGATCCATTCCTTCAGCGCCTCCCAGGACGGGCGGTACGCGGGTCCGGGGAAGGGATTGGGCTCGACGCCGGCGACCCGATAGAGCCAGTAGCCGCCGGCGTTGACCGGGATCAAGACGATGCTCGCGGCGCTCGTCGCGAGTTCGCGGACACCGGCGATGAACATCTGCGGTTGCAGGGTGAACACGCCCTGGATGATGTTCTGGAAGGCGTATGCGCTGGCGAGTGTGCCGCCGTAGCCCAGATCGGGCAATTGCGGGAACCACCCCATGACCCACCGGATCGGGGGCTGGAAATCCGCCAGGGTGATGCCGAAGATATCGGGCAGGGTGAACCGGTACGGCAGCAGATCCGGCACCGACCAGTCGATGCCCAGCGCGTCGACGAACTGCTGCGTGAGGATCGCGGTCGACGACGGGGACGAGACGACGCAGGTGGTGACGTTGCTCGACGCACCCGTGCCCGCGGTGCAGGTGGACGGCTCGTCGGTGCCGTACATGTTCCAGCTCGCCCCGGTCGGCAGATACATGTAGTAGGGATAGAGACCGTGCTTGACCCAGTAGCCGAGCAGTCCGTCGAGCGCACCGATCGGGTCGTGCAGCAGATCCGGCAGGTCACAGATGGGGTCACCCGCGATGCAGTAGGTGGTCACCGGCAGACCACCGTAGTCGGAATCGGTGCGTGAACCGGCCATCGTCAGGCCCGGGATCACGCCCACGAGGACAAGTTCGATCCCTCGACCCCACAGGGTTCCGGCCTGGCGGGGGTCGGAGTACACCTCACCCGAGACGTTCGTCTTGTCGATCGTGTACTCGCCGGTGGTGCCATTGCCGATGTCGGTGAGCGTGTCACCGACGATCCCGGCCCCCTGGGAGTAGCCGGCGATGACCACCTTCTTGTCGGTGCCACAGTCGGCCTGATATTGCGCCACCGCGGCGAGGACCGCCTCCTCACCCTGGGCTTGACTGTCGTCGAAGCCGAAGGACCCCAAGGGCCAGATGGACGCCGGATAGTCGATGACCTCGGTGGTGTATTGGTCCTCGGGCGGTACCGGCGCCGCCGGCGGTGTGCCCTGGTAGCGCTGCTTGATCCCGACGACACTGTCGCCGGCACTGTCCCAGGTACCCCCGACGAGGAACACGCGGCCCGGCCCACTGCAGTCGGTGGACGTGTCCGCCCGCGCCACACCCGACCCGAACGACTGGCCGACGGTGAGCGCGACGGCCAATGCCACTCCGCTCATGCCCACCAGCACACCCCGGGCTCGCCCCCGACTGCGATGCGCCATCGTCGATCCTCACACTCATGGTGTCCGAGTCCGCATGTCGGACACGCGCCCGACGGAATCCTATCCGCATTCACGAATGCAAATGCGCACTTGATCATCTACGACCGACCGAGACTCGTTACAGCCACCGAGCGCGAGATGGTTTTCACGCTCATCGGGGCGTGCTATATCCTTGTCGCCAGGTCATGAGCATCAGCGCAAAGCCCCGGCTTGCTGATCGGCAACCCTCCAACCGCGGTGGGGTGCTCCGGGTGATGACCGGGTTGGGAGCACACAGCGTGTTTCCCGGCAAGCGCGGGTCCGAAGGTCGGACCCCACCAGGGTCGTGGCACCCTGCCGACCGTAGAAAGCGATCAACACAGTCATGTCCGACGCCAAAGACGTCACCAATCCGGAAACCTGGAGCTTCGAGACCAAGCAGGTGCATGCGGGTCAGACCGCCGACGCGAGCACCAACGCACGGGCACTGCCGATCTACCAGACCACGTCCTACACCTTCAACGACACCCAGCACGCCGCGAATCTGTTCGGGCTGGCCGAGCCGGGCAACATCTACACCCGCATCATGAACCCCACCCAGGATGCGGTCGAGCAGCGTCTCGCGGCTCTCGAGGGTGGCGTCGCAGCCCTGCTGCTCGCCTCCGGCCAGGCCGCCGAGACCTACGCGATCCTCAACATCGTCGAGAACGGCGGACATGTCGTGTCCAGCCCGCGTCTCTACGGCGGCACGTACAACCTGTTCCACTACACGCTGCCCAAGCTCGGTGTCGAGGTCGGCTTCGTCGACGACCCGGAGGATCCCGCATCCTGGCAGGCGGCCATCCGCGACAACACCCGCGCGCTCTACGGCGAGACGATCTCGAACCCCAACAACGAGATCCTCGACATCCCCGGCATCGCCGAGGTCGCCCACCGCAACGGGCTTCCGCTGATCGTGGACAACACCGTGGCGACGCCCTACCTGCTCAACCCCCTCGCGCACGGCGCCGACATCGTCGTGCACTCGGCCACCAAGTACATCGGTGGTCATGGCACCGCGATCGGCGGCGTGATCGTCGACGGCGGCACCTTCGATTGGCGTGTACAGCGTGACGGCAAGGATCTCTTCCCGGGCTTCACGACGCCCGACCCGAGCTACCACGGTGCGGTGTTCGCCGATCTCGGCGCGCCGGCGTACGCGCTCAAGGCCCGGGTGCAGTGGTTGCGCGACACCGGTGCCGCCATCTCCCCGTTCAACTCGTTCCTGCTGGCACAGGGCCTGGAGACGCTGAGTCTGCGGGTCGAGCGGCATGTGGCCAACGCGCAGCGCGTCGCCGCCCACCTCAACGACCATGCGCAGGTGGAGTCGGTCGCGTACGCGGGGCTGACGTCGTCGCCGTGGTACGACCGCGGGCAGAAGCTGCTCCCCAAGGGTCAGGGCGCGATCATCGGCTTCGAGATCGTCGGCGGGGTCGATGCCGGCAAGCGCTTCGTCGAAGGGCTGACCCTGCACAGCCATGTCGCCAACATCGGTGACGTACGGTCGCTGGTGATCCATCCGGCGTCGACGACCCACAGTCAGTTGACGCCTGACGAGCAGTTGGCCGCCGGCGTGACACCCGGTCTGGTGCGGCTGGCCGTCGGAATCGAAGGCATCGACGACATCCTCGCCGACCTCGAGCGAGGATTCGCGGCCGCGAAATGACCGCCGGGTCCCCATCGGACCCCCGAACGATTGACGAGGTGAATCGCAGAGTGAGTGACTTGTGTCGGTGAGCATCGAACCGGATATTGAGGCCGCGGACCGTCCCGACTGGGAGCAGTTGCCAGACGGGCAGACGATGCGCGTCGACATCGGGTCGGTCTCGCTCGACAATGGTGGGCAGATCGACGACGTCACCCTGGCGTTCCAGCGCTGGGGTGCGTTGGCCCCGTCGCGCGACAACGTGATCCTCACTCTGCACGCCCTGACGGGAGATTCCCATGTCACCGGGCCGGCCGACGAGCACAATCCGTCGGCCGGCTGGTGGGACGGGCTCATCGGGCCCGGCTGCGCGATCGACACCGACGAGTGGTGTGTCATCTCCGCCAACGTGCTCGGCGGATGTCGCGGCTCCACCGGACCGGCATCCCCGGATTCCCAAGGGCACCCGTGGGGTTCACGGTTCCCGCAGATCACGGTGCTCGATCAGGTCCGCGCCGAGCGCCAACTCGTCGACCGGTTGGGTATCAGAGGGATCGGTGCCGTCCTCGGCGGTTCCATGGGTGGTGCACGCGCCCTGGAGTGGGCGATCGAGTATCCCGAGATCGTGCGCAGCGCGCTCGTTCTCGCCGTCGGTGCACGTGCCACCGCCGATCAGATCGGTACCCAGACCACCCAGATCGCGGCCATCACCGCCGATCCCGACTGGCAGGGTGGCGACTACCACGGCACGGGCCGGGTTCCGTCCGCCGGAATGGGCGTCGCACGTCGGATCGCGCACCTCTCCTACCGCGGCGAGGTCGAGTTGGACCAGCGGTTCGTCAACGAACCACAGGGCAACGAAAAGCCTCTCGCCGGTGGACGTTACGCCATCGACAGCTACCTTCAGCATCAGGCGGACAAGCTCATCTCGCGGTTCGATCCGGGCAGCTACGTGGTGCTGAGCGAGGTCCTCAATCATCACGACGTGGGCCGGGGACGTGGCGGCGTGCGGGCCGCGCTGAACTCGTGCCGGGTGCCGACCATCGTCGGCGGAATCGTCTCGGATCGGTTGTATCCCTTGCGGTTACAGGTCGAGATCGCCGAGCATCTGGGCAATTGCGTCGGCGGTCTGCAGGTGATGCACTCCGACAACGGACACGACGGCTTCCTGACCGAGTTCGACGCGATCAGCGACCTGCTCAAGCGCACGGTCGAATTGGCCCGCGGCTGAACCGCTTCCGCGCCGGGTGACGGTCGGCGTCAGCCCGCCGCGTCCGGCGTGGTGGTCGGCGGCGTCGACCGGGGTGGTGCCGACCGGTCCGGCGTCTGCTGCGTGGGCGGTGCCGGCGGCACCGTGGTCGTCGGCGGTGCGATCTCGGGCGGGAGCAACCCCGGCGGAATCGTCGGCAACGACGGCATGGGGAATGGCGACAATGTCCGCGTCGACGTGTTCGACGCTTCCGGGGCGGGCGGCAATTCCGTTGTCGCCCAGCCGGGTCCGTCGTCCCAGCGGGGCTGGGTCGCCGGCGCGGCCGCGGTGGGCGCAATCGGTTCGGTCGGCACCTCCGGCCCTGTCCTCGGCGGAACCGGCAACGGCACCGTGCTCGTCGGCGCGCTCTGGACCATCTGATGCGACGACGACGCCACCGACGGGCTCGCCGACGACGAATACGCTCCGGACGCCGGCACCGACGTATTGTGTCCGGTCAGCGACGAACTGACCGCGTAGATCGTCATCAGCGTCGCGGCCAGAATCGCCGCGATCACGGCCAACGGCATGGCCGACAACCACTCTCGCTGCCGACTACCCCCGATGAACGCGAGACGGGACGTCGTGTCCGACGTGGTCTTGGTGCGCGCCAACAGCGCGGCCCCCACCGACGCCGCCAGTTCCGGTGTGCGTGGGACCACCAACTCCGCGTCGGTCCCCTCGACCATGCCGCGCACGGCGGTCAGGTTCGCCAGGCCACCGACCAGGACGATCGCATCAGCCGCGACGTTACGCTCGGCGATGTCAGAGAGATAGCGCTGCAACACTTTTCGCGCATCATCGACCATCGGCTCGGCCGCCTGCGAGATGGCCTCGGCGGTCAGCACGATCGTGCCGGCCCCGCCGGCCAGCAGGATCGGTGAATTGCCATCCGCCGCAGTCTCGGTCGAGACCTCCTCCTTCGCGGTGCGGCACGCGCTCAGCAGCGCACGCCGTCGCGGCCGTCCACCGGCGGTCTGGGACGGGTCGGCGAGCAACCGGTCGACGATGGCACGGTCGAGGGCACGACCGCTGATCGCCCGCGACCGCTCGGGCATCGAGATCCGCTTCGTCGACGGGTCCACCGTGTAGAGCGACATACCGGTGTCCCCGCAGTCGACCACCACGACCGCCGAGAAGCGGCTGATCTCGCCGGTCGCCGTCAGATATTCGACCGCCGCCGCGTCCTCGTCCACGAGGTGGATCTGACGGCGGGGCCCGGCGCCCCGTGATCGGAGTTCCCGACGTTGTGCTCCGGTGCGTGCCGCGACGCCGATCGGCCCGACACGCACACCGGCATCGCGAGCCGTCGTCAGCATCAGATCGATCCCGGCATTGACCCGGCCGGCCGGGTCGAGACCGTCGTTACGGTCGACGTCGATGACCCGGGTGTCGATGACGCTGCGGCCCACGTCGTCGCGGGTCAACAGAACGAAGTGGATCATCCCCTCGCCTGCCGACACACCCATCGACGCGGAGTCGTCCGGAATGGTCGAATCGCCGGTATCGAACGTCGAAGTGATACGTACCCTCCCGTGGTCTCGGTTCTGCCAGTTCACGCGACAGATCGAGCCCAAAAGGTCACGCGATGGTCTCTATTGTAATCAATCTGTGCCCAAAGAATCGACCGAGGTCGCCAGCCAGAGGATCAGCGCACCGACCGACGCCATCGCGGTGACGTCGAACAGACGCCCTCTGACCTGCAACAACCCCACGCGGGGCGTCGGGATGACGGCGCGCAGGAGCGCGCCGAGAACGAGTGCCGACCCGAACACGAATGCGCCTCGTCGCCATCGGTCGAAGAGGACGAAGATCGCCGCGATCACCAGTCCGAGGATGACGAGGAAGTAGGGGATCTGAATGAGGTAGGCCCGCACCCGGCGGGCGTGTCGAAGGCGCGCGACACGGCCCGGCCCGACGTCGTCGAGCCGCCTCGCGCGCGACGACGAACTCACCCGGCCACTCCCGCACCGGAACGCTCGGCCAGTTGTGCCTCGGCCCGCTCCACCACGTTGACGAGAAGAAAGGCGCGCGTCAGCGGCCCGACCCCACCCGGGTTCGGTGACACGTACCCGGCGACATCCCACACATCGGGGGCGACATCGCCCACGAGTCCGTCGTCGGTACGGCTGACGCCCACATCGATGACCGCGGCGCCCGGCTTGACCATGTCGGCGGTGATCAGGTGCGGCACGCCTGCGGCACCGATGACGATGTCGGCGCGCGAGACCTCGGCCGCGAGGTCACGCGTGCCCGTGTGACACAACGTCACCGTCGCGTTCTCGCTGCGACGGGTCAGCAGCAGACCGATCGGGCGGCCGATGGTGACGCCACGTCCGACCACGGTCACCCGAGCGCCGGCGATCGGGACGTCGTAGCGGCGCAGGAGATGGACGACACCGCGGGGCGTGCACGGCAGTGTCGACTCCTTGCCGAGAACCAGGCGGCCCAGGTTGATCGGGTGCAGTCCGTCGGCATCCTTGGCCGGGTCGATGCGCTCGAGGGCCGCGTTCTCGTCGAGGTGCTTGGGGAGCGGGAGTTGCACGATGTAGCCGGTGCAGGACGGATCGGCGTTGAGCTCGTCGATCGCCGAGTTGAGTTCGGCGGTGGTGGCATCGGCCGGCAGATCCTTGCGGATCGACTCGACCCCGATCCGCGCACAGTCGGCGTGCTTGCCCTTGACATAGGAGTGCGATCCCGGATCGTCCCCGACCAGGATGGTGCCGAGGCCCGGGAGGATGCCGGCCGCGCGGAGCCTGTCCACCCGCACTCGCAGATCGCCGAAGATCTCGTCCCGGGTCGCCTTACCGTCAAGTCGTATCGCGCTCACGGTGCTCCATTGTTCCATCCGGTCGCCGCTGCGGTGCCAAGCGCGTCGGTGTGACCTCATAGAATCGGCTGATCATGTTCCGCATCATGTTCTATCAGCCCTGCATCCCGCCCAACACCGGCAACGCGATCCGCCTGGCCGCCAACACCGGATGCGAGCTGCACCTCATCGAGCCGCTCGGCTTCTCCATGTCCGACGCCCAGGTCAAGCGCGCCGGGCTCGACTACCACGAAATGGCGACGGTCACAGTGCATCCCGATCTGCCGGCGGCCTGGTCGGCGCTGCGGCCGACTCGGGTGTTCGCGTTCACCGCGCACACGTCGCGGTATCACACCGATGTCGACTACCAGCCGGGCGACGTCCTGCTCTTCGGACCGGAGCCGACCGGCCTGCCCGACGAGGTGCTCGCCGACCCACAGGTGACGGATCGGGTGCGGATCCCGATGCTCGCCGGTCGGCGTTCCCACAACCTGGCCAACGCCGCGAGCATCGTCGTCTACGAGGCGTGGCGGCAGAACGGATTCGCCGGCGCGGTGTAGCCGGCGGGCCTCAGGAATCGACGCGAAACCGCTTGGTGCGTGCGGTGGCGCCGCCGACGAGGGCGATCTTGGACTTCGGGACGCCGAGATGCCCGGCCAGGATCTCGGCGACCGCCTTGTTGGCCCGGCCTTCGACGGCCGGTTCGCGCACGTAGATCGTCATCGACCCATCCGGACCGGTCTCCACGAGCGGCCCCTTGCGGCTACTGGGTTTCACCGTCACCACGACCTGCCTCGGCATGCGTCCTCCGCTTCCTAGTGCCAATCCCTCGAACGAGTCCCGACCCGAAGATCCAAGCGCTGCAATCGCTCTGCCACCACGGTCACCGCCCCCTCGGCGTTCTGCACGGTGCCACGGATCAGCAATGCCGATGCCGAGTGTGCCAGATTTCGGTAACGGTTCCACAACCCGACCGAACACACCACATTGACCATGCCGGTTTCGTCCTCCAGGTTGACAAACGTCACGCCCGACGCGGTCGCCGGGCGCTGCCGATGGGTCACCGCACCGGCCACCGTCACGCGGGAACCGTCGGCCACCGACAGCAATCCGTCGGCCGGTATCACCCCCATCGCGGTCAGTCGGGGTCGCAGGAATTCCGTCGGATACGACGTCGGGGTGATCCCGGTCGCCCAGGCGTCGGTCGCCGCCAGCTCGATGTCCGACAGCCCGGGCAATGTCGGCGTCCGGGCCGATGACGCGAGTGGTAGCTGATCGGCACGGACCGTCGCCGCCGCCCCGGCCTCCCACAGCGCCTGTCGCCGGCTGACGCCGAACCCGGAGAAGGCGCCCGCACCGGCGAGTCCCTCGAGTTGCCGGGCGCTCAGCTCGGCCCGGCGGGACAGATCGGTCACGTCGACGAAATCACCATCGGAATCACGGCATTCGACGATCCGTTCGGCGACGTCATCGCCCACCCCCCGCACCCCGGCGAGCCCCAATCGCACCTGCGTTCCCTCGCCTTCCAGCGTGGCGTGTGCCAGTGAACGATTGATGTCCGGCCGATGTACGACGACACCGTGCCGTCGGGCATCGGCCACCAGGGATTGCGGCGAGTAGAACCCCATCGGCTGCGCGCGCAGCAGTGCCGCGCAGAACGCCGCCGGATGATGCAGTTTGAACCACGACGAATAGAACACCAACGATGCGAAGCTCTGCGAATGACTCTCCGGGAAACCGAAATTCGCGAAGGCGGCCATCTTCTCGAAGATCCGGTCGGCGACCTCCCCGGTGATGCCGTGCAGTTCGGACATCCCGTCGTAGAACCGACGGCGCAACCGTTCCATCTTCTCCGTCGACCGTTTGGACCCCATCGCACGGCGCAACTGGTCCGCCTCAGAGGCGTCGAAGCCGGCCACGTCGACGGCGAGTTGCATCAACTGTTCCTGGAACAGCGGAATCCCGAGAGTCCGGTCGAGTGCCTTGCGCATCGACGGGTGTTCGACGGTCGGCTCCTCGATTCCGTTGCGGCGCCGGATGTACGGATGCACCGAACCGCCCTGGATGGGTCCGGGCCGGATGAGCGCCACCTCCACCACCAGGTCGTAGAACGTGCGCGGTTTCAATCTCGGCAGCGTCGCCATCTGGGCCCGCGACTCCACCTGGAAGACACCGACCGAGTCGGCCCGGCAGAGCATGTCGTAGACCTCGCGCTCGGTGAGATCCAGCGACGCCAGGTCGACGTCGATCCCCTTGTGCTCGGCAACCAGGTCGATGGCGTAGTGCAACGCCGAGAGCATACCCAGCCCGAGCAGGTCGAACTTGACGAGACCTATTGCCGCGCAGTCGTCTTTGTCCCACTGAAGGACACTGCGGTTCTCCATCCGCGCCCATTCGGTCGGGCAGACGTCGGCGATGGGCCGATCGCAGATCACCATGCCTCCGGAGTGGATGCCGAGATGCCTTGGCATGCCGAGGATTTCACTCGCCAGATCGGTGACGTCGCCGGGCGCCTCGTCGGGTGTCTTGCTCCAGGCGTCCTGCTGTCCGGTGGCGTACCCCAACGCCCGGGCCATGTCCCGGACCGCGGATTTCCCACGGTAGGTGATGACGTTGGCGACCTGCGCGCTGTAGTCCCGGCCGTAGCGCCGGTAGACGTACTGGATCGCCTCCTCGCGACGATCCGACTCGATGTCCACGTCGATGTCGGGGGGACCGTCACGTTCCGGCGCGAGGAACCGCTCGAACAGCAGCTTGTTGGCGACCGGATCGACGTTGGTGATCCCCAGGGCATAGCAGACCGCGGAGTTCGCCGCGCTCCCCCGGCCCTGGCACAGGATTTCGTTGCGTTTGCAGAAGTTCACGATGTCGGCGACCACGAGGAAGTACCCGGGAAAGGTGAGCGTCTCGATGATGGCGAGCTCGTGCTCGATCTGCCGATACGCCTGCGGATGCGCGGTCGGGGTTCCGTACCGATGCAACGCCCCGGCCATCGTCTGCTCGCGCAGCCAGCTGTTCTCGTCGTGACCGTCGGGGACGTCGAACGGCGGAAGCTTCGGGGCGATCAGGCCGAGCGCAAACGCACAGTCGGCGGCCAGCCCGACCGCGTTGTCGATGGCATCGGGGTGACCGGGCAGCAGGCGCGCCATCTCGTCGCCACTGCGCAGGTGGGCACCTCCGACGCCGGGCAGCCAGCCCTCGATGGTCTCGATGTCGGTGCGCGCCCGAACCGCGGCGACGGCCATGGCCAGTCGCCGGCGACGCGGCCCGGCGAAATGGGCGCCGGTGGTGGCCACCGTCGTGAGGCCGACGTCGCCGGCGAGGCCGGCCAGCAGTGCGTTGCGTTCGTCGTCGTCGGGCAGTCCCTGAGCGGTGAGTTCGACGGCCACGTTGTCCCGGCCGTAGCGGTCGACCAGATCGGTGAGCGCCGCCCGAGCCGCGCTCACGCCGCCACGGTCGAGAGCCCTGCGCACCGAACCCTTACGGCATCCGGTCAGGATCAGCCAATGCCCGCCCGCGGTGCCCGGGAGACGGTCCCGGTCATACCGCAGCAATCCCTTCTCCCCGGCGACCATGTGCGCATCGGCGATGGTCCGCGAGAGACGTCGATAGCCCTCGCTGTCGCGGGCGAGAACCAGCAGATGCTCCCCCGGTGGGTCCGGCACCCCGGTGCGGGTGACATCGGGTTCCAGGGACAGTTCCGCCCCGAATACCGTCGGCATACCGAATTCCCTTGCGGCTTCGGCAAATCGGACGATCCCGTAGAACCCGTCGTGGTCGGTGAGCGCAAGTGCGCGCAAATCCAGCCGCTGCGCCTCGGTGACCATCTCCTCGGGCATCGACGCTCCGTCGAGGAAGCTGTAGGCGCTGTGGGCATGTAGTTCGGCGAACGGGACCGCCGACCGCCCGCGCTCGATGTCGTCGGCGTGATAGGCGCCGCGCTTACGCGACCAGGCGGGGCTGTCGTTGCCGTCGCCGGGGCCGAACGCCTCGCCCGGCCGGCCACCGTCCGAAGGGCGGCCCGACAGCACGCGCTCCATCTCCGACCACGTCGGTGGACCCTGATCCCATCCCACACGACCAGTCTATAGAACATACGTTCGACACGACAGTCGGCGCCGCAGGTGTTCACGCGTCGCTGGTTGCCATCCGCCGATGTGAGTGTCACCCTATGACAGAAGGGTTCTTACTGAACGGTAAGAACGTGTCGCGAGCCACGTGCGCGGGAGAATGCAACCGACATCATGACCACCTACTTCATCACCGGCGGTACCGGATTCATCGGCCGTCGGGTCGTCGAGCGACTACGCGTCACCGAACCCGATGCCCGCGTCCTGGTGTTGGTCCGCGCGGCATCGATGCCGCGCTTCGCCGAGCACTTCGATGTCGACGGCGACTCCGATTCCCCGATCCCGGTCGTCGGCGACCTGACCGCACCGGGACTGGGCATCGCGACCGGCCAGCTGCCGCCCATCGACCACGTCGTCCACCTGGCCGCGATCTACGACATGGCGGCCGACGCCGAGAGCCAGCAGGCGGCGAATGTGGACGGCACGTCGCGTGTCGCCGACTTCGCACTCGCGCACGGCGCTATGCTCCACCACGTCTCGTCGATCGCGGTCGCCGGAGACCATCGCGGCACCTACACGGAGCACGACTTCGACACGGGCCAGGGATTTCCCTCGCCGTATCACCGCACCAAGTTCGAGGCCGAGAAGGTGGTACGGGAACGAGAAGGATTGCGCTGGCGCGTCTATCGGCCCTCGGTCGTCGTCGGCGACTCGCGAACCGGCGAGATGGACAAGGTCGACGGTCCGTACTACTTCTTCGGCAATCTGAAACACCTGGGTCACCTACCGTCGGCACTACCGCTGCCCATGCCCGACCTGGGCTCGGTGAACATCGTCCCGGTCGACTTCGTTGCCCAGGCGATCGTCGCGTTGATGACGGTCGACCCCACCCGCAGCGGCCTGGTGTATCACCTCGGCGATCCCCGACGACGGACCATCACCGCGATGTACAACGCGATCGCACCCGGCTTTCACGGCCCACGCGGATACGATGTGATCCCCAATCTCCTGGTCGAACCCTTCCTGCGCCTGGCCGGAACCGGGCCGTTGCGGGTGGGGCGGGACCTGCTCGCCGCCCAACAGGGCATACCGCCGGCATTGCTCGACACCCTTTCGCTGCCGGTGGACTTCCGATCCGACGAGACGCTCGCGGCGCTGCACGCGCACGGCATCTGCCTCCCCGATCTCGACGAGTACGGCCCGCGCCTGTACTCCTACTGGGCCGACCATCTCGACCCCACCCGGCACCGTCGGGACGATCCGCGCGGACCCCTCGTGGGCAAGCACATCCTGATCACCGGCGGATCGAGCGGCATCGGCAAGGCGACGGCACGGATGTGTGTGGCGCGAGGCGCGACGGTGTTCATCGTCGCCCGCGGTGCCGATGGCCTCGACGCGGCCGTGGCCGAGCTGAGCGCCACGCCGAGCAAGGAGGGCATCCCGCCGGGCCGCGTATTCGCCTATCCATGCGACATCACCGACGAGGCCGAGGTCGCCACGTTGATCAAAACCGTTCTCGCCGAACATGATCACGTCGACGTCCTGGTCAACAATGCGGGTCGGTCGATTCGGCGTGCGACGATCAACGCCACCGACCGCCAGCACGATTATCATCGCCTGATGGCGGTCAACTACTTCGGCGCGGTCAACCTCGTGCTGGGTCTGCTGCCGCACATGGTGCGACGGCAATCCGGGCATGTGGTGAACGTGACGTCGGTCGCGGTGCAGTCGCGGGGACCGCGATTCGGCGCCTACGCCGCATCCAAGGCCGCACTGGAGGCGTTCAGCGACGTCGTGCGCACCGAAAGCCTCACCGACCACGTGACGTTCACCAATGTCCGTCTGCCACTGGTCCGGACACGGATGATCGCACCGACCGAGGCCTACGACAACCAGGCTGGCATCTGGAGCGTGGACAAAGCCGCGGCGCGGGTGCTGCACGGCATCATCGACCGCCCGGAGCGCGTCGGTTCGCTGATCGGCGATCTGGCGGAGTTCGGCCATCGTCACGCTCCGCGGGTGACCACCCGCATCCTGCACCAGGAATTTCTGATGTCCGCCGAATCCGCTGCGGCGCTGGGCAAATCCCGGTCGTGACCGACACCCCGTTTCTTGCCGTCGACGTGACCCGCCTGGACCGTAACCTCGGCAGGATGGCGCAGCGGACGGCGGCCGCGGGCCTCGAGCTGCGTCCGCACGCGAAGACCCACAAGTGTGCGGAGATCGCCGAACGCCAACTCGCTCTCGGTGCAACCGGTTTGACCGTTGCGACCATCGGTGAGGCGGAGGCATTCGCGGATGCGGAGGCGTTCGCGGATGCGGCGGCGTTCGCGGATACGGCGGCGTTCGCGGATACGGCGGCCGATGCCGATGCGGGACGGGCAGACCTGTTCATCGCCTATCCCCTGTGGGTGACGGAGCACAAAGGGGCGCGGCTGCGCGCCCTGTCGGCCCGCGCCGGGTTGCGCCTGGCCGTCGACTCGGTTGCCGGCGCCGAGCGGCTCGCCGCCGAACTCCGCGATCACGACGTCGAGATCCTCGTCGAGATCGACTCCGGACAGCACCGGACCGGGGTCGCACCGGATGATGCGGGAGAAATCGCTGCCGCTGCACGGGCATCGGGCCTCGATGTGATCGGCGTGTTCACGTTCCCCGGCCACGGTTATGGACCCGGCGACGCTCGGCACATGGCTGCGGAACAAGAGGTCGACGCATTGGGGCGGGCAGCAGAACGATTGCGGGACAAAGGAATCGAACCGAGGGTCATCAGCGGTGGCTCGACGCCGACGGTGGCATTCGCCGATGGCGGCGTGCTCACCGAGGTGAGACCGGGGGTCTATCCGTTCAACGACGCGCAGCAGGTGGAACTCGGGTCGTGCGACTTCGACGACGTGGCACTGACCGCGGTGGCCACCACGGTGCATCGATCCGGTTCCCGCATCGTCACCGATGCGGGCAGCAAGATCCTCGGCGCCGACCGCCCGGTCTGGGCATCGGGTTTCGGTCGATTGCCCGACCATCCGCGGGCCCGGATTGTCGGCTTGTCCGAACATCATTCGGTGATCGAGTTCCCCGACGACACACCGTCGGCCATGGTCCCGGAACTCGGGTCGGTGGTTCGACTCGTGCCCAACCACGTGTGCACCGCGGTGAATCTCGTCGACGAGCTGGTTGCCGGGCACCCGGACGGTGCCGCGGCGCACTGGCCGGTGATGGCGCGCGGCGCGAACAGCTGACTGTTGCCCGGTAAGGCCGAGAAGGCCGCAGCCCGCTCCCGGAATCCGAGTCCGCTCCCTCGACCGACGGAGCGGATTCCGAACGGAGGAGCGGATCCCCCGCCGCCAGACCGCAAGGGTCACTCGTACACTCCCTCGACCACCCACCCCTCGTCGACATAGCTGAGCAGCAGTGCGCGGGAATCGTCGAGCAATACCTGCGCACGTGCCGTGATATCCCCGCCTTCGCCTGCCCGGCCGCCGAAGCCGGTCAGCCAAGGTCCGGCCCACCATCGCAATTCCCAGGTACTTCGTTGTCGACCAACCGTTTCCATCCGGATCGTGGTCGGTTCGGTCGAGAAGGCACCGCGGCCGGTGACCGCCACCGACTGCCCGGCGAGGTCGAGGACCTGTACCGGGGTCTTGAGCAGCACCGTCGGTGCCGGCCGCGGCAGACGTCCCGGCCAGGGCGCGCCCGGCGCCCGGTCGCCGACACGTTCGTCGCCGAGCGCGATCATGGTGATCTGTTCGCCGGGCCCCCGCCCACCACTCGGGATGGGGACCTGGACCGCGTCGCCGCCGAGCAACCCCTGCACGCGCACCAATGACCGTCGGGCACGCTCACCGATCTCCGGATCCTCCGGTAACCCATTGCCGCTCAACGTGTATTGAAGCGCTCCGGCGCTGACCACCTCGACCGGCTCGAGACGGAGCACACCGACCGGCGAGTCCGGCCTCCCCTCGGCACCGGACCGGCCGCCGGTCAGCCAGCCTTCGAGCTGCCAGCGAATCCGGTCGGCAGTCGCCTCCGGGGTCAGTGGCGTCGCACAACGCCAGGTCCGGGAATGCCGTTGGCCACGTTCGGTGATCGCCTCCACGGTGAGTCGGGTGCATGCCACCGCGGCGGCGGCCAACCGGTGCGCCAACTCATCCGCGAGCCGACGCCCCAGGAAGGCGGCGGCGTCCACGCGGTCGAGCGGCGGATCGCACGTGTGCTCGATCACCAGATCGACCGACGGCACCGCACCGGCCGGCGACCGGGACGGGCGGGCGTTGGCCAGTCGATGCGCGAGAACGGCATCGGCGGAGAAGCGGGTGGCGACATCGGTGATCGAGAGTGCGGCGAATGCCCCGATCGTGGAAACCCCCAGGCGCCGAAGCAGATCCACCAGCTCGGTGCGCGTCGGGTCACTCAGGCTGGGCTCGACGGCGAGATCGGTCACCGGCCGATCGGCCAGATAGTCGGCATCCCCACCCGGTTCCACATGGCGACCATGCCGGGCGGCGAGCGCCGCGGTGAACACCTCGTCGGCCACCCCCACCTGGCACTCCACCCCGATGGCGGCGACCGCATCGATCAACTTCTCGGCGACGGTCTCCTCCGTGCCGAAGTACCGGGTGGCGTTTCCCGACGGCACCACCAGCAGCCCCGGACGCAGCACCTCGACGACGGGGACCAGATCGGCCACCACCGACACCACCAGCTCGAAGACCCGGCCGTCACGGTTGTCGTCGGCGGCGACAACCGTCATCTCCGGGCAGGTCGACTGTGCTTGCCGTTTCCGCATCCCCCGGCGCACCCCGACCCGGCGGGCCGGTGCCGAACAGGCGATCACCCGATTCGCGTGCAACACCGCGATCGGCTGCCGTGGCGGGAGATCCGCATCGATCGCCGCCGCGGTGGCCGGCCAGTCCGGGCACCACAGGGCCAGCACACGTCCGGCGCTCATCAGTTCGCCACCGCCAACTCCGGTGCCCGACGATGCGGCACCGGCACCAACTCCAGCGCTCTGCTGTCGCCGAAACCGCTTGCCACCACATCGATCTCTCCGACATGCCGGCGTTCCCCGCGATCCGTGACGGCCACCTGCAGCGACATCCCGCCGATGCGGCCATACCCACGTGGCGCCGCGGCCAGGTCCGTCTCCCGGGTGTCGGCGGGGACGTGCCGATAGGTGAGCACCTCGGTGTCCAGCCTCAGATGCGCGCCCGGCCACCGCGCATCGGTCAACAGTGTCGACCCCTGCTTGCGCACCCGTCCCATCACCACCCGGGTCCGCGACGGCGGTACCGCGACCCCGGCCATGCCGAGCACCACCAGATCCATCCCGTCGAGCAGCACCCCGGCCACCTCGACCGGATCCACTCCCGGCTCCGGCACCGTGGCGATCCGCGACAGATCCCCACCCCACTCCACCACCGCCTCGAGATTGAGGGCCGGCATCCCCACGATCCCCACATGGGCACCCGAAACCGTGACCGCGGCGATCACCGACAGCAGGAGCGACCGGGCACCAGAGACCGTGACCACGCTGCCACGGGCGATGCCCCGCCTCGGCAACAGATCGGCCAATGCCGCCGGCACGGCCAGCATGTCCCCGGAACGATCCCGGACCTCGACGGACCGCTGATCCGGCCTGCCCGACATCACCGCGATCTGCCGGCGAAGTCGCTCGAGCTCAGGGTTCTCCCGAGCACCGACCACACCACTCATACATCCTCCTGACCTGCGTGTATCCGCAATCAGCACGCCGGGAAGATGCAAGCTGTTCGAACATGTTTTCGACTGAATTGATAGTAGGACGGCCCACCGACAACCGTCAACGCGTGCCGACCGAGGTGCTCAGAACAATGTGAGCGCCTGCTGCAACTCCGGTGCCGCGACCGTCTCGGCGACATCTGATGCCGAGTCCACGCCACCGGAACCGCGCGACGTCGACGACCCCGCCAGTCCGTACCGTTCGACGAGCGGAGCCAGCCGACCCCGAAGCCACCCCGAATACTCCGGCGACACGTACGCCCCACGGCCGTAGAGCCCGCGATACCGCCGCACCAGCGCCGGATGTGTCTGTGCCAACCACTCCATGAACCACGGCTTGGTCGCACCGCGCAGATGCATGGGAAAGGCGGTGATCCCGAACGCGCCGGCCTCGGCCAGGTCCGCCAACAGTCCATCGAGGTGCGCGACGGAATCGGTCAGATACGGGATCACCGGCGCCACCATCACGTGCGGGGTGAACCCCGCATCGGCCACCGCACGGATCAACTCCAACCGGGCACGCGGCGACGGCGTCCCCGGCTCGATCGCCTTCTGCAGATCGGCATCGCCGATCGCCAGCGAGATCGCGATACTCACCGGCACCTGCCGCGACGCCTGCCGCAGCAGCGGGAGGTCCCGGCGCAACAAGGTCCCCTTGGTCAGGACGGAGAAGGGGGTCGCGGATTCGGCGAGAGCCGTGATCACCCCCGGCATCAGCCGATACCGACCCTCGGCCCGCTGATACGGGTCCGTGTTGGTGCCCAGTGCGACCGTCTCCCGCGTCCAGGAACGCCGCCGCAACTCCTTGCGCAGCACCGCCGCGACATTGAGTTTCACCACCACCTGGGTATCGAAATCGCGCCCCGCGTCCAGGTCCAGATATTCGTGAGTGGGCCGGGCGAAACAATACCGGCACGCATGGGTACACCCGCGAAATGTGTTGACGGTGAATCGAAACGGCAGATGCGAGGCCTCCGGCACCTGATTGAGCGCACTCTTGGCCAGCACCTCGTGGAAGGTGATGCCCTCGAACTCCGGGGTCTGTACCGACCGCACCAATCCGGCCTTTCCCAGGCCCGGGAGTGCGCCGTCGTCGACCTCGATACCCTGGTCGGACCACCGCATGAGGCCAATTCGAACACGTGTGCGATGCCCTGTCAAGCCACCGTCGCCCACCACGGACAATCGGACACTCCCGACTATCATGCTGCCTATGTCGATCACCGATCCCGACGGCGCCGCGCGCCGCGACGGCCACCGGACACCAGGACCGCGGTACCTGGTGGCCGGTCGGTATCGGCTGCAGTCGCGCATCGGCGGTGGCGGCATGGGCACGGTCTGGCTCGCCCAGGATCAGCGCCTGCACCGCGAGGTCGCGGTCAAGCAGGTGGTGTCCACCGAAGGCCTGTCCGACGAGTCCGCCGACAGCATCCGGCAACGCGCCATGCGCGAGGGACGCAATGCCGCCAAACTGTCGCACCGCAACGCCATAGCAATGCAGGACGTCGCACTCGACGGCGGTGAGCCGTGGCTGGTCATGGAATACATGCCGTCGCGCAGCGTGGCCCAGATCCTGCACACCACAAGGACTCTCGACGTTACGCAGGCCGCGCAGATCGGTGCGCAGGTGGCCGACGCGATGGCCGAGGCGCACGCGGCCGGAATCATCCACCGCGACATCAAACCCGGCAACATCCTCATCTCGACGGCAGCGCGCAGCGCCGGACTGGTCAAGATCACCGACTTCGGCATCTCCCGCGTCAAGGACGAGGTCGCCGCCACCCAGAGCGGCGTGATCACCGGCACCCCAGCCTATTTCGCACCCGAGGTGGCCCGAGGTGCCGAGCCGTCGGAGGCCTCGGACGTCTACTCCCTGGGTGCCACCGTCTACACCATCGTAGAGGGCCAGCCCCCGTTCGGCGTGGACGACGACTCGCTCGCCCTCCTGCACAAAGTCGCACGCGCACAGATCAATCCGATGACCAAGGCTGGTGACCTCGCGCCCGTGCTGTTGCGCCTCCTCGAACCGAATCCCGCCAAGCGACCGACGATGGCGCAGGCGCGAGACCTCCTCGCCGGCGTCGCGGCCGGCCCTCGGCAGTCGCCTCAGCAGGTGCTCACCAGCCCACTCACCCGATCCGATGGCGGGGTTCCGTTGTGGGCGCAGCGTTCTCCGCGACTACCACGCACCGTCGACACCGTGGTGGAACCCGCAACGCCATGGCCCGCCGACGCAGGCACGGCGGCGGTCTCGTCGGATCCGCTGCCCACCGCGCTCGTGGTCGGACGGGCATCGGCCCCGGCGGCGGCGCACATCGAGCGCCGATCCGCCGCGCGGTCGCCGCTGTCTCCGAAAGTCGCTGTCGCCCTGGCTATCTTCGTGATCGTCTTGATCTTCGTGATCGCGATGGTGCTCTGATCACGGGCTGCACGGAGGCGTGCGACGGCGATCTCGATGCGCTCGTCGCTACGCTCCTCGCTTACTCGATCAGCGGGGAAAGTGCCCGACCTCGGGGAAAGTGCCCGACCTGCGGAGAACAGTGCCCAGCCCACGGAGGACGGTACCCGACCTGCGCCGAACCAACCTCACCCGATATGCCGGGTGGCCGCCCATCGAGTGAGGGCGTTGCGGTTGGACTGCTGGGTCTTGCGCAGCACGTTGGACGCATGGGTCTCCACGGTCTTGATCGAGATGAACAGCTCGTCGGCGATCTCGCGATAGGTGTAGCCACGCGCCAGCAGCCGCAGCACCTCGAGTTCGCGTTTCGTCAGCGAGTCGAGTTCGGGATCCAGCGGCGGCTCGGGGGCGGCGGATTTCCCGGTGAACGAGTCGAGGACGAATCCGGCCAGTCGCGGACTGAACACGGCATCGCCGTCGGCGACGCGGCGCACCGCGTCGGCGAGGTCCTTGCCGTCGATGGTCTTCGTCACATAGCCGCGCGCACCGGCGCGGATGGTCGCGATGACGTCCTCGGCGGCATCGGACACCGACAGCGCCAGGAACACCGGCGCTCGTTCGCCCATCGTGTCGGAGACCCCGCGGAGCACGGCGACGCCACCGCCGGCCGGCATGTGCACGTCGAGCAACACCACGTCGGGCGCCAGACGCACGATCCCGTCGACCGCCTCGGCGACGGTACCGGCCTCGCCGACCACGGCCAGTCCCGGTTCACCGGCCAATTCGGCACGCACCCCGGACCTGAACACGGCGTGATCGTCCACCAGGAACAGTCGGCAGACGGCGGGTTCGGTCATCGCTGTCCTTCCTGTTGAGGTTCGCCGTCGAGATGCGAATGCTCTTCTGCAGCAGCATTGTCGGTGTCGGAGTCGGGCCGCGCGACGCCGCGGCGCGGCAGCGTCAGGCGGACATTGGTGCCGCGCCCCGGCGTGGAGTCGACCGACGCGTCACCGCCCGCCCGCCGCATCCGGGCGCGGATCGAACGGGCGATGCCCTGGCGGTCCTCGTCGATGTCGCCGGGGTCGAAGCCGACGCCGCGGTCCCGGACGAACACCTCCACCTGATCGTCGGTCACCTCGCCGTACACGTCCACCTTGCGTTCGCCGGAGTGCTTCGCCGCGTTGATCAATGCCTCACGGGTGGCGCCCACCAGAGCACTGTATCGCCGGCGTTGGGCCGGCGGCTCGTCGTCCGGACGCAGATCGCCGACGGTGATCACGTCGACCTCGATCCCGTAGTCGTCCTCCACCTCGGCGCCGACACCGTCCAGGCTCGCCGACAGCGACCCCGCCCGCTGGGCAGGGTCGCCGAACAACCAGCCGCGCAGCTCGCGCTCCTGACTGCGGGCCAGCCGTGCGACCTCGTCGGGTTTACCGGCCTGCTTCTGGATGAGTGCGAGGGTCTGCAGCACCGAATCGTGCAGGTGCGAGGCGATCTCCTCGCGTTCGGCATTGCGGATCCGGGCGGCGCGTTCCTCGTTGAGGGCCCGCCACATCCGCATCCACAGCGGCACGGTGAGCAGGACCACCCCGATGAGGGTCGCGATCACGGCGAGCAGCGTGGTGGGCAGTGACCCGAAGCTCCGGTCGCCGGCCAGCACGATGACCACCAGGCCGCCGATCACCAGCATCGCGCCACCGATCAACCGGGTCCAGGTGAGCAGGGGCGCCCGCGGCGAGGTCCGGGTGGTGTCGAACTCGCGCCACACCAGGCTGGCGCCGACGACGACGAACACGAACGGCACGAGGTAGGCGGCCGGTGTCCCCGACGCGGCGAAGCCGACCACCGACATGGCGACCAGCCCGACCAGCGCGAGGCCGTAGGCCTGCCGTCGTTCCCCGGGGCGGGGTGGAGCGGTGTCGGTGCCGGGCGGACAGAAGAACCAGAGGAGCCCGTATGCCAGGACCCCGGCCCCGGCCAGGGCGGCGAGCACCATGAACACCACCCGCACGCGAAACGCGTCGACACCGAGGTGGTCGGCGACACCGCCCGCGACGCCCGCGATGACCCGGCCGCCGTCGCGGCGCACCAGCCGCGGCGCGGCGGCGGGCGATCGGGGTACGGGCACACCACTGCTCACCATTCGATAGTGGCACGGTCGGCCCGTACCGCACATCAGGGACGGTCTCAGGGTGTTCCCCCGATGCGCTGGGCCCTCGTCGCGCGTCACGATGGCTGCATGGACACGAAGCAGCTCGAAGGGATGTGGGCGACACGGCCGATCCGGCCGAACGCCGGACGCACCATCGCCGGTGTCTGCGCCGGCATCGGTGCGCGCTATCGCGTGGACCCCACGCTGGTGAAGGTCGCCTTCGTCGTGGCGACGCTGTTCGGCGGCAGCGGTCTGGTGCTCTACATCGCGGCCTGGGTCGCATTGCCGAGCCAGGACCACTCCGACGAGGTGGGACCGATGTTCGGCGGGCCGTCGGCCCCACACCGCGGACCCGGAAACCGGCCGCACCGCAACGGGAAACTCGTGTTGTTGATCGTGCTGGGGATCATCCTGGTGACGTCGTTCGGACCCAACAGCACATGGAGTTCCGGCGGTCTGGTCGGTGCCGCGCTGATGCTCTTGGGGTGGTGGCTGCTCTATCAACGCACGCCCGAACCGCCTCCCGGCACGAGCGCCGACACCCGCACACCGCCGGCACAGCCGTCGACGTACGGCGACGCCGATCTGCGACGATGGACCCCGCGCGGCATGACGTGGCCCCCACCGGCTGCCGAACAACCGGCGGCACAACGCTTCTCCACGACCTCCGCCGGCGCGACGCCCACGCCGGGACAGCCCACCGACTACGCGCAGCGCACGCCCCCGGCCTGGGATCCACTGGGCGCAGCCCAATTCGCCTGGGATCTGCCCGAACCCACACCCACCGACGTCCCCGCCGGCCGACCCGAACGACGGTCGCCGTTGACCCTCATCGTCCTCGGCGTCGCGGTGGTGGTGGCCGCGGCGGGAGCTGCGGCGCACGAGGCCGGCGCCGACTGGTTCACCCCAGCCCGCATCCTGTCGCTGTCGCTCGCGGTGGTCGCCGGCGGCCTGATCCTCGCGGGATTGCGCCGCCGCCGCTCCGGCGGCCACAGCACCGGTCTGGTCCCGCTCGCCCTGGTGTTGGCCGCTGCGGTGATCGCCACTACGGCCGCGACCCATTTCGACGGCCCGCCACCCGGCGGAGCGGGTGAACGTGTGTGGAAACCGTTGAGCGAGAACGATATCAAACCCGAGTACACCTTGACGGTGGGCAAGATGACCCTCGATCTGAGCGACGTCGACCTGACCGCCGACCGCACCGTCGACCTGCGCAGCGGTGTCGGTGAGATCCATGTCCTGGTGCCGCCGGACATGAACATCCGTGCGCACTGCAACACCACCGTCGGCGACTACACCTGTCCCGAGGGATTGTCCGGTGGCGGCGACGGCACCGACGGTCCGGTGCTGACGATCAACGCGACCAGCACCGCGGGAAAGGTGGAGGTGACCCGATGAACGACCCCACCGACATCGAACGCGGCGATACCCGCCACCGGGCCCCCGGTCTCGTCCTGCTCGGCGTGGCGGCTCTGCTGGTGGCGGGCTGGGGCATCGCGGGAGGCCCCGACCTCCCCGACGCCGCCTCGCTCGGCTGGATCGCGGTGGCGGCCGGGCTGTCGATCGGCCTGATCCTGATCGTCACCGGCGCACGGTCATCACGACGCTGAGGTGGCGTCAGAGCGTGGGCGTCACTCCCACTCGATGGTGCCCGGCGGCTTGCTCGTCACGTCGAGCACCACACGGTTCACCTCGGGCACCTCGTTGGTGATGCGGGTCGAGATCACCTCGAGCACCTCGTATGGCACGCGGGTCCAGTCCGCGGTCATCGCGTCCTCGCTCGACACCGGCCGCAGCACGATCGGATGTCCGTACGTCCGGCCGTCTCCCTGCACGCCGACACTGCGGACGTCGCCGAGCAGCACCACCGGACACTGCCAGATCTGGTTGTCGAGGCCGGCCGCGGTGAGTTCCTCCCGGGCGATCAGATCGGCCTTGCGCAACAGGTCCAGGCGGTCGGCGGTCACCTCGCCGACGATGCGGATGGCCAGGCCCGGCCCAGGGAACGGCTGCCGGGCGACGATCTCCTCGGGCAGGCCGAGTTCGCGGCCGACCGCCCGGACCTCGTCCTTGAACAGCAGGCGCAGCGGCTCCACCAGGGAGAACTCGAGGTCGTCGGGCAGTCCGCCGACGTTGTGGTGGCTCTTGATGTTCGCGGTGCCGCTGCCGCCACCCGATTCGACGACATCCGGGTACAGGGTGCCCTGCACCAGGAACTCGACGGCGTCGCCGTGCTCTGCCCGATCGCCGAGAACATCGGTGACCGCACCCTCGAAGGAGCGGATGAACTCACGGCCGATGATCTTGCGTTTGGTCTCCGGATCGCTCACCCCGGACAGTTCAGCCAGGAACGTGCCCGCGGCGTCGACGGTCACCAGTCGCGCGCCGGTGGCACTGACGAAGTCATGTTGCACCTGCTCACGTTCACCGGCACGCAACAGTCCGTGATCGACGAACACGCAGGTCAGCCGGTCACCGATGGCCCGTTGCACGAGCGCGGCCGCGACGGCCGAGTCGACACCACCCGACAGCCCGCAGATCGCGAGTCCGCCACCGATCTGGTCGGCGACGGCGTCGATCAGCTGGTCGGCGATGTTGGCGGGTGTCCAGTCGGCCTCCAGCCCGGCGATCTCGTACAGGAACCGGGTGAGCACCTGCTGACCGTGCGGCGTGTGGAGCACCTCCGGGTGATACTGCACCCCGGCCATCTGGCGCTCGACGCACTCGAAGGCGGCCACCGGGGCGCCGGGCGTCGACCCGGTCACCGTGAACCCCTCCGGTGCCACCTGGACCGCGTCGTTGTGACTCATCCACACCGGCTGGGTGTCGGTGAGACCCTGATGCAGGATGCCGTTCCCGTTGAGCGACAACGTGGTTCGACCGAACTCTCGCCCACCGGTGTTGGCGACCTCGCCGCCGAGTGCCCTCGCCATCGCCTGGAAGCCGTAGCAGATCCCGAACACCGGGACGTCGAGGTCGAACACACCGGGGTCGAGCGCGGGGGCGTCGTCGGCGTAGACCGATGCGGGACCGCCGGAGAGGATCAGCGCCACCGGGTTGCGCGCCCGGAATTCCGCGAGCGGCGCGTCATGCGCGATCACCTCGGAGTAGATGCGGGCCTCACGGACCCGACGGGCGATGAGCTGGGCATACTGTGCGCCGAAATCGATCACCAGAACCGGACGTGGAACCCCTGCGGAAGAATCGGTCACCTGAGCGAGTGTAAGTGGTGCGGGTCAACGGTGGCCCGGCGGTCGGGGCGTGCGCGCCCGGCAGCCATAATGCAAGCCATGTCCTCGAGTACCGACACGCCCTCGTCCCGGCGGTTCGCCTTCTCGGTGACCGATCTGACACAAGCGGCGGTGTTCGCGGCGCTCATCGCGGCACTCGGTCTGCCGGGCACCATCACCATCGGGTCGTCGGGTGTGCCGATCACGCTGCAGACACTCGGTGTGATGCTGGCCGGATCTATCGTCGGACCGCGCAAGGGAACCCTCGCGGTGCTCATCTTCGCGGCGCTGGCGATCGCGGGTCTCCCCATCCTCGCCGGCGGGCGCAGCGGTCTGGTCTCGCTCGCCTCACCCACCGCCGGGTTCTTCGTGGGGTTCCTGCCCGCCGTGATCGTCATCGGAGTGGGGACCGCGCTGATGATGCCGCGGTATCGAATCCTCTGGGGCATCGTCGTGAACATCCTCGGCGGCATGGTGGTGCTCTATGCGTGCGGCATCATCGGCCTGCTGCTGCGCACCGACCTGTCGCTGTGGGCCGCGATCTCCACCAACGGCATCTACATCCCCGGCGACATCGCGAAGGCGGTCGTCGCCGCACTCGTCGCATCACAGGTCCATCGCGCCTACCCGGGGCTGATCACCCCGATGCGATGGCGCCGGGCGGCATGACCGCGCGGCATTGATCGAGTTCCGCTGATGACCGAGTTCCGCTGATGATCGAGTTCCGTGACGTCGGGCACACTTTCGGGGATCGTGTCGTGCTCCGCGACATCACCCTCGAACTGCCCGAGCGGCGCATCGGGATCATCGGCGCGAACGGCAGCGGCAAGTCGACTTTGGCACGAATGATCAACGCCCTGGTCGTCCCCGACCGGGGGACGGTGTGTGTCAACGGGATCGACGCGGCTCGGGAGAAACGGCGGGTCCGCCGGGAGGTGGGATTCATCTTCAGCGATCCGGATCGGCAGATCATCATGCCGACGGTGTCCGAGGACATCGATCTCTCGTTGCGGCGCACCATCTCCGATCGCGCCGACCGCGCCCGGCGGGTGAGCGCGGTGCTCGACCAGTTCGGGCTCGCCGGCCACGCCGACCATCCGGCGCATCGGCTCTCCGGCGGGCAGAAGCAGCTGTTGGCGTTGGCGTCGGTGATGGTGACCGGCCCGGGTGTGCTCGTCGCCGACGAGCCGACCACCCTGCTGGACCTGCGCAACGCGTCGATGCTCCGCGACGTGTTCGCCACGCTCGACGAACAACTCGTGGTGCTCACCCATGACCTCGACATGGTCGCCGACTTCGACCGGGTCATCGTGCTCGACGAGGGCCGGGTCGTCGCCGACGACTCCCCCGGCCCGGCCGTGGCCGCCTACCGCGCGCTGATGTCATGACGACCCTCGGTGTCTACCGGCCGGGAACCTCGCTGCTGCATCGGGTTCCGGCCGGGGTCAAGCTCGTGGCGCTGGCCGTCGCCATTCTGGTCATCGGACTGTTCGTCCGGACGCCACTGTCGTTGGGGGTGACGGTGATCGGGGTGGCCGCGGTCTACGCGGTCGCCGGCATCGGGCCGCGCGAGGCGTGGCGACAACTGAAGCCGATGACCTGGGTCCTGGTGTTCATCTTCGTCTTCCAGGTGATCTTCACCGATTGGCAACGCGCGCTGGTGGTCTGCGGCGTCCTGGCCACCTCGGTGGCACTGGCCGCCGCGGTCTCGTTGACCACACGCACGACCGACATGCTCGACGCCCTGATGCGTACGCTGACACCGTTGCGGCGTTTGGGGATTCGCACCGACCAGGTCGCCCTCACGCTGGCGCTGGCGATCCGGTCGATTCCCCTCATGGTGGAGGTGGTCGGCCAGGTCGACGAGGCACGTCAGGCTCGCGGACTACGGCCCGGCGCACGGATTCTGGTGGCGCCCATCGTCATCGAGGCCCTGCGGATGGCCGACGGATTCGCCGACACGATGATCGCGCGCGGACTGGACTGACGCGCCGGCTCACACCCGCAGCGACAGGCCGACCTTCTGGAACTCCTTGAGGTCGCTGTACCCGGCTTTCGCCATCGACCGGCGCAGCGCACCAACGAGATTCAGCTCGCCGAACGGATCCTGCGACGGCCCGTTCAGCACGCACGCGAGGCTCGGCCGGTCGTCGGCGGTGGCCACCTGGAGCAGCGCACCGCGCGGGGTGTCGGGGTGGGCGGTCGCCGACGGCCAGTACCAGCCCCGGCCGGGCGCCTCGGCCGACGCGGCCAGCGGGGTCCCGAGCACGGCGGCATCGGCGCCACACGCGATCGCCTTCGCGAGGTCACCCGACGTGTGGATGTCGCCGTCGGCGATCACGTGGACATACCGCCCACCGGTCTCGTCGAGGTAATCGCGGCGTGCGGCGGCCGCGTCGGCGATCGCGGTGGCCATCGGCACCCCGATGCCGAGCACCTCGCCGGTGGTGGTGGCGCCGGTCGCCGAGCCGTAGCCGACGATGACACCGGCCGCACCGGTCCGCATGAGATGCAAGGCCGTTCGGTGATCGTGGACGCCGCCGGCGATGACCGGGATGTCCAGGTCCGCGATGAAGGTCTTGAGGTTGAGCGGTTCCCGCGCGGCACCGCCCATCGGATCCGCCTGTTCCACATGCTCGGCCGAGATGATCGTGCCGTGCACGACAAGGATTTCCACGCCGGCCTCGAGCAGAGCCGGCGTCAGTTCCAGCGCGTGCTGCGGGCTCACCCGGACCGCGGTGGTCACCCCGGCGTCACGGACGGTGGAGATCGCCTCCCGCAACAGTCCGGTGTCCAAAGGAGCCGAATGCAGTTGCTGGAGATGACGAATCGGCGCGAACGGATCGGCACTCTGTGTCGCGACCGTGATCAGCTCGTCGATCTTGGCGTCGACGTCGCGGTGGCGCGCCCACAGACCTTCGCCGTTGATGACACCGAGCGCACCGAGTTTGCCGAGCTCGATCGCCATCTCGGGCGAGACGAGCGCGTCGGTCGGGTGGCTGAGAATCGGTGAGGTGAACCGGTACGCATCGATCTGCCAGTCGGTCGAGACGTCCTTGGACGACCGTGTCCGCCGGGACGGGACGATACTGATGTCCTCGAGTTCGTAGGTGCGGCGCGCGATGCGCCCCATACCGATTTCCACGTCGTCACGCACCGTTGCGCCTTTCTATACGCGAGCTGAACTTTCGCACCGGACCCAGCGTCCGGTGTCAGCGGGAATAGTAGTTGGGCGCCTCGGCGGTCAGCGTGATGTCGTGCGGGTGCGACTCCTTGAGTCCGGCCGCGGTGATCTGCACGAATCGGGCGTTCTGCAGGTCGGCGATCGTCGACGCACCGGTGTACCCCATCGCGGCGCGGAGTCCGCCGACGAGTTGGTGGATCACCTGGCCGAGCGGCCCGCGGAACGGCACCCGCCCCTCGATACCCTCCGGAACCAGCTTCTCCTCCTTGAGGACATCGTCCTGGAAGTACCGGTCCTTGGAGTACGACTTGCCCTGCCCGCGACCCTGCATCGCCCCGAGCGAGCCCATGCCGCGATAGCTCTTGAACTGCTTGCCGTTCACCAGGATCAGATCGCCGGGGGCCTCCGCGGTGCCGGCCAGCAGCGACCCCAGCATCGCGGTCGACGCACCGGCGGCGAGCGCTTTGGCGATGTCCCCGGAATACTGCAATCCACCGTCGGCGATGACCGGGACGTCGTGCGACTTGCACACCGCGACGGCCTCGAGGATCGCGGTGATCTGCGGTGCGCCGACCCCGGCGACGACGCGGGTCGTGCAGATGGACCCCGGGCCCACACCGACCTTCACCGCGTCCGCACCGGCCTCCACCAGCGCGAGCGCTGCCTCCCGGGTGGCGACATTGCCGCCGACGACCTGAACCCGCTCTCCCACTTCGGCTTTCAGCTTCGCCACCATGTCCAGCACGAGCCGGTTGTGCGCGTGCGCGGTGTCGACGATGATGACGTCGGCACCGGCGTCGGCCAGCGCCATCGCGCGATCCCACTGTGGGTCACCGGTTCCCACGGCGGCCCCGACGAGCAGGCGGCCGTCGGCGTCCTTGGTCGCCAGCGGATGCTGCTCGGTCTTGACGAAATCCTTGACCGTGATCAGCCCGGTCAGCCGGCCGTTGCCGTCGACGATCGGCAGCTTCTCGATCTTGTTGCGGCGCAACAGTCCCAGGGCCGCCTCGGCGGACACCCCCTCCTGCGCGGTGATCAGCGGCGACTTGGTCATGACCTCGGACACCGGGCGCGACTGATCCACCTCGAACCGCATGTCACGGTTGGTGATGATGCCGACGAGTTCACCGCGTTCGTCGACGACGGGCAGCCCGGAGATGCGATAGCGGGCACACATCCCGTCGACCTCGGCCAGGGTGTTGGTCGGCGAACAGGTGACCGGGTCGGTCACCATCCCGGCCTCCGAACGCTTCACCGTCTCGACCTGGCCGGCCTGGTCCTCGATCGACAGATTGCGGTGCAGCACACCCATGCCGCCGGCACGGGCCATGGCTATCGCCATCCGCGACTCGGTGACAGTGTCCATCGCGGAACTGACGAGTGGGACGCGCAACGTGATGTTCTTGGTGACCCGCGAGGATGTGTCGGCATCGCTCGGGATGACGTCGGAGGCCGAAGGCAGCAGCAGGACGTCGTCGAAGGTGAGGCCGAGCATCGCGACCTTGCCGGGGTCATCTCCACCGGTGCGAACGTGCGTCATCGCTCCATGGTATCGGCACCGCCGCAGTGGCGACGCTCACCCTCGATCCGACCGTCGGACTGCCGGACACAGGCCGGGCGGGTCTGTGGAGTCCTCACCGCATCAGAGCCGGTTCATCGGCTACCGTGGACGTGTGCGTGACCACCTTCCACCCGGCCTCCCGCCAGACCCGTTCGCCGACGATCCCGGCGGCGACCCGGCGGCCGCTCTCGACTCGGTGGAACCGGGCATCCCTCTCGACGAGAACGAGCGGATGGCCGTCGAAGAAGACCTGGCTGACCTCGCGGTTTACGAGGCCCTCCTGGGCCATCGAGGCGTCCGTGGACTCGTCGTCGTCTGCGACGACTGCCAAGAGGATCACTACCACGACTGGGACATGCTGCGCGCCAACCTGTTGCAGCTGCTGATCGACGGATCCGTCCGTCCACACGAACCCGCCGTCGATCCGCGCCCGGACGCATACGTCACCTGGGACTACTGCCGCGGATACGCCGACGCGCACGCACACTTCGACGACGAGCGCTGAGCCCGTCCATCTGCCCCAACCGTCAGTGGAACGGTGCGTACCACCACGGCCACAACTCCGTCGTGGTTGTCGGTAGCGGTACCGTCGGTTGCGTCTGGACGGGTGGCAGCGGCTGGGTCGTCGGTACCGTCGGCACCGTCGTGGGCTCGGGTACCACGGTGGTCGCCGGCTCCACCGGTGGAATGGTCGTGGTCGTCGCCGGTGGCTCGGGTTGCGGAACAGTCTGATTGGTGACCGGTGGGGGGGTCTGCTCGGTGGTACCCGGATTCCCGGTTCCGGTTCCCTGGTCACCGCCACCTGGCTGCGGCTGCGGCGAGACGGTCACGGTGGTCGACGTATTGTCGCCACCTGAGCGCTGCAGATCACGCGGCGGCGTCGCCGGCCCGGTGACGGCAGGCGGCGTGAGCGGGGTGCCCGCGGACGTCGTGTCGGTCGCCGAGGTCGAGGCCGACGTCGGCGGCAACGAGGTGCCGGCATCGGCCGCCAACCGTTTCATCCACTCGTTCATCCGATTTCGGGTTTCGGTGTCCCGAACCGGCTGCAGATCGTTCTGCGCGCTCGCGATGAGTGCGGCGGCCTTGGACATGTCGCCGGCCGCGACGGCGGCCTCCGCCTTCTCCAGATTCGCCTGCACGTCCATCGACGCCTGCGTCTGTGTGGCCTCCTCGGCGAACACCACCCGCTTGACGCCCCAGAGCGGGTCGCCCGGGGACGATCCCTCGGCGAGAACCGTGAGCCCCGCCCCGGCCACGATGACCACCGCGGCCGCACCGGAGATGATCCGCAGATGCCGTGCGACCCCACGGCTGCGGCGTGCCCGCTCGGTCGCGGCGATCGCGGCCTCGACGTCGTCGATGGTCGGCATGTCCGGTGCGGGCGCCGCCACGACTTCGTGCCGCCAGCTCGAGAGCAGTTCGGCGAGTTGATATTCGGCGGCGTCCCTGGTGGGGACCGGACGATCGGCGGCGAGCGAGTCGAGGAACTGGTCGTCGGCATGCACCTCGGTCATGTCGATCGGCTCGGTGTGGTCCCAGCCGTCACCGGAAGGGTTATGCACGTCGTTCATCGGTCTCACCTGCCTCTCGCAGTTGGTCTTTCAGTTTTGCCAGTGCCCGGTGCTGAGCGACACGCACCGCGCCGGCCGTACTGCCGACCGCGTCGGCGGTCTCCTCCGCCGACAGCCCGGCCACGAGACGCAGGATGAGCACCTCACGCTGCTTCTCCGGCAGGATCGTCAACAGCTCCCGCATCTGACGGCTGGCATCCGCGTCCAGGGCAGACTGTTCGGGGCCGCCGGTCACGACGACGGTCTCCGGCAGGACCTCGACCGGGTCCGACTTGACCCGGGCGGCGACGCGCATCGCGTCGGCCACCTTGTGTGCAGCGATGCCGTAGACGAAGGCCATGAATGGCTTGCCCTGGTCCTGATACCGGGGCACGGCGGTCATCACCGCCATCAACACCTCCTGCGCAATGTCATCGGCAGAGAACAAGTGTCGTTCTCCGACGCCAATCCGCCCTCGGCAGTAGCGCAGAATCGGGTCCTGCACACTTTCGAGAACTGACGCGAGCGCGTCGCGGTCACCCTGCCTGGCGGCGCGGACAACCTCGTCGAGCTCAGCACCCGTCAGTTTCATCGTCAGTTGAGATCCCCGTGTTACATGTGTGCTTGTCGTTGCGTGCGGTACCCCCAAGTAACCTTACTGACGGCCGCAGACAATCCGGGGACCCCCACCCGTGCCGGGGCTCACGCAGCCTCGAACGGCACCCCGCGTCGGATCAGTTCGGCCCGGGTTTGTGCGAGTTGGCGCCGGGTTTCGTCGTCTGCCCCGTCCAGCCCCGCACGCAGCGCCCATGACGCCCACTCGAGCGGCAGCAGACCGGCGGCCCGGGCGCGGGTCGTCACCTGTGTCGCCCGGTTGCGCGCCAGTCGACCATTGCCGGCCGCCGCGTCGGCCGCCGCGGCGATGAGCAGGGTTTTCACTCGGTGCCGCTCGGGCGTGCCGTCGATCTCGCTGATCTCGAGCGCCGCCCGCGCGTGCCCGAGGGCAGCGGCCGGGTCGCCGGCATACATACCGAGTTCCGCGGACACCCATTCGATGCGCAGGGACGGGCGGCGATCGCCGAACCACTCCGCATCACCGTTCGTGGGGAAAGCACGGGCTCGACGAAGCAATCGGGCGGCGGCACCGAGGCGCAACCGGCCGAGGTCGTCGGCCGCGAGACCGACGAGGGCATCGAGTGTGGCCGCCCGATGCCACGTCGACGCGCGCCGGCGGACAGGCCCGGCGAGCAACAAGGCATGCCCGTCGAGGGCGCTCGCGGCGGCGTGACGGCCCGCCTGCCGGAGCAGTGAGGCGCGTGTCGAGAGAGCCAGGGATGCGAGCGAATCGTCGCCGGCCAAACGACCGAGCCGGGTGAGAGCCTCCAGTCGGGCCGTCGCACCCGCGGTGTGACCGAGACCTCCCTGTTCTACGGCCTGCTGCCAGACCAGTCGCCCGTCCGACCATTTGCCCATTTCAGACCCTATTTTCTCACGCCTTCCGAACGGTTCCGAAAGCGGTAACAGGTTGCAGTTAGCATGAATTTAACCTGTCGTCACAAACATTAATTCACCCAGAAGGTCACGAACAAATAAGCGGAATATGTCCACGAGGTTACGTGGACACATTCCGCGCCGCACCCGATCACGCGACAGGAATGAACGCCAATCACTCTGCCTTCCAAGAGAATTGCCAGGTCAGGAAGATTGTCCAGACATAATCGGGGGGCGGATGCACCTGTCCGAAAGGACATGGTATGCCAATCCGATCAGACAATCTCACGTTAACAACAATGGAATTTTCGCCATCGTTCAAAGGCTATTTGGCGGTATTGACTCGATTTCTTCCGCTTGCCTACTGTGAGCGTGCGCCGATGAAAACGAGTGCTCATGCAGACAAGGAGCAGCTGTCATGCCTCAGCCCAATCATCTCCCCGGACCCAACGCCGACATCTGGGACTGGCAAATGAAGGGCCTGTGCCGAGGGGTCGACTCGTCGATGTTCTTCCACCCGGACGGCGAACGCGGACGCGCGCGTGCCCAGCGTGAGCGTCGCGCCAAGGAAATGTGTCATCAGTGCCCGGTCATCGCCCAATGCCGCGAGCATGCGCTCGCGGTGGCGGAACCGTACGGGATCTGGGGGGGACTCTCGGAATCCGAACGCAGCATGTTGATGAAGCGCGGCGTCGGCCGTCGCATCGCAAGCTGAGCACACCGGACCACCCGCTCGTCTGACCCAAAACATGCCATCGGGGGCACCGATCGTTGCCGATCAGTGCCCCCGATTGGTGTGTGTCGTCGAGCCGGGCGGGCAGCCTTACCGAGCGTGTCCGCCTAGTGAGCGTGTCCGTGGTGGCCGTGGCCGCCCGCAGCAGCCTCTTCCGGCTTGTCGGTCACCGCGGTCTCGGTGGTGAGCACCATGCGGGCCACCGACGCGGCGTTCACGATCGCCGAGCGGGTCACCTTGACCGGGTCGATGATGCCGTCGGCGAGCAGGTCACCGTAGGTGAGCGTGGCGGCGTTGTAACCGTGCCCACGCTCGGCGGCGGCGACCCGATTGACCACGACCGCGCCGTCGACGCCGGCATTCGTGGCGATCCAGTACAGCGGCGCATCGAGTGCGTCGCGAACCACCCGCACACCGAGCGCCTCCTCCTCGGGCAGATCGGCCGCGAGCTTGTCGAGCACGACGGCGGCCTGCACGATCGCCGACCCACCACCGGGGATGATGCCCTCCTCGACCGCGGCCTTGGCTGCGGCGACCGCGTCCTCGACGCGATGCTTGCGCTCCTTGAGCGCGGTCTCGGTCGCCGCGCCGACGCGGATGACCGCGACGCCGCCGGCCAGCTTCGCCAGACGCTCGGCGAGCTTCTCCTTGTCCCAATCGGAGTCGCTCTGCTCGATCTCCCGACGCAGCTGCTCGGCCCGCTCGGTGATCGCCTCGCGGGTGCCTCCGCCCTCGACCAGGGTGGTGGCGTCCTTGGTGACCACGGCGCGCCGCACGGTGCCGAGCTGATCGAGCTCGACGTTCGACAGCGACAGGCCGATGTCGGTGGTGATGACGGTGCCGCCGGTGACCACGGCCAGGTCCTCGAGGAAGGCCTTGCGCCGGTCACCGAAGAACGGCGCCTTCACGGCGACGGCCTTGAGCGTCTTGCGGATCGAGTTGACGACCAGCGTCGAGAGCGGCTCGCCCTCGACGTCCTCGGCGATGATGAGCAGCGACTTACCGGCTCCCACGACCTTCTCCAGCAAGGGCAGGAAGTCGGGCAGCGAGCTGATCTTGTCGCGGTAGAGCAGCACGAGGGCGTCCTCGAGCACGGCTTCCTGGTTGTCGGCGTCGGTGATGAAGTACGGCGACAGGTATCCCTTGTCGAACTGCACACCCTCGGTGATCTCGAGTTCGGTGTTGAGTCCGGAGCCTTCTTCGACGGTGACGACACCGTCGGTGCCGACGGTGTTCATCGCCTTGCCGACCATGGTGCCGACCTCTTCGTCGCGCGACGACACGGTCGCGACCTGGGCGATCGCCTTCTCGCCGTCGACCGGGGTGGCGACGCGCAGCAACTCGTCGCTGATCGCGTCGGCGGCCTTGCCGATGCCGGCGCCGAGCGTGATCGGGTTCGCACCCGCCGCGACGTTGCGCAGGCCGGTGGTGACCATGGCCTGGGCCAGCACGGTGGCAGTGGTGGTGCCGTCACCGGCGACGTCGTTGGTCTTGGTGGCGACCGACTTCACCAGTTGCGCACCGAGATTCTCGGACGGATCCTCCAGGTCGATGTCACGGGCGATGGTGACACCGTCGTTGGTGACGTTGGGGCCGCCGAAGGACTTCGCCAGCACCACGTGGCGGCCGCGGGGGCCGAGGGTGACCTTGACGGTGTCGGCGAGCTTGTTGATGCCGCGCTCGAGCGCGCGCCGCGCCACATCGTCGTATTCAATGTTCTTGGGCATGGGTCTCTTTCACTCTGGGGAGACAGATCCGCCCCGGCGCCCACTGGGCACCGGGGCGGAACGGCGATGAGTTCGCGAGTCTCTACTTGCCGATGACGGCCAGGACGTCGCGGGCCGAGAGGATCAGGTACTCCTCGCCGGCGTACTTGATCTCGGTGCCGCCGTACTTGCTGTAGATGACGGTGTCGCCTTCCTTGACGTCGACCGGGACGCGGTTACCCTGCTCGGTCACGCGGCCCTCGCCAACTGCGATGACGGTGCCTTCTTGCGGCTTCTCCTTGGCGGTGTCCGGGATGACCAGACCGGACGCGGTGGTCGTCTCTGCCTCCACGGCCTGCACCAGGATCTTGTCCTCAAGCGGCTTGATGTTCACGCTCGCCACGATGTGGGTCCTCAACTTTCGTACTGAGTTCGTTGAACGGTGTAACGATTTGCACGTTCGTGACGCTGGGCCGAGGTCTCGTCGTCGCGGGTGCCGAGGCCCCAGACAGTGTCACTAGCACTCTATACACGAGAGTGCCAGCACTCAAGGGCGGAGGCTGCAAAAGTCCCGGTTCGGTGATCCGCTGACGGCGAACACGGCGGCAATACGGCCGGGCCGGACGGGTCAGAGCTGGCTGACCTGCACCGACATTCCGGGGTCGGTGGCCACGGTCAGCGGGGACGGTTCCGCGCCGCCACCGATGACGTGCGCCCCGAGCGTCGCGATCATCACGCCGTTGTCGGTGCACAACCGCGGCTTGGGCACGCGCAGCGTGATGCCGGCCGCCGCACACCGCTCCTGCGCCAGCGACCGGATGCGCGAGTTGGCGGTCGCGCCGCCGCCGAGGACGAGGGTGTCGACGTCGAGGTCGGTGCAGGCCCGGATCGCCTTGCGCGTCAGCACGTCGGCCACGGCCTCCTGGAACGAGGCGGCGACGTCGGGGATCGGCACCTCGCGGCCTTCTCGTTCACACTTCTCGACGTAGCGCGCGACGGCGGTCTTGAGGCCGCTGAAGGAGAAGTCGTACCGCGCGTCACGGGGCCCGGTCATCCCGCGGGGGAACGCGATGGCGCTCGGATCACCGTCGGCGGCGGCACGATCGAGTGCCGGCCCACCCGGGAATCCGAGGTCGAGCAGCCGCGCCACCTTGTCGAACGCCTCGCCCGCCGCGTCGTCGACGGTGGTGCCGAGTTCGACGATCGGATCGGCGAGGTCGGTGACGTGCAGCAGGTGCGTGTGACCGCCGGAGACCAGCAACGCCACGCATTCGGGCATCGGGCCGTGCTCAAGGGTGTCCACCGCGACGTGCCCGCCGAGATGATTCATCGCGAAGAGCGGCACGTCCCATGCCAGCGCATAGGCCTTCGCCGCCGACACCCCGACCAGCAATGCGCCGGCGAGGCCCGGTCCGATCGTCACCGCGATCGCGTCCGGCCGGTCGATGCCGGCCGCCTCACGCGCGCGCTGCATCGTCGGCACGATCGCCTCGAGGTGCGCGCGTGACGCGATCTCGGGGACCACGCCGCCGAACCGCGCGTGCTCGTCCACGCTGGAGGCCACCTCGTCGGCGAGCAGCGTGGCCGCATTCCCGTCCCAGGCGACGATCCCGACACCCGTCTCGTCGCAGGAGCTCTCGATACCCATGACGATCATGTGGGCCCTCCCGGCGCGTTCTCGGTTGACTGTTCGGTCGGCAGATCCGCCGCCCGGTTCGGCGCCGGCCGGATCATGGTGAACGCGTCGGCCCCCGACGGCTGATAGTAGTTGCGGCGAATCCCTGCCCGCACGAAACCATTTCGCTCATAGAGCGCGATCGCGCCGTCGTTGTCGGTGCGCACCTCGAGGAACACCGGGGCGGCACAGACCTCGGCGACCTCGAGCATGGCCGCCAGCAACGCGCGTCCGTACCCGAGGCCGCGGTGCGACTGCGCCACCGCGATGGTGTGGATCTCGCACTCGTACGATCCGGGCGTCCCGAGGATCGAGATCCCGGCATAGCCGACGACCTCCCCGGCCCGATGGTCACGGGCGGCGAAATACCGGTTGTACGGAGCGTTGAGTTCGGCCCGGAACGCCGACGCCGGCCATGGCGAGTCATCGGCGAACATCTCCTTCTCCAGCGCCGCACACCGCGCGATGTCGGAGTACTCGAGCCCGTCGATCAGCACGTCCGAGGCGGTCATCGACCCACCTCGGCGCGTTTGCGTTTCGTCGGCTCCTTGGCGTCCGGGCGCCGGAGATAGAGCGGTACCAGTGGATGTGGCATTGCGCCGGCAGCCAATTCGTCGGCGGCCGATGCGACGAGGCCGCCCACCGAGGGCGTCGTCACCGCGCCGACGGGACGGGCGAAGAGTTCCGCGTGTGCCGGCGACCCGACGACGAGATCGATCGGTTCGGCGGCGAGGTCCTCGACCAGATTCGCGGGTGCGATCACCGCCGGATCACCCATCCGGCGGCCGTCGAGGTAGCGGGCCCAGTAGACCTCCCGTCGCCGCGCGTCGGTCACCACCAGCAACGAGGTCGCCGACGGTGTCATCCACAGAGCTTGGCGCGCAAGGGCATCCAGCGAGCACACACCGTGGACCGGCAGTCCGAGCGCATCGCCGAACGCGGCGCCGGTCGCCATACCGACCCGCAGTCCGGTGAACGGCCCGGGTCCGCAGCCGACCACGACGGCGTCGAGATCGCTACGCGCCGTACCGGATTCGGCGAGCACCTCACCGATCAGGGTGGTCAGGATCTCGGCGTGGCGGCGGCCGTCGGACACCGTGCGCTCGGCCACGGTGTCGATCGTCTCCGCACCGTCGCCGAGGATCACCACCCCCGTCACCACGGCATCCGTGGCGGTGTCGATCGCCAGTACGCGTTTCACGATTCCACCCATTCCCATTCGGCGCGACGCACTTCCGAGTCGTCGGCGCGGCGCAACCGCACCCGCAGATGCCGGTCGGCGAGCCGTTCGGCGACGCCCTCGCCCCACTCCACCACGACCACCGACCGGTCGAGGTCGCTGTCGAGGTCGAGCGCGTCGAGTTCGTCGAGGCCGCCGAGTCGGTAGGCGTCGACATGGATCATGCCCGGACGCCCTGGGGCGCCGGCGCGATGCTCGCGCGCGATGATGAAGGTCGGCGACGACACCCGGCCGACAACCCCCAGCCCGGCGGCGATTCCCCGTGCCAACGCGGTCTTCCCGGCGCCCAGCGGCCCATCGAGGATGACCAGGTCGCCGGCGCGCAGGACACCCGCGAGCTCACGTCCCAGCTCTTCGGTGTCCCCGACCTCCGGTAGCACCCGGGATCCGTTGGTCTGCAACGCATCCGTCATGTGCGCTTCCGCATCTTCCGCCACCATCGACGCCGCGGTTGCGGTGCCGCCGCACGCGCCCGGTCGACCAGATCGGCGATCGCGTCGGTCACCGTGTCGGGTTGCTCCATCTGCACCATGTGCCCGGCCCCCTCCACCACCACGAGACGGGAGTCCTCCCCCAGTTCGCCATACATGCGAACGGATTTCGGCAGCGGGGTCAGCCGATCCCGATTGCCGCACACGACCACCGACGGAACCTGGGCGAGTACCGGTAACGCGGTGGACTCGTCGTGGTCCTCGAGGGCATGCAGAAAGTTGACGATCGTCTGGATCGGGGTGTTCTGGATCATCTTCTCCACGGCACGGCCCGCCGACGGACTGTGGAAGTCGGGTCCGAAACTCGCCGCGACCAGGACCGGTTCGAGAACCTGGCGGGTGATGCCACGCCCGGCCTGCACGAGTGTCGGTGCATGGCGCACCGACAGCCGGAACGCGTCGAGCACCGGATTTGTCAGGCCCTCGCCGAGTCCGGCCTCGGTCAGGCCGCGGCTCGCGGTCGCGACGAGCGCGACCCCGGTGACCTGTCCGTCGGGCCCGAACAGTGCGGGGTGACGTCGAGCCAGCCCCATCAGCGCCATACCGCCCATCGAATGCCCCACCAGCACAAGTGGTCCCGTGGGTACGACGGCCCGGATCACCGCGGCGACATCGTCGGCGAGCTGCGCGATGGTGCACGTGTCGGTGGGTGCGTCGTCGCTGCGACCGTGCCCGCGATGGTCGAAGAAGACCATGCGGATGGTCCGGTCGGCCCAGTGCCGCGCGAGTCCAAACCGCTGGAAGTGCCAGGCCGCCATCCGCAGGCTGAAACCATGGATGAACACGACGGTCAGTTCCGGGTGGCTGTGGTCGCCGCCGTCGGGTCCGGTGACGACCGTCCGGACTGCCAGCGACAGTCCGTCATCGGTGGTGACGGTCGTCGCGTCGTCGTCGTAGATCGTGGTGAAGTCTTCTCCGGCAAACGGATCGATGTGTCCGTCCATCCTGCGGCGGGTCATGTTCCGCGCCACTCCCCCGGCGGCCACCGCCCCGAGCGCGGCGACACCGGTGACGCCCGCCAGCCATCCGACACGTTCGGAACTATCCACCCGCACCACCCATGTAGCGCCGGATCGCACGCTGCCCGATGCCGGACACGATCTCGTAGTCGATGGTGCCGATCGCGTCGGCCCAGTCCTTGGCCGTGGATCCACCGTCGCGGCCCGTGCCGAAGAGTTCGGCGACGTCCCCCTCGCGCACCCCGCCGCCGTCGGGCCCCAGGTCGATCACGAACTGGTCCATACAGATTCGTCCCACCCCGGGGAAACTCCGATCACCGATCCGGGCGGTGATGCTGCCGGACAGCAACCGCGGCACCCCGTCGGCATACCCCGCGGGAATGACGGCGATGGTCGTGTCGATCGGCGACACCCAGGTGTGGCTGTAGGAAACACCTTGTCCGGCAGCCAGTTTCTTCACCAGTGACACGCCCGCGGTGAGGGTCATCGCCGGGATCAGCCCGAAGTCGCCGCGCTCGGGGATCGGCGTACGTCCGTAGAGCGCGATTCCGGGGCGCACGAGGTCGCGGGCGAGATCCGGACGGGTCAGCGCGGCAGGCGAATTGGCGATGTGCATCACCTCGGCGGGCGCACCGAGACGGCGCAGGTCGGCGGCGGCGGTATCGAGCCGCTCGGCCTGTGCCGAGTTGAGCGGGTGGTCGGGTTCGTCGCCGCGCGCGAGGTGGCACATGATGGCGCGGACCGTGACGGCCCCGTCCGCGCGCGCCTTGGCGAGCTGGTCGGCGAAATCGGCCCACTCGTCGACGGCCACCCCGCTGCGGTTGAGCCCGGTGTCCACCTTGACCGTGACCGTCGCCGTCGTGCCGCGTGCGGTCGCGGCGGCGATCACCGCGTCGAGCTGACGCGCCGAGGACAGGGCGACGTCGATGTCGGCGCCGATGGCCGCACCGAAATCGGCGTCGGGATGGTGGAGCCAGGACGTGATGTGAGCGGTGATCCCGGCGGCCCGCAGCGAGAGTGCCTCGGTGATGTGGGCCACGCCGAGTTCGGTTGCGCCGGCGGCCAGGACCGCGCGGGCGACCGGAACTGCGCCGTGCCCATAGGCGTCGGCTTTGACGACGGCGAGGACACCGACTCCGGCAGCGGTCCGCACGATATCGACGTTGTGCGCAATCGCATCGAGATCGATGGTCGCGGTCAGGGCAGATGAGGTCATCGTCGTTCATTGTCCCAGATGCGGTTGAGTGCATCGCGTATCGCGCACCGCGGGTCAGGCCAACAGTTCCCGGATCGCCGGTCGCAGCGCCGCCAGCAGGGCCGATGCCCCGATCGGTGCGCCGCGGCTGGCGAGTCGCGCGGCGTGCGCGTGCACCCTGGCGGCGGCGGCACCCGCCAGATGGGGGGCGATTCCGGCCGCCAGGAGGGAACCTGCGATCCCGGAGAGCACGTCACCGGCACCGGCGGTCGCCGCCCAGGAGCTGCCCGCGTCGTTGCCGAAGACCACGCCGTCCGGTTCGGCGACCAGGGTGATCCGGCCCTTGAGCAGCACCGTGACCTGCCACCGGGCGGCGAGGTCGCGCACCGCGCCAAGGCGATCGGGGCCGACCTCGGCACCGGCCAGCCGGGCGAACTCACCGGCGTGTGGCGTCAGCAGGGTTGGTGCGTCCCGGTCGGTGACCAGTTCGGGGTGCTGCGCCAGCAGGGTGAGTCCGTCGGCGTCGACGAGCACCGGCAGGTCGGTCGTCAGGATCTCGCGCAGCAGGCGCAACGCGGTGTCGTCGACACCCATCCCGGGTCCGACGGCCCAGGCCTGCACCCGTCCCGCATCGGCGACGGATCGGGCCGCGACGACCTCGGGCCAGTGTCCGACCACCTCGTCCGCGGCGGTGCCGACATAGCGGGTCATTCCCGAGGTTGCGGCGACGGCAGCGCCGCTCGCCAGGATCGCGGCGCCCGGGTATCTCGCCGACCCGGCGATGACGCCCACGACACCCTGGGTGTACTTGTCGTCGGTCGGGCCGGGCAGCGGCCACAGGGCCGCCACCTCGTCGTCTGTCAGGGACAGCAGCGGCGGATCGACATCCGGGACGTCGATGCCGATGTCGATCAGCTCGGTCCGCCCGCAGCGCGGCGCCGCCAGCAGATGAGCGTTGCGGTGCACGCCGAACGTCACCGTGAGATCGGCGTGCACCGACGGGTCGTGGATCTCGCCGGTGTCGGCGTCCACACCGGATGGCAGGTCGACGGCCACGATGACCGGGCCACCGGCATCGGCCGGTGTCAAGCCACCGAACACCGCGGCAGCGTTCGGGCGGAGTGGTCCGCGTCCGCCGATGCCGACGACCCCGTCGATCACCGCGTCGAGACCTGCGCGCAGATCTGCCACGACCCGGCCGCCGGATCGCCGGAACGCCCCGAGTCCGCCGGGATGGGCCTTGTCCGGTGCGAGCAGTACGGCCTGGCAGGCGACTCCGCGGCGCCCGAGCAGTGCACCGGCGTAGAGGGCGTCGCCACCGTTGTCGCCCGCCCCGATCACCAGGCCGACGCGTCGGCCGTAGCAGCCGCCGGTGCGTGACAGGTATCGGCCGACCACGTGCGCGACACCCGCCGAGGCACGCGCCATCAAGGTCCCGTTGGCCAGGAGATCCCCGGAGGCACGTTCGGCGTCACGGACGGCGTCGGCGGTGAGGTACGGGATCGGCATGCGACCGGCTATTCGACGGTGACGGACTTGGCCAGGTTGCGTGGTTTGTCGACGTCGTAGCCGCGGGACTGGGCGACGGTCGCCGCGAACACCTGCAGCGGCACCGTCGACACCATCGGCTGCAGCAACGTGGGCACCTTGGGAATGGGGATGAAGTGATCGGCCACCGCGCGGGCGGCGAGATCGTCTTCTTCGCAGATCACGATCGTGCGGGCGCCCCGGGCCTGGATCTCGCGGATGTTGCTGACCATCTTGGAGTGCAGTACCGCACGCCCGTCGGCGGACGGCATCACGACGATGACCGGCAGATCATCTTCGATCAACGCGATGGGGCCGTGCTTGAGCTCGCCCGCGGCGAATCCCTCGGCATGGATGTAGGCGAGCTCCTTGAGCTTGAGCGCACCCTCGAGGGCGACGGGGTAGCCGACGTGACGTCCGATGAACAGCACAGTGTTGTGGTGTGCGAGGGATCGTGCGAGGTCACGGACCGGTTCCATGGTGTCCAGCACCTCGGTCACCGCGTCGGCCATGAGCTCCATGGCGGCGAACTCACGGGACACCTCGTCGGCGAATTTGGTGCCACGGGCCTGGGCCAGCGCCAGGCCGACGAGGTAGGCGGCCGCGATCTGGGCGAGGAAGCACTTCGTCGAGGCGACCCCGATCTCGGGTCCGGCGTGCGTGTAGAGGACCGCGTCGGATTCCCGCGGAATCTGGGCGCCGTTGGTGTTGCAGATGGCCAAGACGCGGGCCTTCTGGTCCTTGGCGTGGCGGACGGCCTCGAGGGTGTCGGCGGTCTCCCCGGACTGCGAGATGGCCACCACCAGGGTGGACCGGTCGAGCACGGGATCGCGGTAGCGGAACTCGCTGGCCAGTTCCACCTCGACGGGCAGCCGGGTCCAGTGCTCGATGGCGTACTTGGCGAGGAGCCCGGCGTGGTAGGCGGTACCGCAGGCGACGACGAACACCTTGTCGACGTCGCGGAGATCCTGATCGGTCAGACGCTGCTCGTCGAGGACGATGCGGCCGTCCTGGAGGTGACCGAGCAAGGTGTCGGCGAGCGCGGCCGGCTGCTCGGCGATCTCCTTGAGCATGAAGAAGTCGTAGCCACTCTTCTCCGCGGCCGCGAGGTCCCAGTCGATGTGAAAAGGCTTGCCGGAGCGGACTTCTCCGTCGAAATCGGTGATCGAGTAGGTGTCGGCGGTGATCACCACCACCTCGTCCTGTCCGAGCTCGACCGCGTCACGGGTGTGCTCGATGAACGCGGTGACATCGGAGCTGAGGAACATCTCGCCGTCACCGACGCCGAGCACGAGCGGTGTCGACCGACGAGCAGCGACGATGGTGTCCGGGTGATCGGAGTGGGTGAACACGAGGGTGAACGCACCCTCGAGGCGACCCAGCGCCGTGTACGCGCTGGCCACGAAATCGCCGGCGGTCGGCCCGGCCGCGTACTCGCGCTCGATGAGGTGCACCGCGGTCTCGGTGTCGGTGTCGGAGCTGAACTCGATGCCGGCCTCTTCGAGTTCGGTCCGCAGGGCGGCATAGTTCTCGATGATGCCGTTGTGCACGACGGCGATCCGGCCGTCGGTGCTCACATGCGGGTGCGCGTTGCGGTCGGTCGGCTGACCATGCGTTGCCCATCGGGTATGACCCATACCGGTGCTGCCGGACAGACGGTCGCGGCCGACCGTCGCGATCTGCTTGTCCAGATTCTCCAGCCGGCCGGCCTTCTTCTGGATGACGGTTCCACCGCGCCCGTCCAGGATGGCCACACCCGCCGAGTCGTACCCCCGGTACTCCATCCGCCGAAGTGCCTCGACCACGATGTCCAGAGCATCGCGCTGGCCTACATATCCGACGATTCCACACATAGCTAGTCAGGGTACCGGGGAATTCACCCCTTCTTGCTACGGCGCTTCTTGGGTTTTGCTCCGAACAGCCGCGATACCGGATCCACCGTGATGGGCGGCGGGGAGTCGAGATCGATCAGACCCAGCTTGCCGACGGTCTCGGACGGATCGGCGAACCCCGAGTAGGCCGCCTCGCCGGCCACCGTGTGCAGCAGGAATCCCGTGCACAGCGCCCGCACCAGACCGTGCAGCGCCCGGTCGGAACCGTTCCGGCCGATGACCGCCTTGACGGTGCGCCGTTCGAGAAGGTCACGCGCGTTGCCCTTGGGGATGGTGCGCAACACCACATCGCCGCCATATGCCTTGGCCAGGGCCAGGGCATTGGAATCCATCGTCTCGAGGTCACCGGCCCCTGTGACGATCAGACCGGGTGCGGAGACGAGACCGGCGGCCGGCAACAGGATCGACGTCGTCGGTGCCGGGAAGAGCGCGGCCACACCGCCGACGGACGGCACCGGGAGACCACCCAGCGGCTGATCGGATGCGGCCACGACCGCCGCCGATGCGCCGAACCCGTGGCCGACGAATCCCAGTCGATCGGCGTCGACGGTCACCGCACCGAGCCCCAGCGGGATGTTGGTCACCACGCCGAGGGCGGACCGGAGATCGGTGGCCAGCCCGATGTCGGAGGCGAGAAAGCCGGTGTTCGAGTCGGGTGCGACGGTCACGAAGCCCCACGACGCGAAGTGATAGAGCAGGTCACGGTATCGTTCGCTGCCGGCCAGCCAGGTGTGACCGAACGCGACGGCGGGCAGTCGTCGCCCGGTCGCCGGTGTGAAGATCTGCCCTCGCATGCCGACGACGCCCAGGTTGCCGCGCAACACCTTGTGCGGACCGCGGCGCGCGAGCTCACCCATCAGCTTGCCGGGCGAGCCGGTTGGTTTCGTACGCCGATCCCGCGCGGATGTCGCCGACGCCTGTTTGGTTCCCGCCACGACGACAGCCTATTCGCCGGGGGCCGGTTGGTGGGGACCGGCCTCGGCCACGTCGGCGGGCACCATCGTGACATCGGACTCGTCGGTCGAGGACCGGTGCTCGGCAAGCTCCGTGGTCAGTCGCCGCTGCGTGGCGGAGAACTCCTTGGACGCGTCGACGACCCGGGTTGTGGCGGCCCGGGCGATCGCCTCGATCTGGTCGGCCAGGTTCATCGATGCCTCTCGTGTCTTCGGGCGTTCACTCGTCGCCGGCGAGGGCAAGGCTCCCGGACGGCGCCGTCTCCTCGGACCGCCCGGCACCTGCCGATGCGTCCGCCGGGACACCCGACGGCTGCGGCGCGATCAGGGCTGCGTCCCCGGCCGGCGCGGCCGGTTCCACCGGACCGAGCTGCAACGGGACGTCGAGATCGCCGGCCTCGTCGCTCGGGCCGTCATCGCTGCCGTCCGGCGGCAGATGCGGTGATTCGACGGCGTCCGGCACCGGCTCGGCGATGACCCCGGTCGGTGTCACCTCGACAGCGGAGTCCGGCGTCCGGTCGGGGTCGACGCGCGGGGCCGGGTCGACGCGCGGGGCGGGGTCGACGCGCGGGGCCGGGACAGGGTCTGTCGGGTATGGATCGGCGTCCATGTCGTCGGTGGCACGGGTGAGTTGTCGCAGTATCTCGTCGATACCGTCGACGGTGGTCGCCGCCGAGGTGAAGTAGAGACCGGCCCGCGAGGTGATGTCCTCGGCGACGATCTTGAGCGGCACCTGACCGCTCACGACGGCCTCGGGTACTGCCTCGATGGGCACACCCGCGACGAGTGGGGCGGTCAGCCGCACCACGGTGACGTACCAGGTGCGCAGGAGCTGGTCGATGCCCGATGCCGCCGCGCCGGTGGCGTCCGACAGTGTGCGCAGGGTGTGCAGGTCGGCCTCCGCACGGCGCTGATGCGCGACGACGGCGCCGACCGCCCGGGTGCCGCTGTCGCCGGTCCAGCCGCGGTCGAGCCGGATCTGTTGTTCGGGCAGTCGGTGCAGGTGATCGGCGACGGAACGGTAGGCGACGGCCAGGCGGTGACTGTCGGCGGCAAATGTGGCCGCGTCGAAGGCCCCCACCTTGAGAAACGGTGGCTCCACATCTGCCGGGTCGGCGGCATCGATGTTCAGCCGCTCGGCGAGACGGAGGATCGCGATCAGGTCGTCAATCCCGGACACCGCTCGATCACGCAGTGCCGCAAGCGAATCGGACCGCGCGGTCACCGAGTGACCTCACCCGGATCGCGGTCTGCCGGGCGTGTGAGATCATGCCGGATGTCGCTGTCGGCGTCGGTCAGCACGGTCAGTCCGTGTTCGAGCGCGATGGACAGGCGGTCGGCGGCGACGGACTGTTCGGCGAGTCGCAGGGCGATGATCCGCCCCATCTCGCGGTAGCGGTCACCGAGTTCGCGATAGTCGTCGTCGAGGGCCCAGTCCCCCAGCTCCTCGGCACCGAGATCGGCAGCGGCGGCACCGACGACCTCGGCCGCCGAGCGGTAGAAGGAGACCACGTCGGCGATCTCGTCGGCATCGATGAACAGCCGCGAATCCGGCATTGCCTACCCCCTTGCGCGCGTCCGCTTGAAGTTTAGACGCGCGCGACGGCCGGTGCGTTCCCCGTTTGTCGATCGAACAGGCGACGTCGAATCGCGCCGTCAGTCCCCGATCGCGATTCCGTGTGCTCGCACGGCGTCGAGCAGCGCGGTCGGTCGCTGTGCCGGCGCGGTGTCGTGGACCAGCTCGAAGGCACATCCGAGCTGACGCGCACCGCCGTCGGCGACCTCGCTGTCCCCGATCATGAGTGCGTCGGAAGGTTCCACACCGAGCGGCTCGAGGGCGGCACGGAAGATGTCCGGGCTCGGCTTGATCGCGCCGACCTCGTAGGAGAGCGCGTAGACGTCGACGAGGTCGTCGAGTCCGAACCGCGCCAGGACCTCGCGCACATCGAACGCGATGTTGCTGACCACGCCCACCGCGACACCGGCTGCGCGCAGTCCGCGCAATACCGTCTCGGTGTCGTCGAACCGGCACCACGACTGCGGGTCGAGGACGCGCGCGTACAGCTGCTCGGCCTGGCCCTGCACCGTCAGGCCCGATGCCCGCAGCATCGCCAGGTATGCGCGACGATGCTGCGCCGGGTCGAGATCGCGGTCCTCCCAGGCGGTTCGGTCGTAGTGGTCGATCTCTGCGGGGATGCCCACCGGCTGGGTCATACGTCGGATCAACTCGGCCTGGTGGTCGAGGTGCAGCGCGTTGCCCTGCTCGTCGTGCAGCCCGTCGAACCATTCGTCGCGCGCCTCGAACCGGAACAGCGTTCCCGAGAAATCGAACAGGACCGCCTTGGGCGCGTTCATGATCCGACGGACTCGACGATGTCGGCTATGCGCCGGGCGACCGCCTGCGCGGTCTGTGGGGTCGGAGCCTCGACCATCACTCGCACCAGTTGCTCGGTGCCCGAGGCACGCAGCAGGACGCGGCCGCCGTCCCCGAGTTCGGCTTCCGCCTCGGCGACCGAGCGGGTGACCGAATCCGAGTGCGCCACCGCATGTTTGTCCGCGACGCGCACGTTGATCAGTTCCTGCGGCAGCACGGTCATGCCGGCCGCCAGTTCGGCGAGCCGCTGACCGGTCGCGGCCATCTGCTCCATCAGCAGCAGGCCGGTGAGGATGCCGTCGCCGGTGGTGCCGTAGGCGGGGACGACGATGTGGCCGGACTGCTCCCCGCCCAGTGAGTAGCTGCCGCGTCGCAGTTCCTCGAGGACGTACCGGTCACCGACCGCCGTGGTCGCGACCGTGATCCCCGCGTCCCGCATCGCGATGTGCAGACCCAGATTGCTCATGACCGTCGCGACGAGAACGTTGTCGTGCAGGCTGTTTCGCCGCGACATCGCGGTCGCCAGGATCGCCATGATGACGTCACCGTCGACGATCTGACCTGTCGAGTCCACGGCCAGACACCGATCGGCGTCGCCGTCGTGCGCCAGCCCGAGATCGGCCCCGTGTTCGAGCACGGCGGCCTGCAGCTTGCCCATGTGGGTGGAGCCGCAGTCGTCGTTGATGTTGAGGCCGTCCGGCTCGGCGTGGATCGCGACGACGGTGGCACCGGCATCCGAATACGCTTGCGGCGCAAGCTCCGACGCGGCGCCATGCGCGCAGTCGACCACGACGGTGAGACCGTCGAGCCGATGCTCGAGAGCAGTGGCGAGATGGGCCCGGTAGCGGTCGCCGGCGTCGGGTGCGTCGACGACTCGGCCGACCGCCGCACCGATGGGGCGAACGAACTCGTCGGCCATCGCGGCCTCGATGCGGTCCTCGACCGCATCCTCGAGTTTGTGGCCGCCGCCGGAGAAGAACTTGATGCCGTTGTCCGGCATGGGATTGTGTGACGCCGAGATCATCACGCCGAAGTCGGCGCCGTAGTCGGCGGTCAGGAAGGCGACCGCGGGCGTGGGGACCACACCGACGCGGATCGCGTCGACACCGGTCGCGGCCAGGCCGGCGCAGACCGCCGCCTCGAGCATCTCGCCGGAGGCACGTGGATCGCGGCCGACGACCGCACGCGGGCGGACGTGGTCGGTGGAATCTTGTTCGAAGACGACCGCGGCGGCCGAGGCCAGGCGCAACGCGAGCTCGGGTGTGAGCTCGTCGTTGGCCAGGCCTCGGACGCCGTCGGTACCGAAAAGGCGTGCCAAGATCAGCGCTTGGAGTACTGCGACGCCTTGCGGGCCTTCTTCAGGCCGTACTTCTTGCGCTCGACCGCGCGCGGGTCACGCGTGAGGAAGCCGGCCTTCTTGAGGGCGGGACGATCCTCCGGGGTGACCTCGATGAGGGCGCGGGCGATGCCCAGGCGCAGCGCACCGGCCTGGCCCGAGGGGCCGCCGCCGACGAGCTTGGCGTAGATGTCGAACGACTCGGTGCGCTCGACGGTGACCAGCGGCGCCTTGATGAGCTGCTGGTGGACCTTGTTCGGGAAGTAGTCCTCGATGCTGCGGCCGTTCAGGTGGAACTGCCCGGAGCCCGGGACGAGACGCACGCGGACCACGGCCTCCTTGCGGCGGCCGACGGTCTGGATCGGGCGGTCGATGACGACCGGCCCGCGATCGACGACGGCCTCGGCCACGACGGCCTCGGTGTCGTAGTCGTCGGTGGCGCTCTCCACGGCCTCGACGGCGTGCTCGACCGCGGTCTCGGCGGCAGCGGTGTCGTCACCGGCATCGGCCTGCGCGGCGGCCGCATCTTCCACGGCGGCCTCGACGGCTGCGTCGCTGATGTTCTCGTTGCTCACTGGGCCACCTGCTTGATCTCGAAGGACACGGGACGCTGGGCCTCGTGGGGATGGTTCGGGCCGGCGTAGACCTTCAGCTTGGACGCCATGGCGCGACCGAGCTTGGTGTGGGGCAGCATGCCCTTGATGGCCTTCTCGACGACGCGCTCGGGATGGCTCTCGAGGAGCTCGGCGGTGGTCTGGACCTTGAGCCCACCCGGATGCCCGGAGTGGCGGTAGTTCAGCTTGCGCTCGGCCTTGTTGCTGGTCAGCACGACCTTTTCGGCATTGATGATGATGACGTAGTCGCCACCATCGACATGGGGCGCGTAGGTCGGCTTGTGCTTGCCGCGGAGCAGGTTCGCGCTCTGCACGGCGAGGCGGCCGAGCACCACGTCGGTGGCGTCGATGACATGCCACGTACGTGTGATGTCACCGGCCTTCGGGGTGTAGGTGGGCACAGTTGTCCTCAGCTCTGTTCGATTCGGGTACTGGTCGGGTGGCGTGGCAGAGGGCGTTCCGGCGACCAGCGGGGACCCGGACCTCGACGACCTCAGTCGGCCGTGCTGACGCACGGAGAGACGGAGGTGCCACGCACCAGCGATCCAGGGTACGCGACGGCGCAGGTCAGGGTCAAAACGCGCCTCACCGGGGCGGTGCGATCCGGGCGCTCGACACCGCGGTCTGACACTCGCGGTCCACGGACTGTCCCGCGGTGCCCGCCTGACAACCGATGGACACCTGCAGGGCGTCGTCGACCAGGACGTACCACCGGATGCCGCTCCCCGATGCCGGCGCCTCGCGGTAGCTGATCACGTCGCGGCCCATGAACCGGGTGGATGACGAGAACTCGGTGACGACGTCGTCGCCGCGCTGCCGGATGCGGTTGGTCAGGCTCGTCGCGACCGAGGCGAGCGTCGAATCCGACCGCACCTCGCTCTGCACCACCAGGATGCGGCGACCGTCGTCGCGGCCGGCGAACACGATGCGCGACGCGTCCGGAGTGCCCGCGCCGAGTTCGCTGCGCCGCCAGTCGGCCGGCACGGCGAGGCTGGTCCGGCCGATGGTCACCGTCTCTTGGGGGTGGGCTGCGTCGTCGCCCCGTTGCAGGAACCCGATGACCCCGGCGACGACCGCCACGACGACGGCCACCGCGCCGGCCGCCGCGATCCAGGTGCCGGATCGGCGCCGGCGGGGCGGCGAGTCCTCGGTCGGCGCGATGGGTGGGGCCACCCGATCGTCGGAGGCGTCGGCACGTCCGGTGCGCCAGCCGTAGCGGGCGATCATGTCCCGATCGACCGGGATCACCCGTCCGGCCAGCGCATGGGTGGCGACGACGTCGACGGCGTGGGCGATGTCACCGCGATCGTCGCCGTCGACGAGCACCATCTCCACCGAATCGTCGATGAACGTCTCGGTGCGCGGACCGATGTCGTCGGCGCCCGGTTCCAGCACGTCGGAGGCCTCGATCTCCCACCCGGCGGCGGTCCGGCGCAGGCGGGTGGCGCTCCACCACCCGGCGGACGGCCGCGCCGGATCGGTGGCCACCGTCGGCCGCTGCGTGGTCTCGACGACGACGCATCGTTCGACGGCCGGGTCCGTGTGGCTGCGCGCGATGAGGACCGCTCGGCCGACCAGCGTGACCGGAACCCCCAGGTCGGCCGCCGAGCGCGCCAACACCGAGGCCCGGCGCCGTCCCCACGTGCTGGGGTGACCGACGATCAGCGGCCGCGGCCCCGACCCGTCGCGCTCCGGCAGTCCCAGGTCACGCCACACGCCCTGCCACGCCTGGTGGTTGTACCGCGGCGTCCCGTCCACCAGCACGGTCGGCGCGTCCACCGCGTCGAGCAGGCCGGTGACGTCGGCACAGCGGGTGGCGTCGATCCGCACCTGGCCGTACGCGAGGTCGACCACGGTCGGCCGGGTGGTGGGAGAGGTCGATCTCATCGATGTCGCTGTCATGGTCCTGTCTCGGGTCCTTCGTAGCCGACCTGGATCATCTCCTGCGGCCGGTTTCTCGAGATGAGCTCACCGCGGCCCGGCACCAGGTCGGACATTCTCGCGCGCCCGGCGATGTATCCCTCGTCGCGGTCACCACTCATCAGGAGGATGTCGCAGGAGAGATCTTTGAGGTGGGCGATCAGCGGGTCGAACATCGCCCGGCCGAGGCCGCCGGACCGCCGGGCGAGTATCAGGTGCATGCCGATGTCCCGAGCGTGTGCGGCGAGTTCCACGAGCGGGAGCAGCGGGTTGCCGGATGCGGCGGACACCATGTCGTAGTCGTCGACGATGACGTAGACGTCGGGACCACTGCGCCACGAGCGGTCGCGCAGCTGCTGCGGTGTCACATCCTCCGGCGGGAGGCGGCCGGCGAAATACTGTGCGAGTTCGGTCATCATCGGCCCGGCGGTGACCGCCGAGCTCGCGTAGCCGGCCAGGTGGTCGCCGTCGATGATGCCCAGCATGGTCCGGCGATAGTCGACGAGGACGATCTTGACCTGATCCGGTGTCGCGGTGCGCACCAGTCCTCGAACGATGTTGCGCAGCAGCGTCGTCTTCCCGTGGGCGGCGTCGGCGAACGCCATCAGGTGTGGCTGCACGGTGAAGTCCAGAATCACCGGCGCGAGTTCGAGCTCGCCGACGCCGATCGCGATCTGATTGGGTCCCAACGCCATTCCCGACGATGTGACCAGCTCGTCGATGCGCTCCTGGGCGATGTGTGCTCCGAGTCTGCGGACCGGCATCGCGGTGCGCCCGGGGTACGCGCCGGCGAGCCGCTCGACGGCCCGGGCGACGCCCGCCGGCAACGACTCCGCCGGGGACTCCGTGTCGAGACGCGGAAGCGCGACCAGCATGTGCAACTCGTCGGATGTCAGTCCGCGGCCGGGTCGATCCTGCGGCACCGATGCCGCTGCACGCCGGCCCATCTCGGAGTCCATCGCGTCGCCGAGTCGCAGCTCGAGGCGGCTGCCGAGGAGGTCCTTGATCCCCGGCCGGATCTCCGCCCAGCGCGTCGCGGAGACGATGACGTGCACGCCGTAGGACAGACCCTGCTGCACGATGGCGTCGACCTGTTCCTCGACGAACTCGAGTTCGTTGCGTAGCACGGCGATTCCGTCGAGCACGAGGAACACGTCACCGTGCCGGTCACCGGCCGTCGGATCGTTCTGGGCGACCTGTCCGGAGCGCAACCACTCGGCGCGGCGGGTCCGGTAGTCGCGCATCGACTCGATCCCGAGTCGGCCGAAGAGTCGCTCCCGCTCACGGATCAGCGCGGTCAGCTCGGCGACGGTCCGCCGCACCGCGTCCATGTCGCCGCGGGACGCCACCGACCCGACGTGCGGCAGCCCGGCGACCGTGGCGAGACTGCCGCCGCCGAAATCCAGGCAGTAGAACTGCACCTGTTCGGGGGTGTGGGTGGCGGCCATGGACAGGATGATCGTCCGTATCGTGGTGGACTTCCCCGACTGTGGGCCGCCGACCACGGCGACGTTGCCGGCCGCGCCGGACAGGTCGAGACGGTGGACGTCGCGGCGCTGATCGTACGGCCGGTCGACGATCCCGACCGCCGGCCGCAGCTCCCCCATACCACCGGGCACTCGCCAATCACGTTTCCCGACAAGGTCTTCGACGGTCGGGGAGGCATCCAGCGGCGGCAGCCACACCGCGTGGGCGGGCGGGCCGTGACCGGCCATCCGGGCTACCAGCGTGTCGAGCAGACAGGGCGCCGACGCGGCGGCCGGATCGTCGAGTTCGGCCGTGTGCGGGGCACTGTCCCCGATCGGCACGGGCAGCGCGGTGAACATCGTCACCCGTCCCTGCCGCCCGTGGCCGTCACCGGCGACGGCGGGCTCCGAGGGCGGCGGGTGATACGGCCCGGAGACGTAGGAAGTGGTGAACCGCAGCGGCTCCGACGAATCGAATTTCAGAAATGCCGATCCGGGCACGCTGGGCAGATGGTAGGCGTCCGGCACTCCCAGGACCGATCGGGATTCGTTGGCGGAGAACGTTTTCAGGCCGATCCGGTAGGAGAGGTGACTGTCGAGTCCGCGGAGCCTGCCCTCCTCCAAGCGCTGCGAGGCGAGGAGGAGGTGAATGTGCAGCGACCGGCCGAGCCGGCCGATCGCCACGAAGAGTTCGGCGAAATCCGGTTTCTGCGAGAGCAATTCGGAGAACTCGTCGACGACGATGAACAGCGCCGGTAGCGGCTCGAGGCGAGCCCCGGATGTCCGGGCCCGTTCATAGTCGGTGACGTTGGCGAAGTTCCCGGCGGCGCGCAACAGTTCCTGCCGTCGGGTCATCTCGCCGGACAGGGCATCGCGCATCCGGTCGACCATCGACAGTTCCCGCTCGAGATTGGTGATCACCGCCGCCACGTGCTGCGCCCGTTCCAGACCGAGAAATGTTGCGCCACCCTTGAAGTCGACGAGAACGAGATTGAGTTCGGTCGGCGAGTGGGTGGCCAGCATCGCGAGCACCAAGGTCCTGAGGAACTCCGACTTGCCCGAACCCGTCGCGCCGACGCAGAGGCCGTGCGGTCCCATCCCACCGTGCGCGGCCTCTTTGATGTCGAGGTCGACGGGGGCGCCGTCGGGCGTGTAGCCGATCGGCACCCGTAGGCGCTCACGGCCGGTGCGGCCGCGCCACGCGACGGCGGGCTCGAATCGGCCAGCATCGGGAATGCCCAGCAGGGCGGGCAGTCCCGGGTCGGTCGGCGTGACCTCCGACTCCAGATCGGCGAGCGTGGCCGCGGTCGCCAACCGGTAACGGGCGATCCGGCGGGCCAGGCTCTCGGCCTCGGGGACGGTCAGCGAGTCCGTGTCGGCGAACTCCTCGACGCCGAAGGCACTTCGGGCAGCCACTTTTCCGTCACGCACCACGAGCTGCAACCCGCGTCGCGTGGCGAGACCGTCGGGCCGGGCGGCGAGGTCGACGAGGGTCACGCCGTCGGCGCCGGCGTCATTGGTCAGCCGCTCGTCGCCGGAGACGTACCCGTCGTCGAGGATGATCACGAGGTGCGCGCGGCCGGGCGTCGGTGGGGCCGAGCGACTGAACCGGCCTCGGTCGTCGAGGTCGGCGGCCATCGCGTTCTCGAGATCGGTGAGCCTCGGATAGATCATGCGCATCGGCCCGAGGCCGTCGTGCAGCGTCGGATGTCCCACGTGCGGAAGCCATTTGGCCCAATCCCACGCCTCGCCCACCGGGTCGGCCGTGACGATCGCGATGCGCAGGTGATCGGGCCCGTGGAAGGCACACAATTCGGCGACCATGGCGCGCACCAGTTCCCGCGTCTCCTGACGCTCCCCCGCGACGCTCACCGCGGGGAATCCGCGCATTGCGATCGCGGTCGGGAGTCGGTGCACCACGGAGTGCGTGCGCACGAATCGTCGCAGGGCGACCATCGACACCGGTTCGAGGTCCTCGAGCGGGCCGGTCTCCGGTGGCACCAGCCGTGTCGCGAGCCGCTGTGACCCGACGCCGACCCGCACGTGCGCGAAATCGCGGTCGGCCGGACGGCGTTCCCACATGCGACGGGAACCGATGATGTCGAGCAACGTTCTCGGGTCGGGATGGCTCCAGCACAGCGCAGTTCGCTGGGCATCGACGGTCTCGAGTACGTCGGATCGGGCCTGACCCAGGTAGCGGAGGTAGTCTTTGCGCTCCTCGTTCAGTTCCGCTGCGCGCTTGCCGCCCCCGCGACCGCTGCCGGCGAACATGCCGACCATCGACATCACCATCATCAGCGGGAACATCATGAACAGCGGATTGGTCAGCATCGATCGCCCGCTGGTCGTCACCATCAGCCCGAGCATGCCGATCACCGCGACCACCATCACGATCGGCAGGACGGTGCGCACGAGGCCGCCGGGCACCGCGCGCGGCACGTCCGGTGGAGCTGCGATGGTCAGCTCGCCACCGGGTGTCCTCGGCGGCGTGATCCGCGGATGCCGCACGAACCCGTCGGTCGTCGAAACCACGATGCACTCCCCCCGAATGATTTTCTCCCCGAACCGCTCCGCATCCCTGGTACGGAATTGTCCGGTTCGTTATGTTAACCGCGAAACGGGGCGGGGAGGTCCAGCAGATGTCCACTGTGGATACGCGATCGACCGGGGTGCGACCGGCCAACGCGACGGCTTCCGGGGGCACCGCCCGGGACACCTCCATCGAACCCGTCTTGGTACGGGTGTCCGTGGTCGGTGGCGATACCCAACTCGATGTCGGTCTACCTGCGGCGATACCGGTGGCGGTGTTCATGCCGGACCTGGTCGCGCAGATCGGATCTCGCGCCCCGACGCACCACGGCTACGGCCAACCGGACGACGGCACCCGTGCCACCGACGATGCCGGCCGATGGACGTTGGCGCTGGTGGGGCACGACCAGATCGCCCCTCACCGATCACTGGCCGAATCGGGCATCCGTGACGGTGACCTGCTGGTTTTGCGGTCGGTCCGCACCAGCGAATCACCGGAGATGTTCGATGACGTGCTCGACGCCGTCGCTCGTCTGAATGAATCCCGGTTCGCGAGCTGGTCGCCGCGGGCCGCGCGCCATGTGGGCCACGTCGTCGCCGTCCTGGCGGCGGTGGCCGCCGCCGTCGGGCTCTGCGCATACCGGTGGACGCGCGACGGCGTGTGGCCGGCCGGGTTGGGTGCGATCGTCGCCGTCGCCCTGGTCGCTGCGGCCACCATCGTCGCCCGGCACCACCGGGACACGGCCACCGCGACGGTCCTGGCGGCGTCGTCGACGCCGCTGGCGTTCGTCGCCGGAATGCTGCTCGTACCAGGTTGTTTCGGTGCCGCTCACCTGGTGCTGGGATGTGCGGTGGCGCTGGTGTCCGTCGTGCTCTCCCACCGGCTGACCGCCGTCGGCACGGCCCTGCACACCGCGTCGGCCGCCGCGATGCTGCTCGGCGGCATGGGCGCAGCCGCGGTCATGCTGCTCGGTGCCCCGGTTGCCGATGTCTCGGCGGTCGTCGCGGCGACCGGGGTGCTGGTGATCGCGCTCGCGCCGCGCGCCACGATCGTGCTGGCGAGACTTCCGCTGCCGCCGGTCCCCACGGCCGGGGCTCGGATCGAGACGACGATGGACGATTCCGCACCGGACATCGAGGGCATCGGAGCGGTCGGGGCGATCGCTCTGCCGAAAGCCGATGCGCTGGAACGCCGCTCGTTCGTCGCGAACGCCTACCTGACCGGCATCGTCGCCGGGACCACCGCCGTCACCGCGATCGGCGCGATGCTCGCCGCGGCACCGCAGGCGGGGTTCGACGCCAAGGCCGCCGCTTTCGCCGTGGTCGTCGGCGCGGTGCTGTGTCTGCGCGGCCGATCGCACAGCGACCTCGGACAGGCCTCGGTGCTGATCGGTGGCGGCGCGGCAATAGCATTGGCGTTGACCGCCGAACTGGCGTTCGGCCCTGGCAGCCGACCCATCCCGGCGTTCGTGTTCGGCATGGTGATTCTGGTCGCCGCACTGGTTTTCGGTGTTCTCGCACCGGCCACCGAGTTCTCCCCGGTGATGCGTCGTGCCGCGGAGATCGTCGAGTATCTGCTGGTCGCCGTCATCGTGCCGTTGCTGCTCTGGCTGCTCGACCTGTACCGGATCGTCCGGGAGATCTGAGATGGGTATCCATGGCCGTACGCGGACCGGGGCCGGCGCACTGCTCGTGATCATCGTCGGCGTCGTGATCATCGGCGCGGTACCCGCCGCCGCGATCACTGAGCCCCGCGTCGATCCGGGAGCCCTCGTGCGGTCGGCCCGGGTGGGGCCGGCGGAACCGACCGAGCAGCGCACGTCCTGCGCGGCGCCGCGGTCCACCGGACGGCACGACACAACGAAACCCACTGCCGCCCAGGCGATGATGAACCTGCCCGAGGCGTGGCGATTCAGCCGTGGCCGGGGACAGACGGTGGCGGTGATCGATACTGGTGTCACGCCGCATCCTCGTCTCCGACGGGTCCGGGCGGGCGGCGACTACGTGTCGACCGGCAACGGTCTGGTCGACTGCGACGCCCACGGCACGCTCGTCGCGGGCATCGTCGCCGCCCAACCGAGTCCACGCGATGCGTTCGCGGGGGTCGCGCCGGAGGCCACGCTCATCTCCATCCGCCAGTCGAGTAGCGCGTATGCGGCCAAGGATCATCGTGATCCGGCGGAAGCCGACCCGACCGTCGGGTCCGGTTACGGGTCGGTGCGCACACTGGCCCACGCCGTGGTGCGAGCGGTGGATCTGGGTGCGACGGTACTGAACATCTCCGAAGTGGCCTGTGCGCCCGCAGGTTCCGCGCTCGATGACGCGAGCTTGGGTGCGGCGGTGAAGTATGCGTACGACCGCGATGTCGTCGTGGTCGTCGCGGCGGGCAATCTGTCGCCGAACTCGAAGTGCCGCGATCAGAATCCGGAGTCGGCTCCCACCCGTGACGGCGGGTGGGGTTCGGTGGCGACGGTCGCGAGCCCCGCCTGGTTCGTGCCGTATGTCCTGACCGTGGGCGCGGTGAACGCGCCGACCGGCGTGCCGAGTTCGTTCAGCCTGCACGGCCCGTGGGTGTCGGTGGCCGCGCCCGGGACCGACATCGTCAGCCTCGACAGCACGCCCGGATCAACGGGGCTCGTCGACGCCCAGACCGGTGAGCGCGGCCCGGTGCCGATCGCCGGCACCAGCTTTGCCACACCGTATGTCGCCGGGACGGTCGCCCTGGTGCGTGCCCGCTTTCCGACCCTGACGGCACGGCAGGTGATGGACCGGATCACCCGCACCGCACACGCGCCGGGCGCCGGGCATGACTCGCAGATCGGTCACGGGGTGATCGACCCTGTCGCCGCACTCACCCACGAGATCCCCGGAGAGCTGCCGGATCCGAATGCCGCCCAGCAGATCGCCGCGCCGTCGGCGCGTGGCGTGCCCGATCACAGCACTCGCGATGTGGCCCTGATCGGCGCCGGAGTCTGCGCCGCGGTCGTGGTTGTGGTGCTGGCCATCTCACTGCCGCGCCGGGTCAGGCGTCCGGATCCCGAGGAGTACTGAGAGTTCGCCGGTTCATACCGAGTCGATCTCGGCGGCCGGATAGCGTTGCGGCGTCAGCGGTTCGCCGCGTCAACGATCTCCTCGGCCACGCTGCGGCACCGCATCTGTATTCGCCTTGATGGTGCGTCGCTCGGGTGCCGGACTCCCGCACCGCCACTCGTGCGGTGTCGTCGGCTGATATGTGCACGACGTCCCGAGATGCACCGATGCCCGCATATGCGCGGCGAGTTCGGGGTGCACCCGCTCGATCTTGCCGAGGCTCACCCGGATTCGCGCTCCCACGGTCTTTCGTGCGCGCTCGGTCGCGTCTCCGAGCCGACGGTCGCGTCCGCCGAATCCGCCCGCCGCGGCGAGTTCGGCGATGATCGCCGACCGCTCGTCGTCAAGGCGTTGCGCCCCATGGGAATCCCCGATGTCCTCGGCCTCGGTGATCCCCGCGGCCAACTCGTCGATACGTGCCTTGTATTCCGCCTTCGCGCGATCGTCCAGGACGCGGTCGGCGCCCGTCCACCCGACCTGGGCGGCCACCTCGGGACCCAACAGGTCCACCACATGGACCGGCCGCCCGTGTGCAGCGATGATCGTGTGCAGGTCGGCGAGACCTTTTGCGTCGGGCAAGGTTGCCCGACGGTCGGCGAACGACAACGACCAACGGTCGTCGATCAGGCGGAACTCGTTGGCGGGCAACGCCTTGTCCAGACCCTGGAGCTCGTGACGAGTCAGCTCGACCCAGCCCGCTGCACCCAGTTCGGTGTGCATGCGCAGAGCATCGGTGAAATGCGCACGCGCGCAATCCCGGTCGCCCATCGATGCCGCCAAGGCACCGAGATGGTGATCGACCGCGGCATGGTAAGCGGCGCATCCACCGATGATCACGTGCAGACCGGCGTGCGGCTTCAGCATTCGATACGCCCATTGGCGTTGGGCGGTGGTACCGACGCCCGCGAACACCACCGCCGCAACGGCCAGCTTCTCGAGGTCGTAACCCGGCGTGATCGCGAGGACACTGAAGTCTCCGAGCAACTCTCGGGCCCGTTCGAGGTCACCGCGTACGACCAGCGGCCATGCGCGCATCAGCGGGAACAGCGGCCACAGCGGATCTGCCGTATCGAGCGTGGCGGCGGGCTCTCGGACGCCGAGGGCGACCAGTGACCACCGCTGCGTACAGAAACACCCCATGGCATCCGGCTCGGCGATCGCCTGCCCCAGCTCATAGGCCTCCTCGCCCAGGGCGGCGGCTTCGGCCGCCCGGCCGGACAGCTGCGCGTATGTGGCCTTGCGGGTCAGCGATCCCCACCGCCCGCGGGCGTGGCCCAGTCGCGCGGCCAGATCGACGTACTCGAGGAGCTCATCGCGTCCCGACGAGTCCCCGATCTCGAGGAGCGCGGTCGCCCGCAACAGATGCCCCTGAGCGACGAGATCCCGGTCACCGGCCCTGTCGGCGGCCTCGATCATCGCGTCCACGACGGGTTTGCGCTGCGCCGCGCTGCCGGGCATCCACAGCGCATCGTGCAGGGCGAGGTAGGCGTCCGCCAGCGCATCGGCGTCATCGCCCCCTTCGGCGAGCGCCACCGCTTCCCTCGCCATGCGGACCGGTTCCGGTGCCCCTGGAACCGTCGACGATCCGTGGATCATCACCCGTGCCGACGCCGCCTGCACCCGCGAACGCAGACCCACCGGACCGCCGCACCGTTCCAGCATGTCGACAGCCTCCGCAAGGAGGGCGATCGCCTCGGTGTCCTGCTCGCCGGACCGATGGCCGAGGGCCTGCAGTCCCAGGGCGCCCCGCGCCAGCAGCGTCGCATCGCCGCAGGCCCGGCCCGCCGACACCACCCGACGATAGGAGTCGCGCGCGTCCTCGAGCCGTCCGGCGCGGTCCTGCGCCACTGCGAGACTCACCAGCACGACGTTGCGGTCTCGTCCCGGCGCCATCAGGGCCAGGGCGTCGCGATAGTGGCCGATCGCGGCGGTGTGGCCGAGGCGACTGGTCGCCACCTCGGCGGCCTGCAGCGACGCGACGACCGCCTCGTCGCTGGCCGCGGTTCCGGCGGCCAGCAGATGAGCCGCCGCACGCGCCGCCGAATCGGGGTCGCCGATGCCGGCGAGGACACGTCCGAGCGCATGGTGGATCTCTCTGCGCAGCGGCGTTCCCATGTCCTCGAGGACGGCCTCCCGGTAGAGGTCGTGGACGAACGCCGGCGGATCCATGGTGATGATCCCGGCCCGCTCGGCGTGGGCGAGCTCGTCGGCGGCGACGTCCGCGTCGTCGGTCGCACCGGCCGCCACGAGCAAACCGACGTCGATCTCCTTGCCCCCGACCGCGCACCAGTCGAGCAACCGCACGCACGTGCTCGACAGTCGGGCCAGGCGTCGCCGGACCGTTTCGATGATGCTGGCGGGCAGGTGTTTCGGCGGTGTCGCCGATCCGTGGGCCTGGACGAGGCGGGTGAGTTCACCGACGAAGAACGGGTTGCCACCGCTGCGGCGCCAGACCTGTTCGACCACCGCGGGCGCGGGCACCGGACCCGGGATAGCGGCGACCATCGCCGCGACCTCCGCACGCTCGAGTCCGACGAGGACCACCTGTGTGGCCACCGATGAGACATCCGACATCTCGTCGGGGGCCTCGGTGTCCCGGAAGGCGCCCACCAACAGCACGGGGGCATCACGGACGGCCCGGGCCACAAAGGCGAGGAGCGCCAGCGATCCCGGGTCTGCCCAATGCAGATCATCGATCACCACCACGACCGGTCGGTCGCTCGACGCCCGGACCAGGAACCGCGACACCGCGTCGAGCAACCGGAACTGCGCATCGGCGGCCTCGGCGACCCCGTCGGGCACCGTGGATCCGGCCGGGTCGAGCAACCGCGCCGCCTCACCGAGTTCGGCGGCCGACGCGTGGCTCGCGCGCAGCACCTGCGACCACGGCCAGTAGGGCGGTGCACCGGCGTGCTCGGAGCAGAATCCACGGAGTACCCGGCAGGTGGGCGTGGCCCGATCGACCAGCCAGGCGAGAACGGCCGACTTGCCGATACCGGCCTCCCCGGACACCAGGACCAGATTGCCGGCACCGGACACCTCGGCGCTCTCCAGTGCCTCGTCGAGCACCGCGACCACATGGCTGCGTCCGAGCAACTCGGGGATGCCGCCCATGACGCAATCGTCGCCGGTCAGGGCCGTAGTTGCAAGATCAGGTTCATCGGCGCACCGATGTCGATCTGCTGCACCGACGAGAAGCCGGCGCGCTGCGCCAGGTCGGTCAGGGCACGGATGCCGGCCAGCGCCCCGAGCGGCTCCGACGACGTGTCGGTCCGTTGCGACACGGCGTTCGGGGTGCACACCAATGTGGACACCGCGTAGAACATCCGGCCGCCCGGGTTCAGGTTGTCGCTCACGTGATCGCCGCCGGGCGGTTCGACGAGCACCACTGCGCCGTCCGCGGCGACCGCGCGGCGGGCCGCCAAGAGCGCGCCGAGCGGATCACCCATGTCGTGCAGGGAATCGAAGAAGGTGATCAGCGTGGCACCCGAATCCGCGAGGTCTCCGGCGGGGCACACCTCGAAGCGCAGATTGCCGATCGCGTCGGCGGCCGCCACCGACCGGGCGTGCATGATCGACGCGTCGTGGTAGTCGATGCCGACGACGTCGGCATGCGGATACAGCCGGGCGATCGCCGTTGTCGGCGCTCCGTAGCCGCACCCGACGTCGACGACGCGGCCCCCGGACGTCAGGGTCTCGTGTACGCCGGACACCCCGGCGAGCGCGGCCCCGATGAGTTCGGGCGGCAACGCCGTCCGGGTGAACAGGTCGGTGCCGTGCCAGTGCTGCACGGTCCGCTGATGCCAGCCGAATCCTTGTCCGCCGCCGAATGCTTCGGCGAAGTCGGCGAAACCGTCGACCATCGACGAGAGCATCTCGACGCACGCCTCCACGATGGCCCCGCCGGGTCCGTCGACCAGCACACCGCGCATCCCCTCCCCGAGCCGGAAGGTGTCCGCGTCGGCGTCGTAGTCGAGGTAGCCGCCGGCGGCCTGGCCGCGTAGCCACTCACGCACGAGGGATCGGTCGACATCGACCTTCTCCGCCACCTGCGCCGCCGTCAACGGCCCGGCTCCGGCCAGCGCCGCCCACAAGCCGCTTCGCGTGCCGAGCGATATCAGCAGTACCCCGAGGGTGCTGCCGAGATCTGTCTCCAACCTGCCCATCCCCAGTTCGATGTCCCGCTCGACGTCCGCCTCGGCGTCGATCTCGATGGTCATGATCGCGTCCTCTCCTCGGATCGGGACCGATCGTGCATCGGCCCTCATCCAGAGATGCGCGAGTCGGCACCTCGCGGATCGCTAGGTCGCGACTCGCGCACCACCTGGTGACGGGAGAGCCCCGATGAACGGAGGAATCATGGACAGCATCTACGACGCGGTGGCCATGGCCGAGGGTGTGCGCACCGGCGAACTCAGCGCCGTCGACCTCACCGAGGCCGCGATCACCCGGATCGAGGCGGCCAACCCGGAGCTGAACGCGGTCATCACACCGATGTTCGACCAGGCTCTCGAGGCGGCCGCGACGGTTCGGCCCGACGCCCCGCTGGCCGGCGTACCGATGCTGGCGAAGGATCTCGTCGTCGAGATCGCCGGTGTGCCGTTCCACGAGGGTTCCCGCTTCCTCGACGGCATGGTGTCGCACACCGACAGCGAACTCGTGCGGCGCTGGCGGGCAGCCGGCCTGGTCATCCTGGGCAAGACCAACACCCCGGAGTTCGGCATGGCACCGGCGTGTGAGCCGGTGCTGCACGGTCCCACCCGCAACCCGTGGGACCCGAGCCGCTCGACGAGCGGATCGAGCGGCGGATCGGCCGCGGCCGTCGCGTCGGGCATGGTCCCCATCGCGCACGGGAACGACCTCGGGGGATCGTTGCGCTACCCGGCCTCGGCGTGCGGGGTCTTCGGGTTGAAGCCGACCCGGGCCCGCAATCCGCTGGGCCCGGAGTACGGCGACGCGGTCAGCGGGTGGGCCGTCGAGCATGCGCTGACCCGCACCGTCCGCGACAGCGCAGCCTTACTCGACGCGACTTGCGGTGCCGCACTTGGTGATCCATATCCCGCGCCACCGCGGACCGCTCCCTTCCTCGACGAGGTCGGCCGAGATCCGGGGCGGCTCCGGATCGGGTACACCGAGCGGACACCCGATGGGGTTCCCGGCCATCCGGACTGCACCGCCGCCCTCGGCGACGCCGTCGAACTCTGCGCAACACTGGGCCACGAGATGGTGGAGGTCGACCTCCCCGGCCTTACGCCGGAGGTGGGCGCCGCCATCGGCGAGGTGTTCTGTTCGGCGACATCCTGGATCCTCGACTACTGGATCCGACGCACCGGACGACGGCCCGGCCCCGACGACCTCGATCCGCTCACCCGCTACTACTGGGAGAAGGGTGAACAGGTCAGCGCGGGACGGTATCTGCTGGCGATCGAGACCTGCCAACGGTTCGCGCGTCGCGTCGCATCGTTCCTCACCGAGGTGGATGTCTGGCTCACGCCGACGCTGTCGCAACCGCCGGCACGGATCGGCGAGATCACCTCGACTCGCGAGGACCCGACGCGTGCGCTGCGGGCGGGCGGACCCACGGTCGCGTACGCGGGTGTGGTGGCGAACATCACCGGCAATCCGGCGATGTCGGTCCCGCTGTGGTGGAACGGCGACGGCCTGCCGATCGGGGTGCACTTCCTCGGGGCCTTCGGTGACGAGGCCCGGCTATTCCGGCTGGCCGGTCAACTCGAACGGGCACGGCCGTGGGCGGATCGCCGGCCGCCGATCTGGGCGGGCGACGTCCTTGCCGAGCTCTGGTGAAGCCGGCCGCTACTTCGCGGTGCGTGCCGGCCGCAGCTCGCGCGGAAGCGCGAAGGTCAGCGTCTCCTCGGCCGTGGTAACCGTCTCGACGGAGTCGAAGCCGTGTTCGGCAAGCAGATCGACCACGCCGCGCACCAACACCTCCGGGACCGACGCACCCGACGTCACGCCCACCGTGGTGACACCCTCGAGCCAGGCCGGATCGATCTCGCGGGCGTAGTCGACGAGGTAGGAGGCCGACGCGCCGTTCTGCAGCGCGACCTCCACGAGTCGCTGGGAGTTCGACGAGTTCTGTGATCCGACGACGATGACCAGATCGCACTGCGGGGCCATCGCCTTCACCGCGACCTGCCGGTTCTGGGTGGCGTAGCAGATGTCGTCGCTCGGCGGATCGTTCAGCAGCGGGAACCGCTCCCGCAGACGCTTGACCGTCTCCATGGTCTCGTCGACCGACAGCGTCGTCTGCGACAGCCAGATCACCTTGGACTCGTCGCGCACCTCGACATCGTCGACGTGGTCCGGGCCGTCGACCAACTGGATGTGTTCGGGCGCCTCCCCGGCGGTGCCCTCGACCTCTTCGTGACCCTCGTGCCCGATGAGCAGGATGTCGTAGTCGTCGCGCGCGAACCGCTTGGCCTCCTGGTGCACCTTGGTGACCAGCGGGCAGGTCGCATCGATCGTCTTCAGCTTCCGTTCCGCGGCCGTCCGGTGCACCTCCGGCGAGACGCCGTGCGCGGAGAACACCACCAGCGCACCCTCCGGCACCTCGTCGGTCTCGCCGACGAAGATCGCTCCCCGCTCGGTCAACGTGTCCACCACGTGCCGGTTGTGCACGATCTCCTTGCGCACGTAAACCGGTGCGCCGTGCTTGTCCAGAGCCCGCTCGACGGTCTCGACGGCACGGTCCACCCCGGCGCAATAGCCGCGGGGTTCGGCCAGCAGGACACGCTTGCGATCAACCATGGTGTCCAGGGTACGGAATGACGGCCGATCGAGAGGAATGCCTCGTTGTCACACCACCGCCGGGTGGTGGCAGAGTATGGGCATGGTTCGCGCACCCTATCCGGCCCGTATCGCCGCAGGCCTCGTCGTCACCGCGATCGAGGAGACCAGGAAGCTACCCGCCTTGATGATCACGCTGCCCATGACCGCGGTCAGCCAGACGCTGCAGGCCGGCATGCGCATGCAACAGAGCATCGCCGAACTGGCCATCAAGGGTGACGCCGCCCTCGAGATGCTGTTCGATCGTCCCTCCGAGCAGCCCGAGTGGGCTCGATTCGACGAGGACGACTCGATCGACGCCGAGGCGTCACGCACCCCGATCGAGAGCCGCGCCACACCGTCGGCACCATCGGCACCCGCGCCGGCAAAGCCCCGCCCGGCCACGAAGGCGGCGCCGGTCGGACCCACGGAGCCGACCGACACCGAGGCACCGGACACGTCCGCCGGCCGCTTCGCGCTGTACAGCGCGCCGCCGCAGAATCTCGTCACCTCCGACGGCCCCGCCGGCCCGCCGGAGGTCCCGGTCAATGGATCGGTTCCGGAGATCGTCGAGTATCTCGAGTACGACAACCTGACGCTCGCACAACTGCGTGCCAAGCTCCGGACGGTCAGCCTGCCCGAGCTCGAGGACCTTGCCGCATACGAGAAGGCCACCAAGTCCCGGGCTCCGTTCGTCACGATGATCGACAACCGCATCGCCTCACACACCAAGCGCCCGACGTCCACGTGACACCCGCGTCGCAGGCCGATTCGGCCGGGCAGCCGAACTCCGCCGAGCACCCGTGGCCGGTGCGCTCGGTGAACCTCAAGATCCAGAACTGGATCGCTCGGCTGGGGCAGATCTGGGTCGAGGGTCAGATCGCCCAGCTCAATGCGCGACCCGGTACGCGCACCGCGTTTCTGACGCTGCGCGACCCCGCCGCCGACATCTCCATCTCGGTGACCTGCAACCCGGATCTGTTGTTCCGCGGCGAGGTGCCGCTGTCCGAGGGCAGTCGGGTCGTGGTGCTCGGACGACCGGATTTCTACGCCCCGCGCGGCACGATCTCGTTGAAGGTCAGCGACATTCGGCCGGTCGGCATCGGCGAGCTGCTGGTGCGGATCGAGCGCCTGCGTCAGTTGCTCGCCGCCGAAGGCCTGTTCGATCGCCGCCGGAAGCTGCCACTTCCGTTCCTGCCCAAGGCGATCGGGCTCATCACCGGGCGCGCCAGCGCGGCCGGGCGGGACGTGGTGTCGGTGGCCGGCACACGCTGGTCGGCCGTGCGGTTCGAGATCCGGGACTCACCGGTGCAGGGCCCGACCGCAGTCGGCCGCATCCTGACCCATCTCGCCGACCTCGACAGACACCCCGAGGTGGAGGTCATCATCATCGCCCGTGGCGGCGGCAGCGTCGAGGACCTGCTGCCGTTCTCCGACGAGGCACTCCTGCGCGCGGTGTCGGCGTGCCGGACGCCGGTGATCAGTGCGATCGGCCACGAACCCGACACCCCGCTGCTCGACCTGGTCGCCGATGTCCGCGCCGCCACCCCGACCGACGCGGCCAAGCGGGTGGTCCCGGATGTGGCCGCCGAACGGGCGGCGATCACCACCCTGCGACATCGCAGCGCGCAGGCGTTACGCCAGTGGGTGCACCGCGAGGAGCACCGGCTCGACGGGATTCGGCAGCGACCCGTGCTCGCCCGGCCGATGACGCTGATCGACACGCGCGCCGACACGATCGCGCGGATGCGCACCGACATCCGTCGGGACGTCACCCGTCTGGTCGACGCCGAGCACCGCCGCAGCGAACACCTCGCGGCGCGCCTCGACACCCTCGGACCGGCACAGACGCTCGCGCGCGGCTACGCGGTCGTGCAGCGACTCGACGGTGATCGGCACGTGGTGTCGACAACCGGCGACATGCCGCCCGGCACCCACGTGCGCATCAGGGTGTCCGACGGCGCAACCCACGCCCAGGTGACCGAAGGAGAGCGCACGTGAGCATCGACGACCGCACCCCGGTGGCCGAGCTGGGGTACGAACAGGCCCGCGACGAGTTGATCGACGTCGTCGCGACCCTCGAGCGCGGCGGCCTGGACCTCGACCATTCGCTGGCGCTGTGGGAGCGCGGTGAAGCGCTCGCGGCGCGCTGCGACGAACACCTCGACGGCGCACGGGCCCGGATCGAGGCGGTTCTCGCCGAGCGGGACGACTCAGACGAGGCCGAGGGCTGACCGTCCTCCGATCACGCGCGCCCGGGTAGCGGCTGCTGCGCCAGCACCGCCGTCGCCAACTTCTCCATGTCGTCGTCCGGGCCACGGGACAGCACCGCGATGCGGACGTCGCCGAGATCGGTGATCCAGAATTTCTTGCCGTCGGGGGTCGTGTAGACCACCCACTCGTGACCGCCCACCTGCCGGGTCCCGGCGCCGAGCGCCTCGCCCTCACCGAGGTTGACGACGAGATCCTCCTCGGTGGCGTTGGTCTGGCTGAGCTGGATGTATGCGCCGACATCGGTGATCCAGCCGACGTTGCTGACGCGGGTCCCGCCGACGGGCTGGGTGGATCCCGAGTTCGGCTTCCAGCCGTCCGGCGTGGCCGGCCGGCGGATCGGGAACGGCAGGTCACGTGCGTCGGCGGCCAGCGCGGCGTTCACCTCGAACGCCGGCGTCTTGTCGTCGGAGGCCTGCCCGGTCAGACCCACCGAACAGTTGCCGGACGCGATGGCCACGAACGCGCAGATGATCAGCAACGGCACCAGGGACCAGATCATGTCCTTGGAGCTGTGCAGAATACGTGGTTTGGCGGCCATGGGCGCCAGTATTCCAGTTCCGGCGGGCGGCAGATCCGTGCGGGGTTGTCGCCCTCGTGGTCGGTGTGACATGCAAGGATGGACGAGACGCGAGCCACCTGGCCCCTTTGTCACCGCCGCCACGCCGAGGAGTCCGATATGTCCCCATCCCAGCAGGCCCCCGATCGCAACCTCGCGATGGAGCTCGTTCGTGTTACCGAGGCCGCGGCGCTGGCCGCCGGCCGCTGGGTCGGCCGGGGCGACAAGAAGGGCGGGGACGGAGCCGCCGTGGATGCGATGCGTGAACTGCTGTCCACGGTCTCGATGCGCGGCGTGGTGGTGATCGGCGAGGGTGAGAAGGACGAGGCGCCCATGCTGTTCAACGGCGAGGAGGTCGGCAACGGCGTCGGACCGGAAGTCGACGTCGCCGTGGACCCGATCGACGGAACCACCCTGATGGCCGAGGGCCGCCCCAACTCCATCGCGGTCATCGCGGTCAGCGAGCGCGGCTCGATGTATGACCCCAGCGCCGTCTTCTACATGGACAAGATCGCGGTGGGCCCCGAGGCCAAGGGTGCGATCAACATCGAGGAGTCGGTGGAGTGGAACATCAACTCGGTCGCGAAGGCCAAGGGCATCGACATCGCCGACCTGACGGTCGTCGTCCTCGACCGTCCCCGGCACGCCGACCTGATCGCCGACATCCGCAAGGCCGGCGCGAAGATCCGCCTCATCTCCGACGGTGACGTGGCGGGCTCGATCGCGGCCGCCGGTGACTACAGCTCGGTGGACATCCTGATGGGTGTCGGCGGCACCCCGGAAGGCATCATCAGCGCCGTCGCCATGAAGTGCATGGGCGGCGAGATCCAGGGCAAGCTGTGGCCGCGCAACGACCAGGAACGGCAGAAGGCCATCGACGCCGGGCACGACCTCAGCCGGGTCCTGACCAACGAGGATCTGGTGAGTGGCGAGAACTCCTTCTTCTGCGCCACCGGCGTGACCAACGGCGACATGCTGCGCGGTGTCACCTACCGCCCCAACGGCGCGACGACCCGCTCGCTGGTGATGCGCTCGAAGTCGGGCACGATTCGCCGTATCGAGGCCGTGCACCAGACGTCCAAGCTGCGTGAGTACGCCCGCCTCGACATCTGACACAAGGCACCCGCACGGCAGCCGTCCGTGCGGGTGGCCGGTCGGCTCGCTGACCGGCCACGATACGATTCACGGGTGAGCGAAACAGCCCCCGCTCCGGAGTTCCGCTATGCCGACCTGCTGCCCTCCGGCGCCGACGAGACCCCCTACCGCCTGATCACCACCGAAGGTGTGTCGACCTTCACCGTCGACGGCCAGACCTTCCTGAAGGTCGCCCCCGAAGCCCTGCAGAAGCTGACCGCAGAGGCGATGCACGACATCAGCCACTATCTGCGGCCGGCGCATCTCGCCCAGCTGCGGAAGATCATCGACGACCCCGAGTCGTCGGGCAACGACCGCTTCGTCGCCCTCGATCTGCTCAAGAACGTCAACATCTCCGCGGGCGGTGTGCTGCCGATGTGCCAGGACACCGGCACCGCGATCGTCATGGGCAAGAAGTCCGAGGGCGTGCTGACCGGCGCCGACGACGGCGAGTGGATCTCCCGCGGCGTGTACGACGCCTACACCAAGCTCAACCTGCGGTACTCACAGCTGGCCCCGCTGACGACGTACGACGAGAAGAACACCGGCACGAATCTGCCTGCGCAGGTGGAGATCTACTCGACGCAGCAGGGCCCGAAGGGTCCGGAGTACAAGTTCCTGTTCATGGCCAAGGGCGGTGGTTCGGCGAACAAGTCGTTCCTCTACCAGGAGACCAAGGCGATCCTGAATCCCAAGCGGCTCTTGGAGTTTCTCGACGAGAAGATCCGCTCGCTGGGCACCGCGGCCTGCCCGCCGTACCACCTGGCGGTGGTCATCGGCGGCACCTCGGCCGAATTCGCTTTGAAGACAGCCAAATACGCGTCCGCGCACTACCTCGACACCTTGCCGACCGAGGGATCGATGTCCGCACACGGCTTCCGGGACACCGAACTCGAGGAAGAGGTCTTCAAGCTGACCCAGTCGTTCGGGATCGGTGCGCAGTTCGGCGGCAAGTACTTCTGCCACGACGTCCGCGTCGTGCGGCTCCCCCGCCACGGCGCATCCTGCCCGGTCGCCATCGCCGTCTCCTGTTCGGCGGACCGCCAGGCGCTCGGCAAGATCACCGCCGACGGCGTGTTCCTCGAGCAACTCGAGACCGACCCGGCGCACTACATGCCGGATGCGGGAGTGGCCGAGGACATCGAGGGCGGTGCGGTCGTCGACATCGACCTGAACCGCCCGATGCCCGAGATCCTGGCCGAACTCTCGAGGCACCCGGTCAAGACGCGCCTGTCGCTGACCGGTCCGCTGGTCGTGGCGCGGGACATCGCGCACGCCAAGATCAAGGAGCGTCTCGACGCGGGCGAGCCGATGCCCGACTACCTGCGTGATCACCCCGTGTACTACGCCGGGCCGGCCAAGACCCCCGAGGGCATGGCGTCCGGCTCCTTCGGCCCCACGACGGCCGGCCGGATGGACAGCTACGTCGAGCAGTTCCAGGCGGCCGGCGGGTCGATGGTCATGCTCGCCAAGGGCAACCGGTCCAAGCAGGTCACGCAGGCCTGTGACAGCCACGGCGGCTTCTACCTGGGATCGATCGGTGGGCCGGCGGCGCGACTGGCGCAGGACTGCATCAAGAGCCAGGAGGTCATCGAATACCCCGAACTCGGTATGGAGGCGGTCTGGAAGATCGAGGTGGAGAACTTCCCCGCGTTCATCGTCGTCGACGACAAGGGCAACGACTTCTTCACCGATCCCGGTGGCGCCGTGACGGTTCCGCTGGGTGGGGTGCGAATCCGGTCGCGCGAGAACTGAGTCCTCGGCTCGAAACCGAGCGCTTCACACCTGGCGGCTGCGTCGGGGCGGCAGATCTCACACTGTGCGACCACCCCGACGCAGTACGGTGGAGTAAGGATTACCTATCTCCATCGACGGAGCCGGAGGCGCAGCGCACATGAGCGAACAGCAGTACCGCATCGAACACGACACGATGGGCGAGGTCAAGGTGCCCGTCGACGCGCTGTGGCGGGCGCAGACCCAGCGGGCGGTGGAGAACTTCCCGATCTCGCACCGGCCGCTCGAGCGCACCCAGATCCGGGCGATGGGTCTGCTGAAAGCCGCGTGCGCCCAGGTGAACAAGGACCTCGGACTGCTCGACGCCGACAAGGCCGACGCGATCATCGCGGCCGCCACCGAGATCGCCGACGGGCAGCACGACGACCAGTTCCCGATCGACGTGTTCCAGACCGGTTCGGGCACCAGCTCCAACATGAATGCCAACGAGGTCATCGCGTCGATCGCGAAGAACAACGGCGTGGAGGTCCACCCCAACGATCACGTCAACATGTCGCAGTCGTCGAACGACACCTTCCCCACCGCAACCCATGTCGCGGCCACCGAGGCGGCGGTCACCGATCTCATCCCGGCTCTCGACCACTTGCGGCTTGTGTTGCTGGACAAGGCAACACAGTGGCGGGACGTGGTGAAGAGCGGCCGCACCCATCTGATGGACGCGGTGCCGGTGACACTGGGCCAGGAGTTCGGCGGGTACGCCCGGCAGGTGCAGGCCGGTATCGAGCGCATCACCGCCACCCTGCCCCGCGTCGGCGAACTGCCGATCGGCGGCACCGCCGTGGGCACCGGGCTCAACGCCCCCGACAGCTTCGGCACCATGGTCGTCGCCGAGCTGGTCAGACTCACCGACGTGCATGCGTTGTCGTTGGCCGAGAACAACTTCGAGGCCCAGGCGGCGCGCGACGGTCTGGTCGAGCTGTCGGGTCAACTGAAAACCGTTGCGGTGTCGCTGACGAAGATCGCCAACGACATCCGCTGGATGGGGTCGGGTCCGCTCACCGGCCTCGGCGAACTCCATCTGCCCGACCTGCAGCCGGGCAGCTCCATCATGCCCGGCAAGGTGAATCCGGTACTGCCCGAAGCGGTCACGCAGGTCGCCGCCCAGGTCATCGGCAACGACGCGGCCGTCACGTGGGGTGGTGGCAACGGCGCGTTCGAGTTGAACGTGTACATCCCGATGATGGCGCGCAACGTCCTCGAGTCACTCAAGTTGCTGGCCAACGTGTCCCGGCTGTTCGCCGACCGGTGTATCGCCGGACTCACCGCGAACGAGGAACGTCTGCGCACACTGGCCGAGAGTTCACCGTCGATCGTCACACCGCTCAACAGCGCGATCGGCTATGAAGAGGCCGCCGCCGTCGCCAAGCAGGCACTCAAGGAACACAAGACGATTCGGCAGACCGTGATCGACCGCGGCCTGATCGGCGACAGGCTGTCCGAGGCCGAGCTCGACAAACGTCTCGATGTGCTGAAGATGGCCAACCTCGACCACAAGCGCTGACCGCCATGCCGGCACTGCTCGAGTTCCCCGCCGACTGGCGCACCGCCCTTGCGCTCGTCGCGCATCCCGACGATCCGGAGTACGGCATGGCGGCCGCCGTGGCCCGCTGGACCGGTGAGGGCAAGCGCGTCGTCTATGCCCTGGCGTCGAGCGGTGAGGCCGGCATCGAGGGCATGGACCCGTCACGGGCCGGGCCGCTGCGCGAGTCGGAGCAACGAGCCTCGGCGGCGATCGTCGGGGTCGATGAGGTGGAGTTCTGGGGCTTTCCGGACAGCGCGATCCGCGATACCCCGGAGCTGCGGGCGAAGATCGCCGAGACGGTCAACCGCGTTGCACCACAGGTGATCCTCTCGCTGTACGGGGGCCCGGAGTGGGCACCGGGCCACCCCAATCAGCCCGATCACATCGAGTTCGCCGCGGCCGTGCGCAATGCCTACGATTCACTCGACCCGGCCACGCGTCCACGATGGCTCTTCGAGAACGGCCCCGGGGCGACGCACGCCGTCGAGGTCACGGATCAGATCGAGTCTGCGGTGAAATCACTTGCCGCCCACGAGAACTACCTGTCGGTGCTCGATCCGGCCACCCCGGTCGTCGATCAGGCGCGACGCCAGGTGGAGATGACGACCGCGCCGCGCGACGATTTCGGCGGCGTACCTGCCGTCGGCTTCGCGTTGCGGCGCGGCCCGTCCTGACCGGACGCCCCGGTCAGGACCCCATCATCTTGGCGATCGACGTGCTGTCCTCACCCGTGCGCCGCAGGATCAGGCCGGTGATGCCGAGCGCGACCAGGGTCAGCAACAGCATCAGGGTGGACATCGCGGCGATCTCGGGTTTCAGCGCGATCCGCACCGTCGAGAAGATGTAGACCGGCCACGGGGTGTAGCCCGGCTGTTGCACGAAGCTCGAGATCACCACATCGTCGAGACTGAAGGTGAAGGCCAGCAGGAAACCCGCGATGATGCCGGGCATGGCGGTCGGCAGGATGACGTGCCGCAGGCGTGCGAACGGTTTCGCGTACAGGTCGGCAGCGGCTTCCTCCAGCGCGGGATCGAGTGACATCACCCGTGCCCGCACGATGAAGGTCACCACCACCATCGAGACCGCGGCGTGCGCGACCACCAACCGCACCAGACCGATGTTGAACGGCAACAGATTCCAGTCGACGCCGAGCGTGACGAACCACGGCAGGAACGCGATCGCGTTCGCGATGTCCGGCGTCACCAGGGTGACGGTCAGCAGCGCGACCAGGCCGATACCCCACCACGACCGTTTGCGTTTGATGCCCAAGGCGATGCCGGCCAGCGATCCGAGGATCGTGGACAGGATCGCCGAGAGCACCGCGACCTCCAGCGAGACCTTGACCGACTGCACGATGGTGTCGTTGGTGATCGCGTCGGAGTACGGGGTGAACCCGAATCCCTGGAACGCCGCCAACACCTTTCCGGTGTTGAACGAGTACACGATGATCACCGCGATCGGCAGGAACAGGAAGGCGTAGACCACCACCGACCACACCTTCAACGCGATCGTGTACCAGTCGCGGGTGCTGCGGGATCGCTTCATCGTCAGGCGGGGCAGACTCGGCAGACGTTCGGCACGAGCCGACGCCGCGGGCATCGGGACGTTGAACACACCGCGATCCAGCCAGGTGGCGATGCCCTTGACGACCAGCGCGACGATCGCCACACACAGCAGCACCAAGAGCATCAGACTCACCGTCATCGCACTGCCCAGCGCCCAGTTCTGGGCGGTCTGGAACTGGCTCGCGATCATCTGCCCGGCCATCGTGCCCTTCGCCCCGCCGAGCACCTCGGGTGTGACGTAGTCGCCCATCAACGGGATGAACACCAGCAGACAGCCCGACACGATGCCCGGCGAGGCGAGCGGCAGGGTGATCCGGAAGAACGTGGTCCATCGGTTGGCGCCGAGGTCGCGGCTCGCTTCCCGCAGGGACAGTCCGGCCCGGTCCATCGCGACGAACAGCGGCAGGATCATCAGCGGCAGATAGTTGTAGACCACGCCGATCTGCACGGCGGTGCGGGTGAACAGCAGCTCGAGTTCGCCGCCACCGAAGAACTGGATGAGCTTGGACAGCCACCCGCTCGGCGCGAGCGTGATCTGCCAGCCGATCGTGCGCACCAGGAAGTTGGTCCAGAACGGCACCATCAACAGCGCGATGTAGAGCCCTCGGCGGCTCGGTTTCGCCTTCACCGCAAGCCAGTACGCGAAGGGAATGCTCACGATCAGCGCGAGCACGACCCCCGTGGTGGCGATGCCGAGCGTGTTCCAGAATGTCGACCGGTACTGCGAGCCCAGGGCCTCGCCGTAGCGGCCGAGACTCAGCTGGTCGGTCGCATACGTGGTGAACTGGTCCGGCTTGTACCCGAAGCTGTACCAGAGGACCAGTGCCAGCGGGATCGCGAAGAAGAACACCACATAGGCCCACGCCGGGAACGTGAGGCCGCCGACGCCGAACAGTCGTTGCCGCAGCGGGGGTTTCGGGGTCGGTACGCGGTGCACCTCGGGCGCCGGATCTCTCGGCGGGGATACGACGGTGGTCATTGTGCGCTCCTCGCCTGCATCTCGTTGACGATCTCGGTTCGTTGCTGGGTGGCGTCGTCGATGGCCGCCACCTTCAACCGGGCGACCACCTCATCGGGTGGGAACAACAGTTCGGGGAATGGCAGATTCGCCGCCTTGCCCTTCTCGACCATGCCTTTGACACCGGTCTGGTAGCCGATGTACTGCATCTCGTTGAACGAGATCTCCGGGTCGAGCATCTCGTTGATGAACGCGTGCGCCGCGCCCGGATGCTGGGTGCCGTGCACGATCGCGAAGTTGTCCGTCCAGAGGTTGGCGGTGGGTGTCGGATACACGAAACCCCACTTGTCCGGATCGGATTCGTTCATCAAGGCCAGCCGTGCGTCCCCGTTCCAGGCCTGCAGCAACGTGAAGCCGCCGCCCGCCACCACCGTCGTGATCGACGAGTTGTAGCCCTTGATGGTCGGGGCCAGCTGGTTCAGCAACAGGTCCCGGCCCGCGGCGAGATCGTCGGGATTGGTGGAGTTCGGGTCGAGGTGCAGCGCACCCATGGCGATCGACAGCACCTCCCACGGATCCTCGAGGACACTGACCTTGCCGCGGGCGGGACCCTCGGCGAGGGTGACAAAGTCCCCCCACGAGGTGGGGTTTCCCTTGATGACCGTCTTGTCGTACATGTAACCCGTTGTGCCCCAGTCCTTTGCCGCGCCGTGCCGGGAGTTGGGGTTCCATGACGGGTTGAAGAACCGCTCCTCGAGGTTGGCGAGGTTCGGGACCTTCGAGTGGTCGAGTTCGTCGAGCAAGTTGTGCTCCACCATCTGCGGGATGTACACGCCGGTGGGCACCACGACGTCGTAGCCGGACGTGCCTCGCGCCGCGGCGAGTTTCGCGATCATCTCCTCGTTGGAACCGTAGGAGTCGACCTGCAGCCGGAACCCGTACTTGGACTTGATCGCATCGAGGTCGTCGGGGTTCTCGTAATCGCCCCAACTGTAGTAGTTGAGACGGTCTTCGATGCTGTCGGTCAGCGGCGCCGACGGCGCGACCGACCGATCCGGTGTACAGGCCGACACGGCGGCGCCGGCGGCGACGACGCCGATGCCCGCGAGGAAGCTGCGACGACTGATCCGGCGCACCGACGCATGCGGCGCGAGGGCACGGACCAGCCCGGTGTCGTTGTGGCGATGGGTCATTTCGCGAACACCTGTGTGTCGCCGGCGGCGAAGGTGCAGCTGACCCGCTGCCCTTCGGTCAACGGCGGGAAGTTGCGGGTGGCACCGCGCACCAGGACCTCGGTACCGGCGTCGGTGGTCACCACCACCTGCGTCAGGTCACCGAGGAATGAGACCCCTTCCGCGATACCGGACAGCACGTTGTCGGCGGTCGTGACGTCGGAGTCGTTCTCGGCGAACCAGATCGACTCCGGACGCACGGCGACGACGAGGTCCCCGGTGAGTCCGTCGACGCCGGACGCGGTCTTGAACGCACCGTCGGTCGTCTGGATACGGCCGTCGACGACACCGCCGGTGACCGCGAAAAAGGTCTGCTTCCCGATGAAGTCGGCGACGAAGCGGTCGACCGGCGCGGCGTAGATGTCCCGGCCCTCACCGATCTGGGCGATGTGGCCTTCGCTCATCACCACGATCCGATCGCTCATCGAGAGGGCCTCCTCCTGATCGTGCGTCACGAAGATGAAGGTGGTGCCCAGATCCTTCTGCAGGAGTTTGAGTTCGATCTGCATCTCCTCGCGCAGTTTGCGGTCGAGCGCGCTCATCGGCTCGTCGAGCAGAAGGACGTCGGGCCGGTTGGACAGGGCCCGCGCGAGTGCCACGCGCTGTTGCTGACCGCCGGACAGCGTGGCCGGCTTGCGGTCGGCGAATCGCGACATCTGCACCATCTCGAGGGCTTCGGCGACCCGCTCCCCGATCTCGTTCTTCGCGACTTTCCGTTGGCGCAGACCGAATCCCACGTTCTGCGCCACGGTCATGTGCGGGAACAGGGCGTAGGACTGGAAGACGGTGTTGACCGGCCGGCGTTCCGGTGGCACGTCGATGATCGACTCGCCGTCGAGCAGGATGTCGCCCTCGGTGGGCCGCTCGAATCCGGCGAGCATGCGCAGCAGCGTGGTCTTGCCGCAGCCGGACGGGCCGAGCAGCGAGACGAACTCGCCGGCCGCGACCTCCAGGTCGATTCCGGTGACCGCGACATGTCCGTTGTCGTACACCTTGGTCACCGATGCGAGGGTGACGGCACCCCGGACGGCGGTCCCCGCCGGGGCGGTGGAGGTCGGCTCCGTGATGGTCATCTATCGATTCCTTTCATGGACGATCACGCCGTCGGCGACGGTCATGTCGGTGCCGGTCTCCCACAGGGAGTCCGGCGGTTGGTGGAAGGGATTGCGGTCGGCGACAACCAGATCGGCGGCCGCACCGATGCGGATGGCGCCGGCACCGCGGCGACGGTTGAGCCACGCCGACCCGCGCGTGTACGCCGACAGCGCGGTGGCCGGATCGAGGGCCTCGTGCGGCAGCAGGGGTTCGGTGTCCTCGCCCGGCGGGGTGCGGTTGACCGCCACCGAGATCGCCTGCCACGGATCGGGAGTCGACACCGGCCAGTCGCTGCCCATCGCCAGCCGGGCGCCGGTGGCCGCCAGCGACGCGAACGGGTAGTGCCAGCGGTACCGGTCGGCGCCGATGGCCGGATGGACGAGGTCGACCATCTGCTCGTCGTTGCACGCCCACAGGGCCTGCATGTTGACACCCACCCCGAGACGCGCGAACCGCGGCACGTCGTCGGGCCGCACGAGTTGCAGGTGCGCGATGTGGTGCCGGCCGGAGGTGATGCCATTGGCGATGCGGGCCTGCTCGACCGCGTCGAGCGCGACGCGCACCGCACCATCGCCGATCGCATGGAAATGGATGTCCAGACCGGCCGAGTCGCAGGCGGTCACGGCCGCGGTCAGCACCTCCGGGTCGAAGTAGGACAACCCGTGATCGGGCGGCGCACAACGGCATTGGCCGCAGTAGGGCTCGTCGAGCAGAGCAGTGCGGTTCTCCACCACCCCGTCGACCATGATCTTGACGGAGTTCATGCTCCAGCGCCGCCCCGACGTGGCGTCCTTCCGTGCCAGGAACTCGGCGACGGTGTCGGCGACATCGGCCGGCTTTGTCGGTCGCGGAAGCCACGAGGCACCGACGACCTGGGCGGTCAGGTGCCCATCGGCCTCGAATTTCTCGTAGCAGGGCGCGAGGTCGGCCATCCCCGGGTAGTCGCCGACGATGGCCTCCTGCCAGCCGGTGATGCCCAGCGAGTGCAGGTAGCTCTGGGCCGTCGCCAATCCGGCGAGCTGCTCGTCGACCGTCGCCGGCGGGACCAGCCGGCCGACGAGGTCCATCGCCCCTTCGTGCAGCGTTCCCGTCGGTCGCCCGTCGGAATCGCGTTCGATGCGGCCGTCGGCGGGGTCGGGAGTGTCGGCGGTGATCCCGGCCAGCGCCAGCGCCCGGCTGTTCACCCAGGCCCCGTGGTGGTCGCGATTGAGGAGGTACGCCGGCCGGTCAGCCACTGCGGCGTCGAGTGCCGCCGCGGTGGGGCAGCCGCCCGGGAAGTGGCTCATCGACCATCCCGACCCGACGATCCAGTCGGCCTCGGTGCTCGCCGCGTAAGCCGCCACCGCGCCCAGCGCGTCGGTGGCACTGTGTGTCGCGGTGAGGTCGCAGGCGTTGCGGTCGACACCCGCGCTCAGCGCGTGGATGTGCGCGTCGGTGAAACCCGGATGCAGAAGGCGGCCGGCGAGGTCGAAGGACTCGGCCCCCGGCAGCCGTTCGGCCACGTCAGACAACGTCCCCATCGCGACGATACGGCCCGCATGCACACCGACCGCGAGATCCCGCTGCACCACACGTCGGCCGTCGAACACCGGTCCCGAATGGAACACGGTGGTCGGCAACTCACTCACCACCGTCGAGCTATCCCCTCACCAAATACGCTTTTCGTTGCAGATCGAATGAATCATGACTGATTCAGCAGGTCTTCGCCACCCAAACAACTGATTCTTAATGCGTGTGCAACATGTCGCCAGGTAGCGTGTCGGCATGCTCAACGGCCACGTCTCGTTCTGGCACCACTCGATTCCACCCATCACGCACCGATCGCCACTGCCCGGCGACCGGGCCGTCGACATCGCGATCGTCGGCGGCGGACTGACCGGGCTGTGGGCGGCGTACTACCTGCGGCGGGCGCGCCCCGATGCGTCCATCGCGATCATCGAGAAGGAGTTCTGTGGTTTCGGCGCATCCGGCCGCAACGGCGGGTGGCTCTCGGCCGAGGTCGCCGGGAATCGGGCGACCTACGCCGAGATCGCCGCGAACCGGGGGCGGGACGGCCTCGACGCGAACCGCCGGCTCACCGCGACGATGCGCGCCGGGGTCGACGAGGTCCTCGACCGCATCGGCGAGGAGGGCATCGACTGTGACGCGGTCAAGTCCGGGGTCCTGCACGTCGCCCGCTGTCCCGCTCAGTTCGAGCGGCTGTCCCGGGCCGTCGACCATGAGCACGAGATGGGCGCCGACGACTGGGTTCTGTTGTCGGGCAAGGAATCCCGCCGTCGCATCGAGGTCGCGGACATGGTGGGCGCGATGTATTCACCACAGTGTGCGCGGGTGCACCCCGCCAAGCTGGCCCGCGGTGTCGCCGATGCCGTCGAGCGCTCCGGCGTCACGATCTACGAGCAGACCACCGTGCTCGACATCGCGCCGCGGCGAGTGGTCACCGATCGGGGCCGTGTCACCGCGGAGACCGTCCTCGTCTGCCTGGAAGGTTTCGGCGCGACGCTACCCGGCCGGCGCCGGCAGCTCCTGCCACTCAACTCGTCGATGATCGTCACCGAGCCGCTACCCGAGGACGTCTGGTCCGAGATCGGCTGGGACGGCTGCGAACTGCTCGGCGAGATGGCGCACGCCTACACGTATGCGCAACGCACCGCCGACGGCCGCATCGCCCTCGGCGGTCGCGGCGTGCCGTACCGCTACGGCTCGGCGATCGACGATCACGGCGCCACCCAGCCACGCACCGCCGACGCTCTCGTCAAAGCCCTCCACGAACGTTTTCCCGCCACGCACGACGTACCGATCGCGCACGCCTGGTGTGGCGTCCTCGGCGTGCATCGCGACTGGTCGGCATCGATCTGCCACGACCCGACGACGGGCATCGGCTCGGCATCCGGCTACGTGGGCTCCGGCCTGACCACCACCAACGTCGCCGGACGCACACTGTGCGATCTCGTACTCGGCGACCGCACCGATCTCACCGAACTCCCCTGGGTCGGCCACCGCGCCCGCGGGTGGGAGCCCGAGCCGCTGCGCTACGTGGGTGTGGCCACGATGTATGCCGCCTACCGCACCGCCGACAAGCGCGAGTTGGCAAAGGCGTCGTCGAGCACCGACGCCATCGCCCGGATCGCCGACGCGGTCTCGGGGCGCGAGTAGCCCGCGGCGGATCGGCACGGACCCGGACAGCAGAAACGGGGACCGGCACGATGCACGATCCCCGTTCCTTTCGAAACAAGCCTTGCGCCGGCGGCTAACTCGCGTTGCCGGCACCCAGCAGCGCCGGCACCAGACCGACCAACTGCTTCAGGAGTTGCGTCAGCGAGTCGGCACCCGGGATGCTCGACAGACCCGACAGCAGGCCCGCGCCGCCGGGTGACGTCGTGGCCGGAGGCGTGGTCGAGGTTCCCGGGCTCGACGGTGTGGGACTCGTCGGGGCGGGACTCGTCGGGGCCATACCCGATTGCGGTGCGGCCTGATTCACGCCGATCGCGATCTTGGGGTGCTTGGCCGGGTCCAGCCAGACGAGGACCTTGCGCATCAGTTCCTTGTCGATGGCGACACACCCCTGTGTCGGCTGATTGTTGGTGACGTGCAGGAACATCGCCGACGCCTTGCCGGGGATGCGCTGCGGATTGTGCGCGATGTTGACGGCGTAGTCGTAGACCGGTCCGGCGTCGTACAGGTTCTCGCTGTCACCACCGGGGCTCTTCGGCTGCCGCACCAACTCGTTGTAGGTGGGCGAGCGCATGTTCGAATCCCACCAGTCCTGCCGGTCCACCTTGGTGTACGGCATCTTGGTTCCGGGATTGGGCAGACGGCCGAAGGCCTTGTCGAGTCCGAACGTCCCGGACGGTGTGCGGTAGACGTTGTCCTTGGGCTCGCCCATCCCCAACGAACCGAGGAACGCCTTGGTGGGGCCGATCACCGGCTTCCACGTGCCATCCGACCCCCGCTCGAATGCGGTCAGGGTGGCCGTGGTGTCGGCCGCCTTGGGTGCGGTGACCACGATCATCTGGCTCGTGTCACCTCCCGACGATCCCGCCGAACCGCCCGGACCACTCGAGTTTCCGGCCAGCGTGTTCAGCAGAGTGTCGAGCAGCGGGATGCCCGTTGCCGGAAACGACGAGGTCGTCGACGGTGTGGTGGTCGTCGACGGGGCGGCCGGGGTGGTTGTGGTGGGAGCAGCCGACGCCGTCCCGGCACCACCCACGACAGCGGCCAGCACCGCAATCACCAGTAGTCCCAATAACCTCATTCGCCTCATCAGTAACTTCTGCACCACACCAGTGTGCCAAAGCGCAAGAGTGCATGAATCACGTGATGGTCAGGATCAGGTCACCAATCCGCAACTCGCGGTGCACACCGGCGTCCCGACCGTCGTGTGTGCGTCCCCATCCAACGAGAAGGCGCCCCGCCTGACCGGCGGGGCGCCCACTCGACGAAATTCAGCGCCCACTCGACACAAAAGATTCAGTACGCGACTCCCGGCGCGAACTCCTCGAGCATCTCGGTGACCAGCGCGGCGATCGGCGACCGCTCGCTGCGGGTCAGCGTCACATGGGCGAACAGCGGATGGCCCTTGAGTTTCTCGATGACCGCGGCCACACCGTCGTGCCGCCCGACGCGCAGGTTGTCGCGCTGCGCGACGTCGTGGGTGAGGACGACGCGGGAACCGGCACCCAGTCGCGACAACACCGTCAGCAGCACGTTGCGCTCCAGCGACTGCGCCTCGTCGACGATCACGAACGAATCGTGCAGCGACCGACCGCGAATGTGCGTGAGCGGCAACACTTCCAGCATTCCACGGCTCAACACCTCTTCGATCACCTCGGGCGACGCCAGACCTTCGAGGGTGTCGAACACGGCCTGCGCCCACGGACCCATCTTCTCGGCCTCGCCACCGGGCAGGTAGCCGAGTTGTTGTCCGCCAACGGCATACAGCGGGCGAAAGACGACAACCTTACGCTGCGTGCGCCTTTCGAGGACGGCCTCGAGCCCGGCACAGAGTGCGAGGGCCGATTTGCCGGTGCCCGCCTTGCCGCCCAGCGATACGATGCCGACACTGTCGTCGAGCAGAAGATCAAGTGCCACACGCTGTTCCGCCGACCGACCGTGCAGACCGAAGGCCTCCCGATCACCCCGGACCAATTGCACACGTTTGTCCTGATTGACCCTGCCCAGGGCACTCGAGCCGTGGCCGAGAAGCCGAATGCCGGTGTGGCACGGCAACTCTCGTGCCGCGTCGAGATCCACGACACCCTCGGCGAACAACGCGTCGATGGTCGAGGTCTCGACGTCCAGCTCGGTCATGCCCGACCAGCCGGAGACGACGACGTCCTGGGCGTGATACTCGTCGGCATCCAGACCGACGGCGCCGGCCTTGACGCGCAGCGGGGTGTCCTTGGACACCAGGGTCACATCGTTGCCCTCGGCACGAAGGTTCAACGCGCAGGCGAGGATTCGAGAATCGTTGGTGTCGGTCCGGAAGCCCGCCGGCAGCACCGCCGGGTCCGTGTGATTCAACTCGACCTGCAGGGTGCCGCCCTCGTCACCGATGGACAGGGGCTGGTCGAGTCGGCCGTGCTCGAGACGCAGATCGTCGAGCATCCGCAACGCCTCACGCGCGAACCAGCCGAGTTCGTGGTGATGACGTTTGCCCTCGAGCTCGCTGATGACCACCAGCGGTAGCACCACATGATGTTCGGCGAAGCGCATGACCGCCCAGGGATCGGACAGCAGCACAGAGGTGTCGAGGACGTAGGTGCGTGTGGTCACGTAGGGCTCCTACGTTTGTGCGGCACCCGCACAAACCAGTTGCGACGACCGGCTGGTTCTTGCCCGTCCCGGCTGGTCAGCCGAGGTGGACGAGGACCGGGGCCGGCCCTCTCGCGTTGCTGGTTAACACCACGAATCGAACCTCCCGGACGAACCGCTTCCCCGCGGCCCGTCACTGGTCAACGTACGCCGACACGCCCCATCCGGCTCGCCGGAAAGGGGTGTGTCGGCGTGAATTATGGGTTAACGCAGGTTGCCGCGAGGTGTGCGAGTCAGCGACGCGCGGCGGCGAGGATCCGTGTCCGCGCGGCCTCCGCCTCGTCCCCGAGACCCTGTACCGTGTCGAGTTTCAGCTGGTCAGCGAGCTTCGCCGCAATCGCTGCGCGGGTGTCGTCGCTCTCGTACCCGGCGATCAGCGAACGCTCGGCATCGAAGTCGGCGATGTCGAAACCGATGGATTCTGTGACAAGTCGCACAAGCGCCCGATCGACGGCCAGCACCGTGCCCTCGGGGTCGGCGACCAGTCCCGCGTTGAGAAACGCGCCGAACGTGGCGGCCTGCAGCGCATCATCCGCCGAGATCTTCGCGAGGATCTGGATGAACACGTCGTCGGTGGTGGCCTCACGGAGTTTCTCGATGAACCCGACGCATTGGTTCTCGTGCACCGCCATCAGTGCGAGGGTGTCGAGCGGGCTGAGTTCGGCGACCGCAGCTTCGTGCTGCCGGTAGCCGGCGGTCACGTGGATGCGGCGACGCTCCTCGGCATCGACCGGGTCGATCGCGCGGGTCACGACGAGGTAGTCGCGCAGCACGATCGCATGCCGGTTGTCCTCGGCGGTCCACACACCCACCAGCTGCCGCCAGTCGGAGAACGCCGGGAAGTGTTGGGCGATGACGCGGTGATACGACGGCAGATTGTCCTTGGTGAGCAGCAGGGCCAGCACCCCGGCACGCGCCTCGTCGGAGATCGTCTGCTGCGACGGCTCCCAGTCCTCACCGCCGAGGAACGCGAAGTTGCGGCCCAGATCCCACGGCACCCAATCGTGTGGGTTCCAGGCGAGTGCCGATGCCTGATGGTCCTCGGCGATCTCCGGGAGCGCCTTCTCCAGCGCGATGATCAGCTCGTCCTCGGTCAATGCGTTCATCGGGAAAAGGATAGAGAACCAGGCATGGGTGTGGGAAATCCGGGTGCCGGCGACAAGCGCTGGGCCCGCGTTAGGCCCGGCTCATCAGCCCCCAGTGCTCGAGACCGTCGTAGAGCGGGAAGTCCAGCGCGAGCGACGACACGCGGGCGCGCAGCGCCGACACGTCGGCGTCGGTGCCGGCGGCGAGTGCGGTGCCGATGATGTCGGCGACCTCGGTGAACTGCTCGTCGCCGAACCCGCGGGTGGCCAGCGCGGGGGTGCCGATCCGCAGGCCCGAGGTGACCATCGGCGGACGCGGGTCGAACGGTACGGCGTTGCGGTTGACGGTGATGCCGACCTGATGCAGCAGGTCCTCGGCCTGCTGGCCGTCGAGTTGGCTGTTGCGCAGGTCGACGAGCACCAGGTGCACGTCGGTCCCGCCGGTGAGCACCGACACACCGGCCTTCTCCACGTCGGCCCCGGTCAGCCGGTCGGCGAGGATCTTGGCGCCGGACAGGGTGCGGCGCTGGCGATCGGCGAACTCGTCGGAGCCGGCGATCTTGAGCGCGACGGCTTTGCCGGCGATGGCGTGCATCAGCGGTCCACCCTGCTGTCCGGGGAAGACCGCCGAGTTCAGCTTCTTGGCCCACTCCTGGCGGGCCAGGATCATGCCCGAACGCGGGCCACCCAGCGTCTTGTGCACGGTGGTGGACACCACGTCGGAGTACGGCACGGGCGACGGGTGCAGGTCGGCGGCCACGAGTCCGGCGAAGTGCGCCATGTCGGTCCAGAGGTAGGCGCCCACCTCGTCGGCGATCGACCGGAACGCCTCGAAGTCCAGCGTCCGCGGGTACGCTGACCAGCCCGCGCAGATCACCTTCGGCCGGCCGGCCAGGGCGATCTTGCGGACCTCGTCCATGTCGATGCGGAAGTCCTCTTTGCTGACGCCGTAGGACTCGATCTCGTAGAGCTTGCCGGAGAAGTTCAGCCGCATGCCGTGGGTGAGGTGACCGCCGTGCGCGAGGTCGAGGCCGAGCATCTTCTCGCCGGGATTCATCAGCGCCATCAGGACCGCGGCGTTGGCCTGTGCGCCGGAGTGCGGCTGCACGTTGGCGAAGTCGGCACCGAAGAGTTCCTTCGCGCGGTCACGCGCGATGTCCTCCACGACGTCGACGTATTCGCAGCCGCCGTAGTAGCGACGGCCGGGATATCCCTCGGCGTACTTGTTGGTCAGCACACTGCCCTGCGCCTGCAGCACGGCGCGCGGGACGAAGTTCTCCGACGCGATCATCTCGAGGGTGTCGCGCTGCCGACTCAGTTCGCCGTTCATCGCCGCGGCGACGTCCGGGTCGAGATCGGCCAGTGACATCGAATTGACGGACATCGAATTGGCGGATTCCGAATTCTGGCTCATGGCTGACCAGTGTATGAGCCGGGTCCGACGGCGAGGATTTCGGCTCTCAGCTGCGCGGGGGTCAGTGGTTCGTCGAGCAGGCGACCGAACCGCGCGAGCCGGTCGTGCGCCGGCGCGAGATCCAGCCACTCCCCCAGCAGCCGGTAACCCTCGACGTAGGTGGAGATGTAGGCCCGCCACAACGGTGAGGTGAGGAACCGCAGCATCTGGCGGGCCCGTTCCGGTGGCGTCAGCAGCCAGCGCTGCAGGAACTCTGCCACCGAATCCTGGTCTGCCCCACGGTCGTGAAGCAGCAGCGCCGCGTCCTGGCGCACGCCGAGCAGACCCGCCGATGCCCGCGAGATCCGCTGGGCGCGCTCCCCGTCGAAACGCAGTCCGAGGTCGGCGTAGATCTCCTGGGCCCACCGCCCCCAGTCGGGGCCCATGGCCGCATGCAGCGCATGATCGGCGAGCCCCTCGGCCATCAGGCATTGCGGCGTGTTGACCAGGAAGATGGTCTGCTCGGCCTGCCCGCCGCCGACCAGGATCTGTTCCTTGCGGCAGTGTTCGGTGTGATGCCCGGGATAGGCCTCGTGCGCGATCAGGTGCGGCAGAGACGACATGTACTGCGTCAGATCGGTGTTGATGGCGACGGTGGAACGGTAGCCGCCGAGGTAGTAGTTGAAGCCGGACCACGGTTTGTCGCCGACGACCTCGAACTCGACGATCTCGTTGTCCGGCAACGGATATGTGTCCCGCACCCGATCCCGCAGCGCACTGGCGAAGGCGCGGACACACTCGTCGACGCGGTCGGCCGGGATCTCGTCGGCACGTTTGTGCGCGGCGTAGGCGTCGGCCAGGGCGCTCCCCGAGGCACCGGGCACACCGAGTTCGGCGGCCAGTGCCGCGTGCGCATCGCGGTAGCCGTCGTCGTCGTTCATCGCGATGTCGACGTCGAAGTAGGCCTTCACCTCGTCGACGAAACCGATCTGTTCGCCGGCGAATTTCCGCGCCGAGCACTCGAGGGCGGCGAGGTGGGACTCGACGAACGCCGCCCGCGGCGCGGGGAGATCGGCGGGCAGCTCGCCGCGCAGTCCGCGCGCCCGATCGGCCAACTCGCTCGGCTCGGGTGCCGGAGCGTTCGCCACCTCGGCGCGCAGCTGGGGGTCTCCGGTGAACGCGTCGACAAAACCTTCTTCGAGTCGATCGAAAGCCAGTCCCAGGCGCAGGTAGTCGGCGACCACCGGGGACATCGGAGTCGAGGTCATGGTTGTGCACGGTACCCACCGGTGACGGATCGTGCGTGGGGCGATGCATAAGCTGTACGCCATGGCACGCGATACAACCGGGCGCGACCCCAGTCTGTATCTGGAGCTCGACCGCCGGCAGTGGCGCGACCTGCGCGAATCGATGCCGATGGTGCTCAACGAAAGTGACCTCGCCCAACTCGTCGGCCTCGGCGAGCAGGTGGACCTCGACGAGGTCGCCGACGTCTATCTCCCCCTCTCCCGTCTGATCCATCTGCAGGTGGCTGCCCGGCAACGTCTGTTCGCGGCGACGTCGACCTTCCTTGGCGAACGGCAGACCAACCGGCAGGTGCCGTTCGTCATCGGGATCGCGGGCAGCGTCGCCGTCGGCAAGTCGACGACCGCCCGCGTGCTCGCCGCCCTGTTGGCGCGCTGGGAGTCCCATCCCAAGGTCGATCTCGTCACCACCGACGGTTTCCTGCTCCCGACCAAGGAGCTCGAACACCGAGGAATCATGCACCGCAAGGGTTTTCCGGAATCCTACGATCGCCGGGCACTGCTGCGGTTCGTCACCGAGGTCAAGTCGGGCGCACACGAGGTGACCGCGCCGGTGTACTCACACATCGCCTACGACATCGTCCCCGAGGTCGCCCACTATGTACGCCAGCCCGACATCCTGATCCTCGAGGGCCTGAACGTGCTGCAGACCGGCCCGACGCTGATGGTCTCCGATCTGTTCGACTTCTCGATCTACGTCGACGCCAAGACGGCCGACATCGAACAGTGGTACATCTCGCGATTCCTGAAGATGCGCACCACGTCGTTCGCCAACCCGGATTCGCACTTCCATTACTACGCAACGCTGACCGACGATCAGGCGACGATCGCGGCGCGCGATCTGTGGACCTCGATCAACCTGCCCAATCTCAACGAGAACATCCTGCCGACCCGGCCGCGCGCGACGCTGGTGCTGCGCAAAGACCCCGATCACTCGATCAACCGGGTTCGCTTGCGAAAGCTCTGAGCGAACCACCAGCCCACCGGATTGTGGGTCGCTTCCACCCGCCGGTTGAGTAGCCCCGAGCGAGCGAAGCGAGGACGAGGCGTATCGAAACCCTCGTGCGGAGACCTAGATCACACCGCAGCCGGAAGTTTCATCCGCGTCAGAGTAGTAAACTTAATTATTGTTAACGCACAACTGAATAGCGCACAAGAAATACACCACCGTGCGCGAGCGGCCCTCGCGCACTCACTATTTCGGGGGTGAGGTCAATGGCGACCACACACAGAGTCAGCAGTATCGGCCACAGGATCAGCGGTCGCAGGCTCTCGGCCGCAGCCATGATCGGCATCGGAGCAGCCGTCCTACCCATCGCCGCCATCGGCGTCCACGACACCTACGGATTGTCGGCCCCGGTCAGCCGCTACGACCACACCGAATTGGCAAGCCTGGTCAGCAACATCACCCCACGCTCAGCGGTCACCACCACCAGCGACGGACAACACAACGCCGGCCTCGCCTCCACCGCCGACGTCCTCACCGCCCTCCAACAAGCCACCGCCAACGGTGACGCCAGCCCGGCCATCACCCACCTCGCCGACAATGTGCGTGCCGCGATCAGGCAACTCACGGGGCAATCGCTTGAAGACGTGGTCGCCCAACTCAACAGCGGTGGCGGCAACACACCCACCTCGACGGTCACCACCACAGCGGTCGGCTACACCACCAACAGCGGGCAACAGCTGATGTCGTCTGACAGTCTGACGTTCGACAACGTCGTGTCGTCGGTCGTCAACGGGGCGCAAGACATCTACCTGGCAATCTGGAACAGCGCCGCCTCAGTCGGCGCCACCCCCGGCGCGTTGATCACCATCAACGCCGACGGCATCGACCTCGGCTTCCTGCTCACGGTGAAGCAGGGCGACAACGGCGTCCAGATCTCCAGCTTCGGCATTCTCTGGGTCGGCAACGGCAACAACGGCAGCAGCGAAAAGGGGGAAAGCGCCGACGGCCAAGACGGCGGACTGCTCTGGGGCAACGGCGGCAACGGGGTCACCGGCTACGACGGCAACGGCGGAAACGGCGGAAACGCCTGGCTCATCGGACTCGGCGGCAACGGCGGCAACGCCACCAACGGCGACGGCGGAAACGGCGGAAACGGTGGACTGCTCTTCGGCGGCGTCACCACCAGCAGCACCGGCATCACCCTCCTCTTCGGCAACGGCGGAAACGGCGGAAACGGAAGCGTCGCAGGCGGCGACGGCGGCAACGGTGGCAACGGCGGCAACGCAGGACTCCTCGGCGTCGGCGGTGCCGGAGGTACGGGAGGCGACGGCAGTCTCGGCAGTCTCGGCGGCACCGGGGGTATCGGTGGCAACGGCGGCACCGGAGGCCTCCTCGTGGGCACCGGCGGCAATGGCGGCAACGCCGGCAGCAACATGAACTCGGAAGCCGACGGCGTCCGTGGCGGAAACGGTGGAAATGCCGGCCTGATCGGCACCGGCGGCACCGGTGGCAACGGCGGCAACAGCGAGGCGGTCGGCGATGGCGGCACCGGTGGCAGCGGGGGCAAGGGCGGACTTGTCGCCGGCGACGGCGGCAAGGGCGGCACCGGGGGAACCGGCGGAATGGGACGCATCTTAGGGACCGGGGGGACCGGTGGGGCCGGGGGAACCGGGGGCGACGCCGGCCTCGTCGGCACCGGCGGCGACGGCGGCACCGGCGGTAACGGCGGCAAGGGCATGGCTACCGAGCACAGCAACGGCGGCAATGGCGGCACCGGCGGCAGCGGTGGCAACGCTACCGTCATCGGCAATGGCGGCACCGGCGGCACCGGCGGCAGCGGCGGCACAGACGGCATCGGTGGTGGCAGCGGCAACCACGGGGATGGTGGCACCGGTGGCAGTGGCGGTGCCATCAGCGGCACCGACGGAGATACCGGCAGCAGCACAACACAGTGAGGGCAGGTCGGCCCACCCACGTGGGTGGGCCGACGTGCGCTGCCAACAGCAGACGCACACCGGGATTGACCACTCCGGGGCATCGCCTTCCCCCGGAACCTGATACCCATCACCCAGTTCGCTCGGTGACCTATCTTGCCGGACAACGGTTTTGGCGATGTGGACGATGTCGGTCCCCGCCGGTCCGGCGATCTCGACGTCACCGCCTGTCGGATGCCGCCATATACCCCGGACATCCCGGTACCCCGGTACCCCGGTACCCCGGAGCGACACTCACTTGCCGAACCGACGACTCCTGGCCGCGTAATCACGCAGTGCGCGAAGGAAATCCACCCGACGAAACGCCGGCCAGTAGGCCTCGGTGAACCAGATCTCCGAATAAGCGCTCTGCCACAACAGGAATCCGGAGAGCCGCTGCTCACCCGAGGTGCGGATGACGAGGTCCGGGTCGGGCTGGCCCCCGGTGTAGAGGTTGCGGTCGATCGCTTCGACGGTCACCGCGTCGATCATCTGCTCCGACGAGTCGCCGGCGTCGAGACGCTCGGACAGCAACGATCGCACGGCGTCGACGATCTCCTGCCGTCCCCCGTACCCGACGGCCACGTTCACGTTCATCCCGGAACGACCGTGGGTGCGGTCGGACGCCGCCTTGAGCCGGGCCGCGACCGCGTCGGGCAGCGGATCGAGGTTGCCGACGATCCGCACACGCCAGTCACCGGGCCCGGAGATCTCGTCGACGATGTCCGGCACGATCTCCATCAGCGCGTCGAGTTCGGCGGAGGCCCGTTCCAGATTCTCGGTCGACAGCAGATAGATCGTGACGGTCTCGATGTTCAGCTCGGCACACCAGCTCAGCATGTCGGCGATCCGCTGCGCCCCGACCCGATGGCCGTGACTGACGTCCTCGAATCCGGCCTCCCGCGCCCAGCGCCGATTGCCGTCACAAATGATCGCGACGTGGCGCGGCAGCTGCGCGGGATCGAGCGTCTGCACGACACGACGCTCGTACACGCTGAGCATGGGTCGCCGGAGCCGATCGGGAAGAAGCTTCATCGGTGTTCGATCCTAGGGCATCGTCACCGCCCCTAGAACGATCCCGGCAGAAAGTTACGGTACCGTAGGTTTCGTGAACAGCCTGACCGAACCACTCGAGGCCGCCCAACGACCCCGCCTGCGCGGGGTGATCCACCAATATGCGGCTGTCGCCGCCGCACTACTCGGGGTCGCGGTGGTGATCGGCGCCGCCGTTCTGCAAGGCACCGGCGCCGCCGTCGCGTGCGCCGTGTACGCGGTGACCGTGGTCGGAGTCTTCACGGTCAGTGCCATCTATCATCGCATCGCCTGGAAGACGCCGCGCGCGTACGTGCGGATGAAACGCGCCGACCATTCGATGATCTTCGTGTTCATCGCCGGCTCATACACCCCGTTCTGTGTGCTTGCCCTCCCCGAGAACGTGCGCTGGTGGGTACTCGGCATCGTGTGGGCCGGCGCGCTCGCCGGGGTGACACTCAAGCTGATCTGGCCGAGCGCGCCACGCTGGCTCGGCGTGTCGCTCTACATCCTGCTCGGCTGGGTCATCATCGTCGTGGCCCCGTCACTCGTGGCCGAGGCCGGCATGACCGTGGCCGTCCTGCTCGCGCTCGGCGGGGTCTTCTACAGCATCGGCGCAATCCTGTTCGCGGTGCGCTGGCCCAACCCCTGGCCGGCCACCTTCGGTCATCACGAGTTGTTCCACGCCTGTACCGCGGTGGCCGCTCTGCTGCACTATGTCGCCGTGTGGCTGGTGCTGATCGGCTGAGGTGCCACCGGTCAGCTGCGCGCCAACGCGTTCAACACCGCGGCACTGGTCTCCCAGCCCATGCACTTGTCGGTCACCGACTGGCCGTAGGTCAGGGGCCGGGCGTCGGGCGACTGCGCACCGGGTTCGAGGAAGCTCTCGAGCATCACGCCGGAGATGGTGACCGCGTGACCGGCGGTGCGTGCGGCCCGGATGGTCGTGGCGATCTCCTCGGCGACCAACGCCTGCCGGACATGGTCCTTACCCGAATTGGCGTGGCTGCAGTCGATCATGACCCGCTGCGGCAGGGACGCCTTCGCGAGTGCGGCGACGGCGCCGGCAACGGATCCGGCGTCGTAGTTCGGGCCGTCGGTGCCCCCGCGCAGGATCACATGGCAGTCGTCGTTGCCGGCGGTCTCCACCACGGCGCCGTGGCCGAAGTCGTCGACGCCGAAGAAGACATGTTGTGCGGACGCGGCCTTCACGCCGTCGATGGCCACCTGCACGTTGCCGTCGGTGCCGTTCTTGAAGCCGATCGGCATCGAGAGACCCGACGCGAGCTGGCGATGCACCTGCGACTCGGTGGTGCGCGCGCCGATCGCGCCCCAGGCGACCGCGTCGGCGATGTACTGCGGGCTGGTCGGTTCGAGGAACTCGCAGCCGACGGGCAGGCCGAGGTCGATGATGTCGAGCAGCAGCGAGCGCGCGGTCCGCAGACCTCGCTCGACGTCGAAGGTGCCGTCCATGCCGGGATCGTTGATCAGGCCCTTCCAGCCGACAGTGGTGCGTGGCTTCTCGAAGTAGACCCGCATGACGATCTTGAGGCGGTCGGCGTACTGCGCGGCCAGCGGCGCGAGGAGGCGCGCGTAGTCGAGTGCGGCGATCGGGTCGTGCACCGAGCACGGTCCGACGACGACGAGCAGCCGGTCGTCACGTCCGGCGAGGATGTCGGCGATCTCGTCACGATCCGCCTGCACGGCCAGCGCCCGCCGAGCGGTGAGCGGCAGTTCGCTGCGGATGGTGTCCGGCGACGGGATCGAGCGGAAGGATGTGATCCGGCGATCCGAGGTGGATTCCGCGGTCACATCGGGGAGGGTGGTCATGGTCACTGCCTTTCGGGGTCAGGCCCTGTCGGTCTCGGTGGGCGCCCCGGTTGGTTTCACCGCGTGCCGGCGCCCTTGAAATGACAAGAGCAGCGACCTGCTGGTCGCTGCTCGGGGCTCCGGGTCGTGGTGCGCGCGCTGGTGGTCAGCGCTTCATCGCAGGCTCACCCGGAGCCTCGATAAAGCGCCAATAGGCGCGTGCGGTGATGATCACGTCGGTCAGGCTAGCACGCGCAGAAATCAGCGCCAATCAGCCCTCCGAACGACGCGAGATCACGGGTGCCCGCGATCGATGAGCTGGCTGAGCACGATGATCGACTCGGAGTGGTCGACCGGACCCGCGCTGCGGATACGTTCGAGCGCCTGCTCGAGATGCCCGACGTCGCGGGCCCGCACGCGCAGGATCGCGTCGGCCTGACCGGTGATCGTCGCCGCGCTGACCACCTCGGGAATGGGTTCCCACGCGGCGCGCAGCACCTGGGGCGAGATGTTGCCCCGGCACGAGACCTGCACATACGCCTCGGTGTTCCACTCCATCGCGTGGGGATCGATCACCGCGGTGAAGCCCTTGATCACCCCGTCGTCGAGCAAGCGGTCGACTCGCCGCTTGACGGCCGGCGCCGACAATCCCACCTCGTCGCCGATTTGCGCATAGGTCGCCCGCGCGTCGCGGGTGAGGCAGGCGAGCACCTTTTCGTCCAGATCATCGAATCCACGCAACGTTTCTTCATCTCCTACCGGACTGCATAACTTTCGTTGCACTGATGCGCAATGAACGGCGATTGATTGCGCCAGATAACGAGAATAGCCTCGATTCATGACGATCACGAGCCCCTCTGTGCCCTCCGGGGCCATGCCCTCGGTGTCCCCGACCTGTCACACCGCCCCGAGACTCCCGCGCACCCGGACCTACGCAATGACCCCGCCGACCCATTTCGCCGTCGAGTACGTCATCAACCCGTGGATGGATCCGACGACACCGGTCGACACCGCGCGCGCCGTCGAGCAGTGGTCCACGTTGCGTGACCTGTTCGTCTCGCTGGGGCACGCGGTCCACATCGTCGACCCGCAGCCCGGGTTGCCCGACATGGTCTACGCCGCCAACGGCGGATTGAGCGTGGGCGGCGCCACCATCGCCGCGCGTTTCGCGTTCCCGCAGCGGGCCGCCGAGGGCGATCACTACGCCGACTGGTTCGGCACCAACGGGCACGGACCCGTGCACCGGACCGACGGTATCCAGGAGGGCGAAGGCGACTTCCTGGTGATCGGCGGGCGCATCCTCGCCGGCACCGGCTTCCGCACCGACCGGACCACGCATGCCGAGATCGCCGCCCTGACCGGCCTCCCGGTGATCACCCTCGAACTCGTCGACCCCCGCTACTACCACCTCGACACCGCTCTCGGCGTGCTCGACGACGACAACATCGCCTACTACCCGCCGGCCTTCTCGCCCTCCTCGCAGATGGTGCTGGCCGAGCTGTTCCCGCACGCCATCATCGCCTCCGACGACGACGCGGCCGCGCTCGGGCTGAACCTCGTCTCCGACGGGCATCACGTCGTGATGACCGATGCCGCACCACGACTCGCGGCCGCACTCCGCGCGGCCGGCTACGAGCCGATCGGCATCGACCTGTCCGAGCTCCTCAAAGGCGGCGGTGGCGTCAAGTGCTGCACCCTAGAATTGAGGGCACTGCACGACGACCCCGCCGACGTGGCCGTCGAAACGGAGGCCGATATGCCGCTGATCGCCGAACCCCATGTCGCGCACAACTATTCCCCGTTGCCCATCACCGCCGCGACCGCCGAGGGCGCGTGGATCACCGATGTCGACGGACGTCGCTATCTCGACTGTCTGGGGGCGTACTCGGCGGTGAACTTCGGCCACCGCAACCCGCGGATCGTCGCGGCCGCGATGGATCAGCTGCAGCGTGTGACACTGACCAGTCGCGCGTTCATGTCGGATCGTCTCGAACCGTTCTGCGCCGCATTGGCGACGTTGTGCGGCAAGGACATGGTCCTGCCGATGAACACCGGCGCGGAGGCCGTCGAGTCCGCGATCAAGGTGGCCCGCAAATGGGGTTATGACGTCAAGGGCGTCCCCGACGGTCAGGCGAAGATCATCGTGGCCGGCGGCAACTTCCACGGGCGCACCATCAGCATTGTCAGCTTCAGCGACGACCCCGACGCCCGCAGCGGATTCGGTCCGTTCACACCGGGTTTCGTGACCGTCCCGTACGGAGACGCCGCCGCCGTCGCGGATGCCATCGATGCGAACACCGTCGCGGTGCTCGTGGAACCCATCCAGGGCGAGGCGGGCATCGTCGTCCCGCCCGACGACTATCTGCCGCGGATCCGCGCCCTGTGCACCGCCCACGACGTGCTGATGATCGCCGACGAGATCCAGTCCGGACTCGGACGCACCGGCACCACATTCGCCGTCGAGCACTGGGGTGTGCAGCCCGACGTGTACACGCTCGGCAAGGCGCTCGGCGGCGGCATCCTGCCCGTCTCGGCGGTGGTCGCCGACTCCGACGTGCTCGGCGTCCTGCATCCGGGCGAGCACGGCTCGACGTTCGGCGGGAATCCGCTCGCGGCAGCGGTGGGACTCACGGTGGTGGACATGCTCGCCGAGGGGACGTGGCAGGCCCGGGCGGCCGAACTCGGCGAGCGCCTGCACAGCCGCTTGCGCACGCTGGTCGGCAATGGCGTGATCGCGGTGCGCGGCAAAGGCTTGTGGGCCGGCATCGACGTGGATCCCGCACTCGGTACCGGCAAGGAGGTCTGTCTGCGGCTGTCCGAGCTCGGCGTCCTCGCCAAGGACACCCACGGATCGACACTTCGGCTGGCGCCGCCGCTGGTGATCACCGAGGACGAAATCGATTGGGCGGTGGACCAACTGGCGAAGGCCGTCAGTCGCTGAGCATGTCGAGCCGGCGCTGCAGGTGCCGCCGTTCAGCCGGGTTGCGGACATGCGTGAGCGCTTCGGTGAATGCGCTGCGCGCCTCGTCTTCTCGCCCGAGCCGAGCCAGCATCTCGGCTCGGGCGGCATGCCAGAGATGATGGTCCGACAAGCCGGCGACGTCGTCGAGGTCGTCGAGGCCACGTGCCGGACCATCCGCCATGCCCACCGCGATCGCCCGGTTCAGCCGCACGATCGGGCTGGGGTTCATACGTTCGAGGATGGCGTAGAGCTCGGCGATGGTGGTCCAGTCGGTGTCCGCAGAACTCATCGCGCGGGCATGGATGCCGGCGATCAGCGCCTGAATCCGGTAGGGCCCCACACCCGGTCGCGCGACGGCCGTCGCCAGCACGTCCCGGGCGCGGGTGATCATCGCGTCATCCCACCGCCCGCGATCCTGGTGCTCGAGCGTGACCAGATCGCCGTCCTCGTCGACCCGGGCGGCGAATCGGGAGCGGTGGAACAACTCCAGCGCGAGTAAGCCGTGTGCCTCGCCGTTGGCGTCCATCAGCGAGGTGAGCACCTCGGACAGCCGGATCGCCTCTTCGGCGAGGTCGACGCGGACGAGTGCCGCGGCGTCACGGTCGGTGGCGAGGTACCCCTCGTTGAAGATCAGATACAGCACCGCGAGCAGCGCGTCGACGCGGCCGTCGAGATCGTCGGGGATCACCAGCGGGATCCTCGCGTCACGGATCTTCCGTTTGGCGCGCACGATCCGTTGCGCCAGAGTCGATTCCGGAACCAGGAAGGCGGCGGCGATCTCGTTCGTCGTGAGTCCCCCGACCAGGCGCAGGGTGAGTGCGGTCTGGGCGGCGACATCGAGCGCGGGATGACAGCACAGCAGCATGAGGCGCAGACGCTCGTCGCCGACCTCGGCGCCGGTGCGGACCGTCGGGAGCGATACGTCGGCGTCCACGGGCTCGTCGGCAGTCAGATCCCTTGCCGCGGCAGCCAATCGGCGTCGAGAACTCGCGCTCCGCCGCAGCTGGTCGACCATCCGGTTGCGTGACACCGTGAACAGCCAGGCGGCCGGGTTGTCCGGAATTCCCTTGGTACGCCAGGTTTCCATCGCCTGTAGGAGTGCGTCCTGCACGCAGTCGTCGGCGAGGTCGACGTCGTCGAACCGGGCGGCGAGGAGAGCAAGCACGCGCCCGCTCTCCTCGCGCGCCACCGCCGTGACCGCGGCGTCGACGACGTCACCCATGGATGACCGCTTGTGCGCGTCAGGGATTCGCCGGTGTCGGGGTGCCGTCCGGCCCCGCATAGAGCCGCACCGGCCGCACCTCCACCACCCCGAACGGAAGCGGGATCTTGCCCGCCCACGCCAGGGCCGCGTCGAGATCCTCGACCTCGATCCGGTAGTAGCCGGCGAGCTGTTCTTTGGCCTCGACGTAGGGCCCGTCGGTGATGGTCGGTGACGTGCCGAGCGCGATCCGCATGGTCGTGGCCGAGCTGCTCGGTGTCAGGCTGGCGCCGTCGACGAGGACACCCGCCGACGCCAGGGCACGACCGTAGGTGGTCCATGCCTCACGCATTTCGGCGAAGCCGGGGTCGCCCGGAGCGGGCGCGGGGACGGATTCGTCGAGGGTGATCGCCAAGATGTACTGCATTGTGGGGTCCCTTCGGTCGGCGGATCCACGAGGTCCGTGAATCCGATGATGACAGCCCGATGCCGCCGTCACCCCTATGACGCAGCGATCGCCCCGGATCGACATCGGTGATGTGCCTATTCTCGAGAGGTGTCCGAACCTCGCATGCATCACCGGGTCCTGCTCGTCCGCCACGGTCAGACGGAGTGGTCGTTGTCCGACCGTCACACCGGCAGCACCGACATCGATCTCACCGAACGCGGCGAGACCGATGCGCGGAATCTGCGGGGGATCGCCGAGAGGCTGCAGCTGCGAGACCCCTACGTGCTCGCCTCGCCGCGCCGCCGGGCCCGGCGCACCGCCGAGCTCGCCGGGTTGCGGGTCGACGAGGTCGACGATCGCCTCGCGGAATGGGACTACGGCGACTACGAGGGATTGACCCGACCACAGATCCACGCCGAGCACGATCCCGACTGGGCCATCTGGACCAAGGGCGCGCCCAACGGGGAGTCGGTGGAACAGATGACCGCTCGGGTCGATGCCGCGGTCGAGGTCGTCGGCCGACGGCTGGCGGCCTCGGACGTGATCGTCGTGTCGCACGGACACTTCTCCCGATCGTTCGTCTGTCGGTTCCTCGGCTGGCCGATCGCTCACGGCGCCGACATCGACCTCCGCCCGGCGGGTGTGGCACTGCTGCAGGACGTCGGCGGCGATCGCCGCCTGTCGACACTCGTCGGCCCGGAGGGTGCGGCGGCGACGCGATCGGCGGTGTGACCGGCCGCGCTACCCCGTCGCCCTACCCCGCGGGCCCGAGCGCTTCCGGCATCTCCTCGCGTCGGCCGGCTTCCTTGAGTTCGACGAAGATCGCGTGAGTCGGCGTGGTCCCGATGTTCGTCCCCTGGTGATGCTGCGCATCGAGCCAGCGCACCGCGAGCGGCTCGAGTTCCACCTCGGCCTGCCGATCGTCGACGGTGAGGCGTCTGCGGAAGTGCGCGAGCGGGATCATCACACTGTCCGGGTGATGGTGCGTGTGCGTGGCGTCGCCGGGCTCGTCGCGGTACTCCAGGACCCGCACGTGGTCGTTCTCGAGGAGCACCCGGTACAGCGTGGGATCGGTGACGATCGGGTCGGTCGCGACCGTGTCGATGTCGGACATCGTGTCCTCCTTCGTGGGCCTTTCATGGGATCTCTGTCCCATTACGGAACAATGGTACCGTGAAGCCGTGGCGGCGTCGAGACATTCCCCGGCCGGGCGGGCGGTGCCCTATGAAGCGGGAGGCCGGGCACGCCAGAAGCAGCGCACCCGGGAGGCACTGGTGGCGGCCCTGCACGAACTGATGGCGACCACCGCCTCGCCCACCGTCGACGAGGTCGCCCGGCACGCGGGCATCTCCCGCACCACCGCTTACCGCTACTTTCCCGACCAGACCGCGCTGATCTCGGCCGGCTATCCGGAGATCGCCGAGAGCCCCCGGTTCACCGGTGACCGCCCGGAGGATGCGGCGGCCCGGGTGCGGGTGGTCGTCGACCTCCAGCTCGACATCATCGAGAAGTGGGAAGCGCAGTTGCGGGCCGCGCTCCGGACGGCGCTCGACACCGATCCCGACCGCGCCCCGCTGCGGGGTGGGCGGGCGATCGGCTGGTTCACCGCGGCACTGGCCGTGCTCGGCCCGTCGTGGTCGGGCGACCGGACTCGTCGTGCCGCACTCCGGTTGCGCGCGGTGGCCGGCATCGAGGCGTGGATCTGGCTGGTCGATGTCGCCGGGGTGTCCCCAACCGAAGCGCGTGGCATCATCCGCGACAACGCCGACGCGGTGTTGCGATCAGCGCTCGACGAGCGCTGAGCCGTACCGCCCGCCTACTCGCCGAGTATCAAGCCCATCTCCACCACATCCCACAGTTCGCCGTTACGTCGGCGATAGTGGCTGCGCCGCAGCCCTTCCCGTACGAATCCGCGCGAGGAGTAGAGGCCGATCGCGGCCTCGTTGTGCGGCCACACCTCCAGGATCACCTTGTGCGCGTCTCGGCGTCGGCTCCAGGCGAGCAGCGCATCGACCAGGGCGCCACCCACACCTCGACGCCGCCACTGTAGCGCCACCGCCATACCGAAGGTCGTGACCCCGGGCAGTACGGTGAAGACCGCGACAAAGCCGATGACGGTCCCCGACTCATCCACGGCGACAACGGCATACGACGAATCAGCGTCGAGCACGTCGAGAAACCTCCGCGCGAAGTCGTCGACGTCGACGGGTGGCTCGGTGCCCAGCCACCGCCCCTCGGCAGCGACGCGGGCCCGCAGCTCACTGACCACGACGGCGTCGTCGGCCACCGCCTCGCGGACGGAGAACGCCGCGATATCAGTCACTGCGCTTGCCGAGCAGGATGTCGATCGCGTCGGCGTCGACGACGGGCGCCTTGCACACGGTCCCGTGGCAGACATACGCCGCGTCGACACCGTTGACGGTCCCCCGACCGTTGAGGAGTGGAACCGAATCACGTTGCCCGGCAATGATGATGGTTCCGCCGGGCGCGACCGACCACACGTGCGCGGCGAGCTCACCGGTGCTGTCGGGAGCCTGCGCGACCGCAACCCGCAGCGGACCCGACAACCGCGTCTGCGCCACCGCAAGCCAATGCCCCGCCGAGCGAGGCAGCTTCGCCAGCAACACCGCCGCGCGCGCCAGCGTGGCGTCGAGCAACTCCGCGTAACCGGTGGCCCGCCCGAACGGGGCGAGCGCGGATGCCACCAGCAGCGCTTCGGCCGCCAGCGATGCGCCCGACGGCGTCGCGCCGTCGACCGGATCGCGAGGCCGCGTGATCAGGCCCTCACCCGTCGCGTCGAACCACGATCCCGGCGCCGCCGGATCGGCGAACCTGTCGATCATGGTGTCCAGCAGCGCCAATCCGTCATCACACCAAGTCTCTTCGCCCGTCACCTGATGCAGGGTGAGCAACGCGGTGACCAGCGCGGCATGATCGTCGAGTCCCGCGGCCGGCACCCCGACGGCGCCCCCGAGCGACGACCGCCGCAGCTGCCCGTCGACGATGTGGGTGTCGATGAGCGACCGGGCGCACCAGGCCGCGAGTTCGATCCAGTCCGGCCGCCGCAGGCCCGCACCGGCCTCGGCCAGCGCGGTCACCGTCATCGCATTCCAGCCCGTGACCACCTTGTCGTCGCGAGCCGGTTGCGGACGGAGTGCGCGCGCGGCGAGCAGACGCTCCCGCACGGACGCGAATCGTGCGGGGTCATCGGGGTCCGAGCTCAGCTGCAGCGTGGACCGGCCGTGTTCGAAGGTGCCGGTGTCGGTGACCTCGAACAGCGTTGCCGCCCAGCCTCCGTCGTCGTCACCGAGGACCTCGGCCAGTTCCGTCGGCGTCCACACATAGGTGGAGCCCTCGACGCCGGCGGCATCGGCATCGAGCGAGGACGCGAACCCCGCCGACACGCGGAGATCACGCTGCAGGAACGTCACGGTTTCCTCGGTGATGCGCTGCGCCAGCGGATCACCGGTGCGGCGCGCGAGATGGGTGTAGGCGCGCAGCAGTTGCGCGTTGTCGTACAGCATCTTCTCGAAATGCGGTATCACCCAGTCGTTGTCGACCGCGTAGCGGGCGAATCCGCCGGCGAGCTGGTCGTAGATGCCGCCCCGTGCCATCACGTCGCACGTGCGCGCGGCCGCGGCGAGCGCGGCGGGGTCGCCGGTGCGTTCCGAGGAGCGAACCAGCCCCTCGAGCAACGCCGACGGCGGGAATTTCGGCGCCCCACCGAAGCCACCGGCCGTGCGATCCTCGTCGTCGAGGACCGCGGTGACCGCGAACTCCAGGAGCCGGTCGTCGAGCGAGATGTCGGCGACGGGTAACGCAGCAGCGTTGGCCTGCAGGTGTTCTCGCACCTTGACGCCCATCGCGTCGATCTGGTCGCGGCGCTGCAGCCAGGCCTCGCTGACCGCGCCCATGATCTGACGGAAGGACGGCATCTGCCCCCGCGGCGTGGACGGGTAGTAGGTGCCGCAGTAGAAGGGATCGCCGGCCGGGGTCAGGAAGCAGGTCATCGGCCAGCCGCCCTGCCCGGTCATCGCCACGGTGGCGTTCATGTAGATCGTGTCGATGTCGGGCCGTTCCTCGCGATCGACCTTGATGCACACGAAGTCCCGGTTCATCACCGCGGCCGTCGCGTCGTCCTCGAACGACTCGTGCGCCATCACATGGCACCAGTGACAGGCGGCATAGCCGACCGAGAGCAGGATCGGCACGTCTCGTCGTCGAGCCTCGTCGAGGGCGTCGGCCCCCCACTCCCGCCAGTGCACCGGATTGTCTGCGTGCTGCCGCAGGTAGGGACTTGTCGCGTCCCCTAACGTGTTGCGCTGCAACCGATCAGGTTCCGGCTGACTTTCGTTCATCGGCGTGCGCCCCATTCGTCGGGTCCACGGCACCGTTGTCGCCGGAATCGTCCGGCTCGGCGGCGAACGAGTCGGTGCCCTCGTCGAACGCCTGGTCGGCTTCCGGATGCTCGGTGTCGAAAGTCTTGGGCAGCTTCCTGAGTTGGGCGTTCATCGAGCGGATGAGCAGCACGGTGGCCACCAACAGCACCAGGATGATCAGCAGACCGAGCGGGGACGCCTTGCCGAACTCGGGCCCCTCCGGCTCCTGCGCGGCGAGGACACTGAGTCCGGTCACGATCGACGTCGGGCTCATCGTTCCTCGATTCCGGCGAACAGATCGGTCTCGGGGATCGATGTCTTCACCCGTGTCTGCGCGAGTTCGAACTCTTCGGTCGGCCACAGCCGTTGCTGCCACTCGAGCGGGACTGCGAAGAACACCCCGTTGGGATCGATCTGCGTCGCATGCGCCCGCAGGGCGTCGTCGCGCTGCGGGAAGTACTTGCCGCACTCGACCTGGGTCGTGATCCGGCCCATCAGATCACCGCGGCTGGGGTCACGCTCCCACCGTTCGAGCCACTCCTTGAACGGGCTCTCCTGACCGTGCCGCTCGAACTCGTCGGAGAACAGCACCATGCGGTCCTTGATGAACCCGTGGGTGTAGTACAGCTTCGAGACGGTCCACGGCGCGCCGGTGCCCGGGTACGCGTCGGGATCGCCGGCCCGTTCGAACGCCGCGACCGACACCTCGTGATCGCGGATGTGATCGGGATGCGGATAACCGCCGTGTTCGTCGTAGGTGATCATCACGTGCGGGCGGAACTCGCGCACCACCTTGACCAGCGCCTCGATGGGCTCCTCGATGTCGATCGCCGCGAACGAGCCCTCGGGTACCGGCGGCAGCGGGTCGCCTTCGGGGAGTCCGGAGTCGACAAACCCCAGCCACAGCTGCTGCACGCCGAGGGCTTTGGCCGCCTGCGCCATCTCTTCTTCGCGGATCTCGCTCATCCGGTCCTTGACACCGGGACGGTCCATCGCCGGGTTCAGGATGTCGCCTCGTTCGCCGCCGGTGAGTGTGACGACCAGGACGTCATTGCCTTCGGCGGCGTATCTCGCCATCGTCCCGGCGCCCTTGCTCGACTCGTCGTCGGGGTGAGCATGGACCGCCATCAGACGAAGCCCGGCGTGGGGCCCTCCTGCACGAGATTCGGTCACAGTTCCTCACCTTCGGATCGGTACTCCTCCCATGGTAGGTATTGACGCGTGAACAGTTCAGACGGGGGGACGGCGGCACCCGCCGATCCCGACGCGCCGCGCAGTGGTCCGCGTGCCACGTACCCGTCGACACAATCGTCGGCCAGTCGTCGTCGCTGGTTCTTGGGACTGTCGGTACTCGTCGTCGTGGCCGGCGTGGGACTCGCCTGGCTCGCCTACAACAGGTTCGCCACTCCCGATGTGTCCGGAGAGGCCACGGCCTACGAGATCCTGAACCCGTCCACCGTGTCGGTCCAGCTCACGGTGACCCGCAAGGATCCGTCGCGACCGGTGGCATGTGTGGTGCGTGGCCGATCCAAGGACGGCGACGAGACCGGCCGGCGCGAGATCCTGATCCCCGGCGGGTCACAGACCCAGATCGGCGTCCGGACCGAGGTCACGACGTCGAAACCGCCGGTGATCGGTGAGGTCTTCGGCTGCACCACCGACGTCCCCACCTATCTGACCCGCCCCGACACATGAGCGCGCCGACCCGCGATCGCGCGGTCTTCGCGACCGTCTCGAGCCCGTACTACGCGTTCGCGATGGCGCTGTTCGTCGGGGTGATGCTGATCAGCAACATCACCGGCACCAAGGGCGTCGTGTTGTTCGACGACTGGCTGCACCTGTCCGCCGGGCCCATCCAGATGAACGGTCTGGTCACCGACGGCGCGTTCTACCTGTTCCCGCTCGCGTATGTGCTGGGCGACGTGATCAGCGAGGTCTACGGCTTCCGCGCGATGCGCCGGGCGATCTTCGCGGGGTTCGCGATCCTCCTGCTGGCATCGATCTGCTTCTGGCTGACGATCGAGCTGCCGGCCGCCGGTTTCTACGAGAATCAGGACGCCTTCAAGGCGGTCGCCGGGGTGGTCCCGCAGTTCCTGCTGGCAGGGTTGGCGGGCTATCTCGCCGGCGAGTTCCTGAACTCGTTTGTGCTGGTCAAGATGAAGGAACGAGCCGGCGAGCAGCACCTCTGGGCGCGCCTCATCTCCTCGACGGTGGTGGGCGAATTCGCCGACACCCTGGTGTTCTGTTCCATCGCCGCATCGGCGCTCGGCATCTCCACCTGGGGCGACTTCATCAACTACACGGCCGTCGGGTTCGTCTGGAAGACACTCGTCGAAATCGTCATCATGCCCGTCACCTATCTGGTCTGCGGCTGGCTGAAACGACACGAGCCGAGCTACCAGGAAGCACTCTCCGAAGCACGCGCCGCGGAGGCGGATGTGCCATAGCTCTCACAGACTGGTATCCTGTACTGATACACGGCTCCGCGAGGGGTCGTGTTGCTGCATTTGGAGCAGTCCACATGTGCCGGGTGAAAAAGGAGCCCGGTGCGCGGACACCACGAAGGAGTGACCATGACCGACACCCAGGTGACTTGGCTGACGCCGGAGTCGCATGACCGCCTCAAGGGCGAGCTCGATGCGCTGATCGCCAACCGGCCGGTCATTGCGGCAGAGATCAACGAGCGTCGCGAAGAGGGCGACCTCAAGGAGAACGGCGGCTACCACGCGGCCCGCGAAGAGCAGGGCCAGCAGGAAGCACGCATTCGGCAGCTCCAGGAGCTGCTGAACAACGCCAAGGTCGGCGAGGCCCCCACCCAGTCGGGTGTGGCATTGCCGGGCTCGGTCGTCAAGGTCTACTACGACGGTGACGAGAGCGACACCGAGACCTTCCTGATCGCCACCCGCGAGGAGAGCGCCAAGGGCGGGTCCATCGAGACCTACTCCCCCAGCTCACCGTTGGGCGCCGCACTGATCGACGCGAAGGTCGGCGAGACCCGTGAATACAGCGTGCCGTCCGGCGCGCTGGTCAAGGTGACGCTGGTCAGCGCGGAGCCCTACCACAGCTAGAGCTCGTACTCGACCACTACGACCCGGCAGAGGCTTCCTCTGCCGGGTTCTGTCGTTTCTCCCCCCGGTTTGCGAGAACCCTCCGCAAGCTTTCGGGGGGTCTTTGCACAGTGTGCGGAAGAACCGCGGGTTGATCCGTGGGCCCACGGCACCGTGTTGGGTACCTTGGGGGGTACCTAGTGGGACGGATAGCCATGCCATCGCTCAACATCAGCTTCAGCGACGACGAACACCGCCAGATCCAGGAAGCGGCGAAGCGCCACAACATGGCGCTCAAACCCTTCGTCCGGGAGGCGGCGCTCAAGGCCGCCAGCGACTACCGCCGCGAAGTCCTCGATCTCGCGGATCGCATCGCGACGAGATCGGCCGAACTCAACAAGCGTCTCGAATGAGCGAGATCCGCTTCCCGGATCGCTGGGCGGTGATCACCGTCGGTTCGCGTGCTTGCGATTTCGTACTCATCGTCCGCGATGAGGGCCTGCTGCAGGCGGCGATCGCGCGACCACAATCCAGTGTGTTCGGCCTTGACGCGTATCCGACCGTTTTCGACAAAGCCGCCGCATTGATGCACTCCGTGGCGAGGAATCACCCGTTCGCCGACGGAAACAAGCGAACCGCGTGGGCGTCGGCGTGGCTCCTCCTCGGGCTGAACGGCATCGAACTCGCCGGCGATTTCGACGTCGATGATGCCGAAACGTTTGTGCTTGATGCGTCGCAAGGGACTGTGGATGACTGGCGTGACATCAGCGCGCATCTCCATCTGTTCGCCGACGTCGCGGCCCCGGAGTGCCCTGCCGGAAGTTGACGGACCCCGTCGCTAAGGTGGCGCCATGCAGTACGACGAGATCGTCTCCGTGCGCGCGAGCAGCGCCGCCTGGCGTCTGCTGCGTGCCGACAACGCACCACTCATCCTGGCATTTCTCGGCCGGGTGTTCGTCGACGACAATGTGCGTGAGATCTCCGCGCCCGAGCTCGTCGACCTGCTCGACGACGAGCTCTACGCGCTCAATCAGCGCCTGGGCGAAGGCACCTATCCCAAGTCGGCGAAGGCGTACCTCGACGACTGGTCGTCGGCCGATACCGGCTGGCTGCGCAAGTACTACGTCGCCGGCAGCGATGATCCCCACTACGACGCGACACCTGCCGTCGAACGCGCGGTCGCCTGGGTGGGGGCGCTTCGCGAGCGGGGGTTCGTCGGCACCGAGTCGCGGTTGAACACCGTCTTCGACCTGCTGCGCCAGATCGTCTACGGCACCGAGACCGATCCGGAGATCCGGCTCGCCGAGCTGCGGCGACGGCGCGCGGAGATCGACGCCGAGATCGCCGCGGTCGAGCGCGGCGACATCCGGGTGCTGGACTCGACCAGCCGCAATGACCGATACCAGCAGTTCGCGGACACGGCCAGGGCGTTGCTGTCGGACTTCCGCGAGGTCGAGGCGAACTTCCGTTCTCTCGACCGCGAGATGCGCGAGCGGATCGCGACGTGGAACGGAACGAAGGGCGAACTGCTCGACGAGATCGTCGGCAGCCGCAACCTCATCAGCGACTCCGATCAGGGCCGCAGCTTCCGCGCGTTCTACGACCTGCTGTTGTCTGCCGACCGGCTCGACGAGCTGACCGAGCTGATCCGCAGCGTGCAGTCGCTCGACGACCTGTCCGGCGTCGACACCCGGCTCGGTCATGTCCATCACGACTGGCTCGACGCCGGCGGGCGTGCACAGTCGACTGTGCGGCAACTCTCCGAGCAGCTCCGACGGTTCCTCGACGATCAGGTGTGGCTCGAGAACCGCCGCGTGATGGACCTGCTGCGCAGCATCGAATCCAGGGCGATCGGGCTGCGCGATCAGCGCGCCCACGATTTCACGCATCCGATGGACGACGCCGCCCCCACGGTCAGCCTTCCGATGGAACGCCCGCTCTACCGCAAACCGGCCACTGCGGCCGTCGATTCGAGCGGTGTCGAGGCCGGCCGGGCCGAGGGATCGGCCGACGCACTCTACGAACAGATCCACGTGGACCCGCTCCCACTGATCGACGGTGTCCGAAAAGTGTTGCGCCGCAAATCCCAGATCACACTGTCCGAGGTCGTGGCGGACGCCCCGCTGAGTCAGGGCCTCGCCGAACTCGTCACCTACCTCTCTCTGACCGACGAGACGTTCGCCAAGACCTTCGACGAGACCACCACCGACACCGTCTCCTGGATCGACGACGAGGGCGCCGAGCGCACCGCACGCATTCCCCGCGTCATCTACACCCGAGCCACGTCTGGAGCCCAATCCCGATGAGCCGTCCCATCTCCCGCGACGACCTGAGCCTGCCACTGGCCGTCACCACACTGATGAAAGGTGTCGTCTATCGCGACACCCACGAAGCGGTGTGGCAGCACATCGTCGGACTCTCCGCCCAGGTCAGCGATTACGTCGCCACCCTGGGACTGACCGTGATGATCGACGAGGCCGAGGGGTACGCGTTTCTGCGGTCCCGATCCGACGACGAGTTGGCCGAAAGGGGAATCCCGAGACTGGTTCCACGCCATCAACTCTCCCTGCACACCAGTCTGCTGATCGCGCTACTGCGCAAACGTCTCGCCGAGTTCGACAGCACCGACTCCGGAGCCCGACTCATCCTGACCAACGACCAGATCGTCGAGATGATGACACCGTTCCTGCCGCAGACCACCAACGAGGCGCGCACCGCGGATCAGGTGGAGACCGCCGTTCGGCGGGCCACCGACCTCGGGTTCGTCCGGCGAATCCCGAAGCAGGAAGGGCACTTCGAGGTGCGACGGGTGATCAAGGCCTTTGTCGATGCACAATGGCTGGCCGAACTCGACACCCACCTCGCCGAGTACACCGAGACCCTCGCGGAGGCCTGAGACGATGACCGGACTGTTCTCCCCCACCGAACTCCAGGGCGGCCCGAGCCAATCGGGTTTCCGGCTGCACACCTTCCAGGTGCTCAACTGGGGCACCTTCGACAGCCGTGTCTGGACCCTGCGACTCGACGGACGTAACGGTCTGCTCACCGGCGACATCGGTTCGGGCAAGTCCACCCTCGTCGACGCACTCACCACGCTGCTGTTGCCGGCCAACCGTGTGGCCTACAACAAGGCTGCCGGCGCCGACACCCGCGAGCGCGATCTGCGGTCGTATGTGCTCGGCCACTACAAATCCGAACGCAACGAGGTCACCGGCAGTTCCCGGCCGGTCGCGTTGCGCGGGACGTCGAGCTATTCGGTGATCCTCGGGGTGTTCCGCAACGACGGATTCGACGAGGAAGTGACTCTCGCGCAGGTCTTCTCGATGCGTCACGACAACGGTCAGCCCGAACGGTTCTTCACCGTCACCGATCGGGCCCTCGACATCGCCGCTGACTTCACCGACTTCGGCACCGACCTCAAGACCCTGCGTAAACGCTTGCGCCAGGGCGGCACCCGCATCCATGACCATTTCCCCGACTACGGCCGCGACTACCGCCGCAGCCTGGCGATCAAATCCGAGCAGGCGATGGAGCTGTTCCATCAGACCGTGTCGATGAAAGCCGTCGGCAACCTCAACGACTTCGTCCGCGACCATATGCTCGAACCGTTCGACTCGAGCACGTGGGTCGACACACTGGTGAGCCACTTCCACGACCTGACCGCCGCGCACGACGCCGTCGTCCTGGCGCGCACCCAACTCGCCGAACTCGAGCCGATGCTCGACGATTACGGACGCTACGCCGAACACACCCGGCAGGCCGACGAACTGCGGGCGCGGCGTGACGCGCTGCGCTTCTATTTCGCGCGGCGCCGCAGCGAGCTGTTCGCCGTCGAGATCGATGCGCGCACCGACGATCTCACCTCGACCCGAGCACAGTTGGTGGCCGTCGACCAGCAGTTGACGGACCTGCGGAGCCGGCTGCGGGAACTGGAGATCGAGCAGGCAGGCCACGGCGGCACCGAGATCGCCACGCTCGAGCAACGCATCACCGAAGGACAGCGGCAGCAGGCCGAACGCAGTGAGCAGCACCAGCGGTTCGTCGCACTTCTCGACGACGCGCAGCTGCCGGCCGTCGAGGACCGGGTCCAGTTCGATCATCGGCTGCACGAGGTGACAGCCACCGTCGAGCAGCTCGACGACGAGATCGCCGAGCGCCACAATGCGGTCACCGAACTCGGCGTGGATCGTCGGCAACTCGACAGCGACGGTCGACGCGTCGGCGACGAGATCGCCAGCCTGCGTGGCCGCACCACCAACATCCCCGACCACAATCTCCGCATCCGCGAATTGATCTGCGACGGAACCGGTCTGGGGTCCGACGATCTACCGTTCGTCGGCGAACTCATCGGCGTCCGCGACGACGAGACCCGGTGGGAGGGTGCGGCCGAACGCGTCCTGCGCAGCTTCGGTCTCTCGCTGCTGGTCTCGGCCGACGACTACGACGAGGTGTCGGGCTGGATCAACGACAATCACCTCGGCGGCCGCGTCGTCTACTTCAAGGTGCCGCCACGGACGTCGCTGCAGGGCATCACCACACCGCCGTCGAACGCGTTGGCGCACAAGCTCGACATCAAGGACGGGCCGTTCTACGGCTGGCTGGAACGCAAGCTCTTCGAGCGGGCGCGGCACGTGTGCGCCGAGACGATGGCCGAGTTCCGCAGCGAGGAGTTCGCGGTCACGGTGGCCGGTCAGGTCCGTTCCGGCGGCGGTCGCCACGAGAAGGACGACTCCTACCGGGTGGACGATCGACGACGCTACGTTCTCGGCTGGCGCAATGAGCAGAAGATCGCGGCACTTCTGGCCGAAGGCCAACGCATCCAGACCGAGCTCAATCGTATCGACGCCGACATCGCCGAGCAGACAACGCGACTCGGCGCGATCGACCGCCGCCGCACCGCACTCGGCAAGCTCACCGTGTTCACGTCGTTCGACACCATCGACTGGATGTCGGTGGCCGCCCGCATCGCCTCACTGGAGAAGAGGAAGGCCGAACTCGAGCAGTCGTCGCACGAACTGGCCCGGATCACTGCCGCCATCACGGCGACAGCGACGGAGATCACCGAGACCGACCTTCGGCGAGATACCCTGCGCGACTCACTGTCCCGCCTCGAAATCGCCCTGGACAACGCCACCACCGGGCGCGACGCCGCCGAGGTTATCCTCGCCGACGACGGATTCGCCTCTGCGGTGGGACATTTCCCGGCGATAACCTCGGCGCTCGGGGACGGCGGACTCACCCTGACCACCTGCGACCGCACCGAGAGTGCCATGTCGGCGCAACTCACCACCGACGCAGAGGGGCACGCATCCCGCGCGGGATCGCTCGCCACCCGTGTCGTCAACAAGATGTCGGAGTTCAAGCGCAACCATCCGGTGCTGACCACCGAGATGGACGCCGACATCGCCGCAGCCGGCGAGTTCATCGATTTGCAGCGCCGGCTGGCCGAAGACGATCTGCCGCGCTTCGAGTCCGAGTTCAAGAACTACCTGAACACCAACGCGATTCGCGACATCGCGATCTTCTCGGCACAGCTGAACAAAGAAGTCGACCAGATCCGCACCAAGATCGACACCATCAACGAATCGCTGTCGGGCATCGACTACAACGCCGGCCGCTACATCCGGCTCGAGGTGAATCCGTCGCACAATGGCGAGGTCCGCGAGTTCCGTGACCAGCTGCGCCGCTGCAGCGACGGATCGTTCGACGCGGACGCCGACGACCACTACGCCGAGGAGAAGTTCCTCCTGGTGAAGTCGCTGGTGGAGCGATTCCGGGGCCGCGAAGGGTTCACCGAAGTGGACCGCAAGTGGACGAAATACGTGACCGATGTACGTAATTGGGTGACCTTCGCGGCCTCCGAACGCTACTCCGAAACCGACGTCGAGTTCGAGAACTACACCGACTCGGACGGTAAGTCGGGTGGCCAGAAGGAGAAGTTGGCGTACACCATTCTCGCCGCGTCGCTCGCGTACCAATTCGATCTGAAGTGGGGGGTGACCACGTCGCGGGATTTCCGGTTCGTCGTGATCGACGAGGCGTTCGGTCGTGGCTCCGACGAGTCGGCACGCTATGCGTTGTCGCTGTTCGAGCGCCTCGGATTGCAGTTGTTGATCGTCACGCCGCTCACCAAGATCTACACGATCGAGCCGTTCGTGTCGGCCGTCGGCTACGTGGAGAATCGCACCGGCAGCAACTCGCAGCTGCAGTGCCTGACCATCGAGGAGTACCGCGAGCAGCGCCGGCTGCGGGAGATGGTGTCCATGGTCGGTGAGGATTCCCGCACCGGATGAGCGGTGAATTGCCGTGACGGAGTGCACCACCCCGTCGGATGTCGTTGCCACGCTGAGACGGCGCTGGGACCGCGGAGTCTTTCTGGCGGCGCGGGCCGCCGGTGAGGAGTTCGTGCCGGTCGACCTCCCGATCCGCGGGCCGAAGGCGGGCGAGCTGGGCGAACGGTTCGACGATGTCCGGTCCTGGGTTGCGCAGTGGCACAAGGCTGCCGAGTCGATGCCGTGGAACGTGTCGACGAAGACGATGGGCGGCAGGCGATTCGGTGTCAACGCGCTGCCCGCCCGCGTTCTCGTCGCGAGCATCGACGACCTGGCGCGGATTCTCGGCGCCACCAGGCAGATTCGGGACTTCGACACCCTGCTGGACACGGCCCGGGTGTACCCACCGATTGCCGAGTGGGTGGCCGCGAAACCGATGCGCGCCCTGGGACATCGCGACGAGTTCGTGCGACTGCTCAGTGCGGTGAAGTGGATCGCGGACAACGCCGGCTCCGGACGCCGTCTCCGGGAAATCGACGTGCCCGGCCTCGACACCAAGTTCATCGAACAGCACCATCGCATCCTCCTCGACCTCACCGAACTCGTCGTCGACCCGGATCTGGTTCGGCCACAGGAGAAATCGATCGCCGGGCGGTTCGGTTTCGCCACCGAATCGACGCGCGTCCGGTTCCGGCTCCTCGACCCCGACTGCCCCTCCCCTGCACCGGGATTCGACGACATCGAGGTGCGCACCATGGATCTCGCCGCCACGCCGCTGGCCGTCGACCGGGTGTACATCGTGGAGAACCTGGCGACCTATCTGTCCTTCCCGCCGACACCGCGGTCGGCCGCCATCTTCGGCGGCGGATATGCGGCCGCGGTGATCGGAGCGCTGCGCTGGCTGCGTGACCGCGAGGTCTACTATTGGGGCGACATCGACACGCACGGCTTCGCCATCCTCGACCGCGTCCGCGTCACCATCCCGCAGGCACGGTCGATGCTCATGGACACCGCGACACTCCTGGCCCACCGCAGCCTGTGGGGTACCGAACCGTCGCAGGTCGAACGACCGCTCCCCCATCTCACGCCCGACGAGGCTGTGCTGTACCGGGAGTTGCTGGACGACGCCCACGGACCGCGAGTTCGGTTGGAACAAGAACGGATTCCGATGCAGCTGATACCGACCATCACCCGGGCCGCCCGCTGATCGAGTAAGCAGCCCGGGCCACCGCTTCGGATCACCCGGCGACGACGAAGAGCCAGCCGAAACCCGAAGGTTCCCTTTCGCGATTCACGTGCCAGCGTTCCTCACGGCCTGGTTTTCGCGGCGTCGTCGGTTGCGTTCTCGTTCGTGGCGTCGTCGGGCGTGCTTGTTCGCCACCCGGCTCTGCGTGCGGGCGGGTGGGGGTGAGTCCTGTGGTGGTGCACCGTGATCGTGCGGATCCTCTGGTGCCGGTGGGGTTTTGAAGCGGATCCGCCGTAGCCCGGGGAGCAGGTTCTCCAGGGTTTCCGGCTCACCGGGGATGATCAGACCTTCGGGCGTGGTGAACTCGGTGACCATATCGCCGTCTGCGGTGGGATACTGGTCGTCGACCCACAGCCCGAAGGTTTTGAGCAGATGCCCGAACCGTCCCTTGGCGTTGATGTTCTCCGCGGTGGTCTGGCCCCCGACCGCGGGGTCGATGTGGTCGAACTCGGCCACATGGTCGAGGTCGGCGTCAAACGCCGAGGTGCCATCACCGGGTATCACACTGAACCCATCGCGCACCCGCACGAATGTGTCCAGCGCGGTCGACGGCCGATACGGATTGCCCGCCGAGTGCGCGAGCAGGGTGTAGGTGCCATCCGGATTCATCGGTGTCCCTGTGGGCACGAGCGGCCGCAGGACCGCGTCGGGGCGGGCCACCAGATCCCGCACCTGCTCGTCGCCGATCACACCGCCGCCGGCGATAAACCCGGCATGCTGGGCGGTACCGGCCACGGTGGATTCATCGGCGACCACGTGGATGACCACCGCCGTCGACGGTGGGGTGGTGCCCGGCTCGGGAATCTCGGCGGTGCAGTCGTCGGTGCCGCACAGGCACTCGAACGGGTTTCCCGTCAGCAGGGCGAACACCGCATCCGAGGCGCGTTGCCCGGCGGTGCGCGGGTCCTGCCCGCACACGGACGCGGCCAGCGCGGTCACCGCCGCCTCGGCGATCTGGGCGTCCTCGGCCGACATCGTCGCCGACACCTGCGCCATCCCGTCCGCGGTCGTTTTGCTCCAGAACCGGCGGGCGTTCTTCGCGCGGCGCCGGGCCTCGCGTACCGCGTCCGGGTCGTGGCGGAACACGATCCGATCCACCATCAGCTGCAACCGATGCGCCGACCAGCCACCCCGATGCGCATCGAGTTCGGCGGCAATCTCGGCATCCACCCACGCGGCGCAGTCGGTGCCGTCGATCAGATCGGTGCGCGCGATGATCTTCCCGATCCGCTCGGCACTGATACGGCCATTTCGTAACCGCTGCGCCACCAGCGGTAGCCGGTCACGCAGCGCGAGGGCCTCGTGGAGCAGTTTCTCCGCGGCGTTCTGCGAGATCGCCAGGGCGATGGCTATGCGGGCGGCGCAGTCGGCCACCCCGTCGACGGGGAACAGATCGTCCTCGCGAGGCTCGGCACCGACGAGCCGGTGGTGCAGTTCGGCGACGCACCGATAGTCGTGCCACGCCAGAAACGAGCGGCCCCGCGTCGTGGACACGAACCCGCCGACCAGATCGTTGACCTCGGCCTCATCGAGCACGTCGGCGTCGACGAACCCGGTGAACCGGGGCGGCAGGTCCGGCCACGGCGACGCCTCACGCCACCAGTCAGCCAACGACTCGACCGCCACCGACGACACCCTTCCACACGACAAACCGACAGGAACAGTCCGATCGGCACTCACCGTCACAGTCGCTGAAAAACGCACGTGCCCAAGCACTTCAGCCGCATCAACAATCACCCGAACGAACTGACACCACCATAAACCAGGGGTACGACAAGAACTCTCGCCTGATTGTCGCGGCTCAGCGCGCCAAAGTTGTTCCCCCTCAAATGCATTAACCCTCCGTAAGCTTGTGGAGAGTCCTTGCAAACGAGGGGGAGGAACCGCGAAACGGGCTGGGAGGGTGCAGCAGACGGCGAACCCGCTACTCGCCGACCACGATGCCCACCGTTTCCAGCGGCGCCACGTCGGGCCATCCCGCCTTGGTGCAGACCTGCTTCGCCTTAGGCAATGTCTCGTGGCGCACGGTCACGACGGCGTACGGCTCGGTGATGTGGCCGTCATCGTCGCCAAGGTCATCGGTATCTTCGGTCAGCTCATACCGCCCAACCGGAGACTCGAACAATGCACTTCCGGACGTGCCGAGCGCGAGAACGCTCGTCGCATCGGACGCGAGCTCACGCCCTTTCGCCAATGCCTCGAGGGCGGAGCCCGACAACCAATACACCTGGCTCGTACTCGCGTGCACGGCCGCGATGACCGAGAACGAGCGGCTGATCTCCAGCTCACCGACGGCTTCGGCGGTTTCTTCGACTTGGCGTTCGAGCGCCGCCGCGTCGTCCGGACTCAGCGCGAGCATCCACCCGTCGCTCTGCCCGCCGGCCGAGTCGGCGAGTTCCCCCATGACCCCAGACACACAGGCAACCCACAGCCACGCCCAAGACCGTCGGTAACCTGCGGGTTCATCCTCGTCTTATGAGAAAGCACACACGTACCCCCGACGTCCCCCTGGTGATCCTCGACGACGACCCCACCGTTCTCGACTACGCGCGCACCCTGGTGGCACACAATGTGCCCGTCAGCGTCGTCAGCACTTCGTACACCACGGTGGTCCCGTTCATGCTCGGCAACAACGGTCACACCGTCGCCCTGGTCGCCGACGTCGACGACACCGATCAGCTCGCCGGCGCCATCCTGGCCACCGAACGCCGCCTCGGCCACGTCGATCGCGTCATCCGCTACGCCACCGATCTTCCCGACGCCGGGAAACCGCACCCGGCCGCAACCGCCGCCTGACCTCTACTGCAAAGACAAACCTCCAGGTCACAGCCGATTATCCTGCCTTCCAGCCGGCCCACGACAGCTCCGCATCCATCGCTGTCACCGCCGTGTAAGCACGTGTAAGCCGAACGACAGCGCCGTCAAGCATTCTTGACGGCATGACCACAACCACCTCCACCAGCCTGGCGATCGACGCCCACGGGCTGGTCAAGCACTTCGGAGCGACCCGCGCCGTCAACGGTGTGGATCTGGCCGTACCGACCGGATCGGTGTACGGCGTGCTCGGCCCGAACGGGGCCGGGAAGACCACCACGGTGAGCATGCTCGCCACACTGCTGCGGCCCGACGCCGGTTCCGCCACCGTCTTCGGCTATGACGTCGTCCGCGACGCGGTTGCCGTGCGCTCACTGGTCGGCGTGACCGGGCAGTACGCATCCGTCGACGAAGACCTCACCGCCACCCAGAACCTCATGCTGTTCGGTCGCCTCTTGGGGTTGAGCCGCCCGGCGGCGCGCTCACGCGCCGAGGAGTTACTCGTCGAGTTCTCTCTCGAGGAGGCCGCGAGCCGCCCGCTCAAGGAGTTCTCCGGCGGCATGCGACGACGCCTCGACCTCGCCGCCAGCCTCATCGACACACCCCCACTGCTGTTCCTCGACGAGCCGACCACCGGTCTCGACCCGCGCACGCGCGCCCAGATGTGGGAGACCATCCGCAATCTCGTCAAGCAGGGCTCCACGGTCCTGCTCACCACGCAGTACCTCGACGAGGCCGACCAGCTCGCCGACCGCATCGCGGTGATCGACCACGGTGTGGTGATCGCCGATGGCACCGCCGACGAACTCAAGCAGTCGGTCGGCTCGAGCACCCTGCAGCTGGTGCCGGTGCACCGCACCGACGCGCCGACCGCCGCGGACATCATCGAACGCGTGCTGGGCGAGACACCGACCCTCAGCCCGGAGGCCGCGCGCATCTCCGTCGGCCTGCACAAGCCCGATCTGGTACCCGATGTGCTGATCGCGTTGCGCGAGAACAGCATCGCCATCGACGAGATCAACGTGCAGAAGCCCAGCCTCGACGAGGTCTTCCTCACCATCACCGGCAAACCCGTCGAGAGCAACGACGACAACCTCGAACAGGAGGTGGCGTGATGACCACAGCTACCATCCAATCTGCCGCCCCGAACACGGCGATCACCACCAAAGATCCACGCGCACAGGCCAAGACCTCGGTGTCGCTGGCCGAAACGATAGGCCAGTCCTTCTCCATGGCCTACCGCGGCGTCCTCAAGATCCGGCACAACCCCGAGCAGCTGTTCGACGTCACCCTGCAGCCGATCATCTTCACCCTGATGTTCACCTACATCTTCGGTGGCGCGATCAGCGGCAACGTGCACGCGTACCTGCCGGTCATCATCCCCGGCATCATGGTGCAGACCGTGATCACCACATCCATCGTGACCGGCACGCAGCTCCGGGAAGACATGGACAGAGGGGTCTTCGACCGATTCCGGTCACTCCCGATCGCCCGGATCAGTCCGCTGGCGGGGGCACTGCTCGCCGACATGATCCGCTACTTCATCGCCACCACGCTGACCATCGTGATGGGCATCATCATGGGCTGGCGGCCCGATGTGTGGGGCACCGTCGCCGCGGCTCTGCTGGTGATCGTGTGCAGCTTCGCGATCTCGTGGATCTTCGCCCTGATGGGCTGCGTGATGAGCAAAGCATCTGCGGTGCAGGGCATCTCGATGCTCATCCTGTTCCCGCTGACGTTCATGTCCAATGCCTTCGTCCCGGTGGAAACGATGCCGGGGTGGCTGCAGACCTTCGTCAAGATCAACCCGATCAGTCACATCGTGACCGCGGTCCGCGAGCTCACCGCCACCGGGCACGCCGGCATGCATGTCGTCTGGTCGCTCGTCGGCGCCGCGGTGATCATCGCCATCTTCGCACCACTGGCCGTGCGTGCCTACATGCGCAACACCTGATCTGACCGCTACCCGCGAACCGACAGGGCCTTCGCACTCCGTCGCGGCGCCAGGATCGTTCGGACCTCGTCCAACGCCTGGCGTCGCGACATCGTCCGCGCCTCGCCGACCACCGCTGCCCAGTCCTCCGACGACAGCCCGGACAGTTCCGCGACGTGCGTGTGCACATGGTGCAGACTCGGATAGTCGTGCCGCGCACCGAGAATCAGCGACAAGGCAAGCAGCCGGGGTCCGTCCGGGGACTGCGGCTCCACCCCGGACAGCACATAGCCGGCGGCCATGGCCAGCGATCCGGCCTGCGGCATGTCGAACCAGCCGATCGGACCGAGCATCGAATGGATGCCATCGGCCAGCAGAGCGATGTACTCCGCGGCGCGTTCACCGTTGCCGGTGCGCATCATCCCTGCGATCGCCGCGCCGACGAGGATCACCATCCCCGGGTCCTGTGAACCGAACGGATGTTCCCGATGGATCAGGGCAGCCGCCCGCAGAAAGATCTGCTGTGCCGCCTCGCGATTCCCCCGCGCGTATTCGAGTTCGCCAGTGCTGATCATCATCCCGCCGATGACCTCCGGATTGCCCTGCGGGTCAGGATCTTCCGGACGCCAGCCGTTCGCCACCACCGCGATCTCGGTGGCCGCCTCGTCGAACCGGCCCAACGCCACCAGACTCGCGGTGAGAAACGCCCGCGCCTGCATCTCGTCGTCGCGGGCACCCAACCGCGCCAGCGAGTCGATGGCCTCCCGGTAATACGGCACCCCCGCCGACCACCGCCCCCGCTGCGCGTAGATGCCGCCGATCGACGTCTGGGTCATCGCCGACATCCAGGTATTGCGCTGCCCCTTCGCCACCTCCCGCAGGGCAAGGCCATCGGCGAGCGCACGATCGAGGTCGCCGAAGTTCTCCCGCACATTCATCCGGGCCGATAGTGCCGCGATCCGAACCGATTCGGTCGGCGACGCCGTCGCACGGACGATGTAGCGCATGGCGGCCGCCATGTTCGGGCTCAGCACGCACGCCGACATGAGCTCCGTCGGCTCGTCGTAGATGTGTTGGGGCCGGTGCAACCGACGCAGGTAGAAGCGGCCGGTGGCGACACCCCGGAGGTCGTGCCGCATCAACAGATGCGCCATCGACGCCAGGAGGGTGCCCTGCCACCGCCGTCGCGTCTCGTCGTCGGGATCTCTTGGCGGACTGGGCAAGACCGTCATGATGCGTCCACCCCAGGACATCACCTCGCCGTGCAGCCCCCGCGCCATCCAGAATCCCCCGAGCACCGGGAACACCGTGACGATGGTGTCGACCGCCTCTGCCGCCCGCGGTGTCCCGGTCTCGTCGCGCGCCACTTCGGTACACCGACGCAGCACCCAGACGAGGTTTTCGACATCGGCGGCGACACGGTCGAAGAGTTGTTCGTCGACACGCTCCCCGTACCGCCTCTCGGCGTCGACGGCGAATCGGCGCGCCCAGCACCACATCGCCTGATCGACGGTGTCCGACTCGCGATCCGCGGCGGCGGTCAGCTTCTCCTCACCGAACTCGCGCACCATCTCCAGCATCCGGTACCGGATGTGGCCGTCGGATTCGACGACGGTGAGCAGCGACTGGTTGACCACCGCCTCCAGGGTGTCCACCAGGTGAAACCCCTTCTGCCCGAGCACAGTCGACGCGGCATCCACCGTGAAGCCGGCCGGGAAGCGGCACAGACGGCGCATCGCGGTCTGCGCATCCGGGTCGAGCAGATCCCAGCTCCATTCGATGACCGCATACAGCGTGCGGTGCCGGTCGGGTGCGGTGCGGTCGGTGCCGCGTAACAGCGCGAACCGTTCGACCAGCCGGGCGGAGATCTCGGTGACGGTCATGGTGCGGATACGCGCAGCCGCCAGTTCGATGGCGAGCGGCAGACCGTCGAGATGCCGACACAGCTCGGCGACCTCGGGCGCCGACAGTCGGGCGGCCGGCCGAATGGCGCGGGCGCGTCGCTCGAAGAGTTCGACGGCGGACCCGCCCACCCCGACATCGAGCACCGGTAGCAGATAGATACGCTCCGCCGCCAGCATCAGCGGCGAGCGGCTCGTGGTCAGGATCGACAGTTGTGGTTCTGCGGCAAGGAGATCCGCGGCGATGCGGGCGCAGCGTTCGACGACCTGCTCGCAGTTGTCGAAGATCAGCACCGCGCGCTGGCCGCGCACCGCGTCGACGAGCCGATCCGCCAGATCGCCGATCGCCAGTTTCGGCCGGCCGCCGCCACCGAGGTCGGTCTCGCCGACGCCGAGTGTCGCCGCGATCGCCCCGACCACGTCGTCGTCGTTGCGGATCGGCGCCAGCGGGACGTAGAACACCGGGCGGCCGGAGTCGGCCAGGAGGTCGCCGACGCGTTGCGCGACACGCGTCTTGCCGACACCGCCGGGGCCTTGGATGGTGACCAGCCGATGCCGGTCGAACAGGCCGAGGATCGCGGCGATGTCGTCGTCGCGGCCGATGAGTTCCGAGGTCTCACCGATCAACCCGACCGTGCGGGCCCGCTCCGGGCGCGTCGCGACCACGGGTGCATCTCGGACGATCCGGGTGCCGTTCGGTTCGGCCGCAACGAGTTCGGCGTTGAGGGCGGCCGCCTGCGCGCCGGGGTCGACACCGAGTTGTTCGGACAACGACCGACGTAGGCGGGCGAACACCGCGAGGGCATCGGACACCCGTCCCTCCCCGGCCAGTGCCCGCATCAGGTCCACATGCGCCGACTCGTCCAACGGATCTGCGGCGCAACGCTTGTCGGCCAGAATCCGGGCGGTCGCGAAATCCTGGGCCGACAGCGCGACGCCCACGCGCCGCTCGTCGAGCGCATCGCGAAGCCGATCGGCACGACGACGCAATTCGGTGTCGATCGGCGCGTTGCCGTCGCTCCCGAGATCGTCTCCGGGCGTACCCCGCCACCATGCGATCGCCGCGTCGAGGTCGGCGGGATCGGCGGATCGGGCCAGGTCGGCGACGATGTCGAGGTCGGTGCGGCAGTCGACGAGTCGGTACCCGTTCGCGACGCCCTCGAGCCGACCGTTGCCGAGGACGGGCCGCAACCGGGAGATCTGCGTGTGCAGGGCCGCGACCGGCGAACGCGGTGGCACGTCACCCCACACCTCGTCGATCAGCCGCTCCGCCGATCGGGTGCGGCCGTCGGCCAACGCGAGCGACACCAGCAACCGGCGGGCGCGCACACCCGGCACCGGCACCAGGCCGTCCGGACCGGTGCCTGCGTCGCCGACGGCGACCGGTCCCAGCAGGCCGATCACCGTGACGTTGTCGGTTGCGGGCACCTCGCAAGGTTAGCGCCAGTCGCCCTCACGACGGGTTCGTGGCGTGTATGAAGGAATCCATGCCGCGCACCTATCAACTCGATCCCGTCACCGACGTCTCCTTCTTCGACGACGCTCCCATCACCTATCGGATCGACGTCCAACTGCCCGTCACCCCCGCCCGGGCATGGTCCGAGTTCACGCGGCAGAACACGCTGGACTGGTGCCGGGCAATCAAATCCATCGAATTCACCTCTCCCGCTCCCTATGGGGTGAACACGAGCCGGCAGGCCTCGCTGGGCGTCGCCAAGGTCTCCGAGCACTTCTTCGTGTGGGACGAGGATGCGTCGACGGGCAACTACCGCAACGCCTTCTACGCGGAGTCGATCACCGTACCGGGCGTCAAGAAGTTCGGTGAGCTGACCGAGATCCAGCCGGCCGAGGTCGGCTGCCGGCTCATCTGGCTGTTCGCGCTCGAGTTGGCGACGTCGGCGAAAGCGGTGTCCGTGTTCTCCGGAACGACGGCGGCGCCGGTGTTCAAGACGGTGGAGACGGACACCTTGCGGCACTTCGCGAACCTGACGCCGCAGAGCTGAACCGGGTCGGCACGGTCAATCCCGCAGAAATCCCGCCTCCGACAACGCCCGGCGGACGTCGCGCTGGTGGTCGTGCCCCCGCGTCTCGACACTGACCGTCACCGCGACCTCACCGAGGTAGAGGTCGTCGGCCACACGTGAGTGCACGACGTCGACGACGCTGGCACCGAGGTCCCGCAGCAGTTCGAGGAGCGAGACGAGCCCACCCGGTGCGTCCGACACGGTGGCCGTCACCGTCAGGAACCGCCCGGCCGCGGTGAGGCCATGCGTGGTGACGTGGCTCAGCAGCAGTGGATCGATGTTCCCGCCGGACACCACCGCGCACACGCTGCCGGACAGGTCGAGGCCACCCTTCATGACGGCCGCGACGGCGGCCGCACCCGCGGGTTCGACGACGAGTTTGGCCCGTTCGAGCATCAGCAGCAGCGCGGTGCTGAGGTCTTCTTCGCTGACGGTGGCGACGTCGTCGACGAGTGCGCTGATGTGCTCGAACGGCACGTCGCCGGGACGCGCGACGGCGATGCCGTCGGCCATGGTGTTCATCTCGGTGAGCGCGGTGGGCTGCCCGGCGCTCAACGACTGCGGCCAGGCCGCGGCGTGCGCCGCCTGCACCCCGATCACCCGCACCTCGGGCCGGGCCAGCTTGACGGCGGCCGCGACACCGGCGGTCAGTCCCCCGCCGCCGAGCGGCACCAGGACGGTGCCGACATCGGGCAGCTGCTCGAGGATCTCCACACCGACCGTGGCCTGGCCGGCGACGATGTCGGGGTGATCGAACGGGTGGATGAGCACCGCGCCGGTCTCATCGGCGTACCGGCGGGCGGCCACGAGTGCCTCGTCGACCGTCGTTCCCTCCAGAACCACTTCGGCGCCATAGGCTTTCGTCGCTTCGATCTTCGGGAGCGCGGCACCGGTGGGCATGTAGACGCGCGCGCTGATGCCGAGTTCGCTCGACGACCACGCGACACCCTGCGCATGGTTGCCCGCACTCGCCGCGACCACCCCGCGAGCGCGCTCCTCGGCGGACAGACGGGAGATCCGCAGGTACGCGCCGCGGGGTTTGAACGAGCCCGTGCGCTGCAGGTTTTCGCACTTGAGCCAGACGTCGCAGCCACTGCGCTCCGACAGCAGCCGTGACGCCTGCATGGGGGTGCGACGCATGACACCGGTCAGTGCCAGCACCGCCTTGTCGATGTCTCCCTGCGTCAACAGCACACGGATGAACCTACCCCGGTGGAGCTAGCCGAGTGCGTTCTCGAGGTCGCCGAGGAGATCGGCGATGTCCTCGATACCGACCGACAGCCGCACCAGATCGGCCGGCACCTCGAGCAGCGAACCCGCCGTCGACGCGTGTGTCATCGCCCCGGGATGCTCGATGAGCGACTCGATGCCGCCCAGCGATTCGGCGAGGGTGAACACCTCGGTCCGGGCACAGAACTCCTGGGCCGCAGCCTGTCCGCCCTTGACCCGCGCCGACACCATGCCGCCGTACCGGCGCATCTGCTTGCCGGCGACCTCGTACCCGGGATGCGTCGGCAACCCCGGGTAGAGCACCGAATCGATCTTCGGATGACCGGCGAGGAAGTCGACGACCTTCTCGGCGTTGTCGCAATGCCGATCCATCCGCACGGCAAGGGTTTTGATGCCGCGCATGGTGAGGTAGGCATCGAACGGGCCCGGGACACCGCCGGCGCCGTTCTGCAGGAAGGCGACCGCCTCGTCGATCTCCTCGGAGTTGGTGACCAGCGCACCGCCGACGACGTCGGAGTGCCCGCCGAGGTATTTGGTCGTCGAATGCAATACCACGTCGGCGCCGAGGGTGAGCGGCTGCTGCAGATACGGCGACGCAAAGGTGTTGTCCACCACCAGTTTCGCATTCGCCGCATGAGTGATCTCGGCGATCGACTCGATGTCGCCGACGTTGAGCAGCGGATTGGTGGGGCTCTCGATCCACACCAGCTTGGTGGTGTCGGTGATCGCCGCGCGCACCGCGTCGACGTCGGAGATGGGCACCGCGGTGTAGTTGATCCCCCACTGGGTGAACACCTTGTCGATCAGGCGGAACGTGCCGCCGTAGGCGTCGTTGGGGATGACGAGGTGGTCGCCGGGACGCAGCGAAGCGCGCAGGAGCGCGTCGGTGGCGGCCATGCCGGAGGAGAACCCCCGGCCGTGCGACCCCTTCTCGAGCGCCGCGATATTCGCCTCGAGCACCCGGCGGGTCGGATTTCCGGTACGGGAGTACTCGAATCCGTCACGAAGTCCGCCGACGCCGTCCTGCGCGAAGGTGGAGCTGGCGTAGATCGGTACGTTCACCGCACCGGTCCGCGGGTCGGGGTCCCAACCGGCATGGATCGCCTGGGTCGAAAAACCTTGCCACCGAGTCGAATCCGATTGGCTGCGCTGCTCACTCACGAGACTGGTACTCCTATCCGACGATCGGGTGTTTGCTGACGTAGGCCAGCAGGTCGTGGCGGGTGATGACCCCGATGGGCTTGCCGTCCTCGACGACCATCAGGGCGTCGGACTCCGACAGCGCCTTGGTGGCGGCGGACACGGGTTCACCGGAACCGATGAGCGGGAACGGTTCTCCCATGTGCGCGGACACCGGATCGGCGAGGCTCGCGCGGCCCTCGAACACCGCGGACAGCAGGTCGCGTTCGGTGACCGCGCCGGCCACCTCGCCGGCCATCACCGGCGGCTCGGCTTTCACCACGGGCATCTGGGACACCCCGTATTCGCGGAGGATCTCGATGGCATCGCGCAGGGTTTCCGACGGGTGGGTGTGCACCAGGTCGGGCAGCGCACCGGTCTTGCCGCGCAAGACGTCGCCGACGAGGGCCTCCTTGGTCTTGCCGTCGAGCGGAGAACGGAGAAAGCCGTAGCTGCTCATCCACTCGTCGTTGAAGATCTTGCCCATGTAGCCGCGACCGCCGTCGGGCAACAGCACCACGACCAGCGAGTCGGGGCCCTCCCGTTCGGCGACCTGCAGCGCGGCGACGACGGCCATGCCGCACGAACCGCCGACGAGCAGGCCTTCCTCGCGAGCCAGGCGTCGGGTCATGTCGAACGAATCCGCGTCGGACACGGCGATGATCTCGTCGGGGATCGACGGGTCGTAGGCGTCGGGCCAGAAGTCCTCGCCGACGCCCTCGACCAGGTAGGGGCGTCCGGTGCCGCCGGAGTAGACCGAGCCTTCCGGGTCGACGCCGACGACCTTGACCTTGCCGTCGGAGACCTCCTTGAGGTAGCGGCCGGTGCCGGTGATGGTGCCACCGGTGCCGACACCCGCGACGAAGTGCGTGACCTTGCCGTCGGTGTCGGCCCAGATCTCCGGTCCGGTGGTCTCGTAGTGGCTGCGCGGGCCCTCCGGGTTGGCGTACTGGTTGGGCTTCCAGGCGCCGTCGATCTCCCTCACCAGGCGGTCGGACACGTTGTAATAGCTGTCGGGATGCGACGGCTCGACCGCGGTCGGGCACACCACCACCTCGGCGCCGTAGGCGCGCAGGACGTTGCGCTTGTCCTCGCCGACCTTGTCCGGGCAGACGAACACGCATTTGTAGCCGCGCTGCTGGGCCACCAGTGCGAGACCGACACCGGTGTTGCCCGAGGTGGGTTCCACGATGGTGCCGCCGGGCTTCAGTTCGCCCGACCGCTCGGCGGCGTCGACCATGCGAACCGCGATCCGGTCCTTGCTGCTGCCGCCCGGATTCAGGTATTCGATCTTGGCCGCCACCAGACCCGATCCGGGTTTGGTCACCGAGTTGAGCTTGACCAGCGGGGTGTTGCCCACCAGGTCCACGACGTGATCAGCGATGCGCATGCCTCCATCGTCCCAGAGGGTCGGGAGCGGATCGAAACCGGACTAAGCTGGCAGCCGTGTCCGGAACGAATCGCAAGGTCGCCCTGGACAACCGGATCCTGCGGGATGTCGGCGCCACGGTGGCGGCCACGGCTGCGAGCGCCGGCGCGTCGTGGGTCGCCTACAACTATCTGAACTCGCAGGCGGCCGAGGCGCGTACGGTGATCCCGCATCGCACCGACAACGCGCCCAACGGTGACGGCGTGTATCTCGCCAACGGCTCGGGACCGCATCGCTTCACCCGGGACACGGCGATCGACCTCTATCTGACGGCGTTCGGGGATTCGACGGCCGCGGGGCTGGGCGCCGACACCGCCGACGAGACGCCGGGCGTCCAGCTCGCACGCCGGGTGTCGGCCGAGACCGGCAAGGTCATCCGCTACGGCAACAAGGCGATCGTGGGCGCGACGTCGAAAGGCCTCGCCGCGCAGATCGACGCGATGCTGGTGGCCCGGGAACGTCCCGACGTGGCGATCATCCTCATCGGCGCGAACGACGTCACCGCCCGCAACGGCATCCACCAGTCCGCACGACGGCTCGGGGACGCGGTGACGCTGCTCGTCGACAACGGCGCCAAGGTCGTCGTCGGCACCTGCCCGGACTTCGGGGTGATCACGGCCATCCCGCAACCGTTGCGAACCGTGTTGCGGCGCTGGGGTTTACAGCTGGCCGCCGCGCAGCGCAATGCGGTGCGGGCGGCGGGGGGACGCGCGGTCCCGATGGCCGATCTGCTGGCCAAGGAGTTCCTCGCCAAACCGGAACACATGTTCTCGCCGGATCAGTACCATCCGTCGGCCGCCGGTTACGCGCTCGCCGCCGACATCCTCATCCCCGAGGTGCTCGCCGCGATCGGCGAATGGGGTCCGGCCCCGCTGCCCGAACCGCCGGAGGTGTCCGAATCGGTGGAACGAGATCGGCTGGTGAACCGGATTCGGCGGGCGGTACCGGGCCTGCACCGCTGAGGGGAAACGGCCCTGATCGAGATTCGACCGGTGCAGTAACGTGGGCCACATGCCTGAAGCCGTAATCGTTGCCCATGCCCGTTCCCCCATCGGCCGCGCCGGGAAGGGATCTCTCAAAGACGTCCGGCCCGACGAGCTGTCGCGGCAGATGGTCGCCGCCGCGCTTGCGAAGGTGCCCCAACTCGACCCCGCCGACATCGAGGACATCCACTGGGGCATCGGTCAGCCCGGCGGCCAGGGCGGCTACAACATCGCCCGCGTCATCGCCGTGGAACTCGGCTATGACCACATCCCCGGCGTGTCGGTGAACCGGTACTGCTCGTCGTCGCTGCAGACCACCCGGATGGCACTGCACGCCATCAAGGCCGGAGAGGCCGACGTGCTGATCTCCGGTGGTGTGGAAAGCGTCTCCAGCTTCGGGATCTCCGGGGCGGCCGACGGTCTGCCCAACTCCAAGAACCCGGTGTTCGCCGATGCCGAGGCCCGCACGGCCAAGACGTCCGAGGGCGGCGCGCCGAAGTGGCACGATCCGCGCGAGGACGGCTTGATCCCCGATGTCTACATCGCCATGGGCCAGACCGCGGAGAACGTCGCAAGCATGACCGGCATCTCCCGCGAGGACCAGGACCGCTGGGGCGTGCTGAGCCAGAACCGCGCCGAAGAGGCCATCAAGGCGGGCTTCTTCGAGCGGGAGATCGATCCGGTCACCCTGCCCGACGGCACGTCGGTGACCACCGACGACGGCCCCCGCGCGGGCACCACCTACGAGAAGGTGTCGCAGCTCAAGCCGGTGTTCCGCCCCGACGGCACGATCACCGCCGGCAACGCGTGCCCGCTCAACGACGGCGCCGCGGCTCTGGTCATCATGAGCGACACCAAGGCCAAGGAACTGGGCCTGACCCCGCTTGCGCGGGTCGTCGCGACCGCCGCCACCGGCCTCTCGCCGGAGATCATGGGTCTCGGCCCGATCGAGGCGATCCGCAAGGTGCTGCGCGTGTCGGGCATGTCGATCTCCGACATCGACCTCGTCGAGATCAACGAGGCCTTCGCGGTTCAGGTGCTCGGCTCGGCCGACGAACTCGGCATCGACCACGACAAACTCAACGTCTCCGGTGGCGCGATCGCGCTCGGCCATCCGTTCGGCATGACCGGTGCCCGCATCACCACCACCCTGCTGAACAACCTGCAGACCCACGACAAGACCTTCGGCATCGAGTCGATGTGCGTCGGCGGCGGCCAGGGCATGGCCATGGTGCTCGAGCGCTTGAGCTGATCCCCCGCGATACGCGAGACGCCAAACGGCCCCGCACCCGAAGACACGGGTGCGGGGCCGTTTGGCGTTGCGACTAGTCGGAGTTGAAGTAGCTCAGCAGACGCAGGATCTCGATGTAGAGCCAGACCAGGGTCACAGTCAGGCCGAGGGCGACACCCCAGGCGGCACGCTCGGGGGCGCCGGCGCGGATGAGGCGGTCGGCGGCGTCGAAGTCGAGCAGGAAGCTGAACGCGGCGAGCGCGATGCAGACCAGCGAGAAGATGATCGCGAGCGGTCCGCCGTTGCGCAGTCCGAAGCCCTCGCCACCGTTGAACAGCCCGATCACCAGGTTGCCCAGCATCAGCACGATCACGCCGATCATGCCGGCGAACAGCATGCGGGTGAAGCGCGGGGTGACGCGGATGGCGCCGACCTTGTACACCAGCAGCATGCCGAAGAACACGCCGAACGTACCGAGCACGGCCTGGCCGATCAACGCCCCGGCGGACACGTCCCCGGACACGACCCAGTTCGCGAACACGAACGAGATCGAACCGACGAACAGACCCTCGAACAGGGCGTAGGCCAGCACGATCGCCGGGTTGTCCTGCTTGCGGCCGAACGACGCGACCAGCACCAGGGCCAGTCCACCGAGGGCCCCCACCAGCATCAACGGGGATGCCAGCGCCTCATTCGAGTTGACCAGGAAGTAGGTCGCGATCGCCGAGATGGTCAACACGCCCAGCGTGATCGCGGTCTTGGTGACGACGTCGTCGATGGTCAGCTGACGACTGATCGGCGGCGCCTGCTGCTGGGTGTACGGGTCGACGTACTGCCCCTGCTGATTCCACATGGCACCCTGACCGGCGGCGGCTGCACCGGCGCCGAACCCGGCATACCCGGTCGGCGCCTGGTTGTCGCGGACGACGCCGCGCATAACCGGATTGCTGCTCTCTCGCACCTGTGTGCTCCTTATTGGTTGGTAGTTCTTCCTCGACATAACGGACACGAGTGCTGTCAAGTTCCGACTTTACCTTCTCTTGACCTTTGTGTCGTGCGACGGGCCTGAGAAGTTGCGGGCTCAGCTGTGCGGCGCGTTCTGCGCCCTGAGCCAGGCGCGCACGGCGTCGGGTCGATGGTCGTCGCCGAGCGCCCCACTCGCCGCCCGTCCGAGGCACACCGACCGCAGCAGACTCTCCGCAACAGCGAGGTCGTCGCCCCATGGCAGCGTGCTCTTGGCGAGCATCAGGGACGCGACCCCGTGCGCGGCCGCCCAGAACTCCAACACCACCGCGGAGACCTCTGTCGCGGGAAACAGCCCCTCGTCGACGAGGTCGGTGACGGTCGCCGAGATTCGCGCGAACGCCGAGGCCGCGAGGACCTCGTCGACCTTCATCTGACGGTCGGTGGGCACCTGCCGGAACGCGATGCAGTACAGCACCGGGGTGGACAGTGCGAACCTGACGTAGGCCAGCCCCTCCTGCAGCGCGCGCTCGAGCGGGTCGTCGATCCCGACCGACGCATCGGCCAGGACGCCGTCGAGCTGTTCGAAGTAGCGTGCGCACACGGCGTCGAGCAGGGCGTCCTTGTCCGCGAAATGCAGGTAGATCGACGGCGGGGTGACACCGACCCGATCTGCGACGGCACGGATGGAGACCGCGGTGGCGTCACCGTGTTCGAGCAGCAGCTCGGTGGCGGCGTCGATGATCTCGTCGGCGAGCAGCTCACCCGACCCGCGCGGCGACCTCCTGCGTCGCAGACGGCTCACGAACGCCTCCTTCTGACAGCCCGATGCGATCATGCAGTCGACGCAGCGGTCCGGGTGCCCACCAATTGGCTCGACCCGCCAGTCGCATGAACGCCGGGACGAGCAGCATCCGGATCACCGTGGCGTCCATCAGAACGGCCAACGTCAACCCCACACCGAACATACGCATGAACGACACCTCGGACGCGGCGATACCCGCGAAAACGATGCTCATCAGCAACGCCGCCGCGGTGACCACCCGGGCGGTGCGGGCCAATCCGACGGCCACCGCGTGATCGCTGCCCTCGCGCGTGCGGTCGGTGGCGAGCCACTCCTCGCGGATGCGGCCGAGGAGGAAGACCTCGTAGTCCATCGAGAGTCCGAAGGCGATGCAGAACATCAGGACCGGCATGGTGGCCACCAGGAAACCGGTGGCGGTGGTGCCCAGTCCCGAGAGATGACCCTCCTGGAAGACCCACGCCATCGCACCGAAGGTCGCCGACAGCGACAACATGTTCAGCACCAACGCCTTCAGGGGCAGGACGACGCTCCCGGTGAACAGGAACAGCAGGACGAAGGTCGCCAGTCCGATGATCGCGAGGACCCACGGCAGATGACGGTAGATCGAACCGACGGTGTCGGCGTTGGTGGCGGCCGCCCCACCGAACACCACGCTGCTGCCCACCGGCGGCGGGACCGCGCGCAGCGCGTCCAGTTGGTCGCCACCCGCACGGGACATGGGCTCGATATTCGTCGAGACCGTGATCAAGGAGGTCTCGCCCATGGTGTCGCCGGGTTCGCCGGGCGCGGCGAGGCGACCGCCGACGTACGTGCCGGCCGACGATGTCGCCGCGTTGACGTCGGCCACCGTCGAGAGATCCGATGTGTATCCGGCGAGATCACCCGGGGCGAGCCGTCCGGACACCACGATCGTCACCGACGACGACAGGTTCTGCTCGAAGTCGGCCCGGATCTCCTGCTGCATGGCGTGCGAACTCGACGATGCGGGCAGCACGCGGTCGTCGGGGAAGCCGAATCGGATGCCCAGGAAGGGTGCGCCGAGGATCATCAACCCGACGGTCGCGACGATGGCGATCGGCGCCGCATGGCGCAGGACGAACTGCACGAATCGATACCAGGCCGATTCCTCGATCGGACGCTCGACGGGTTCGGGGCGCCGGAAGAGACGTCGTACCGGCCGACGGACGTCGAGCGCGTCGACCCGCGGTCCGAGCACCATGAGGATGGCCGGGGTGAGGATCAGGGCGGCGAGTACGGCCACGATCACCACGCCGACGCCCGCGTAGGCGAACGACCTGAGGAAGTACATCGGGAAGATCACCAGCGCCGCCAGCGACAATGCGACGGTGACCGCGGAGAAGGCCACCGTCCGCCCGGCCGTGGACATGGTGGTCAGGATCGCGGTGCGACGGTCGTCTCCGCGCGCCACCTCCTCGCGGTACCGCGTCACGATGAGCAACGTGTAGTCGATGGCGAGTGCCAGCCCCAGCGCGGTGGTGAGGTTCAGCGCGAAGATCGAGACGTCGGTGAACGCCGCGATCACGCGCAGCATCGCGAACGTGCCGATGATCGCGACGATCCCGATGACCACCGGCAGGGCTGCCGCGACGAGGCCGCCGAACACGACGATGAGGAACAGGAAGCTGATCGGTATGGCGATTCCCTCGGCGATCGCGAGATCGTGCGTCGTCTGCTCATTGACCTGCGCGAATACGAGGCCCTGCCCACCGACTCGCACCGCAATGCCCTGCCGCTGCCCGGTGAATTGCTTCTCGATCTCGGCGGCGTGCGCGGGCGCGTCCTCTTCCCCGCCGGACAGGGTGGCGATGATCAACGTCGATGTCCCGTCCCGACTGACGAGCGCCGGCGCCAGCGACGGGTTCTGCCAGATCGACAGGATCGGCCGCTGCACATAGTCGAGTTGTTCGAGCTCGGACACGATCCCGGTTCCGACGGATCGCGTGGTTGCGTCGGACGCAACCTTCGTCCCGGGTGACCCGTCGAGCTTGATCACGGCCTGCATTCCGCCGCGGCCGAACGTGTCGTCGAGAACCTGGTCGGCGTGGGCGGAGCCGGAGTTCGGGTCGCTGTATCCACCGGCGAGCAGATGGCCGGCCGCGCCGGCGCCGTACAGGGCTGCAGCGACGAGGAGCACTGCGGCGATCGCCAGGACCGCACGGGGCCGCCCGATGATGAATCTCGTCATTCTCGCAAGCATGGGATGCTCCACATGTCGATGACTTAACGTCGATAACTTATCAGCGTTAGGTCTCCGTGGTCAATGGTTGTCGGTCAAAGGACCTAGTCAATCGCCCCACGCGGCGATCTGGCCAACTCACCGCGATGCGGCGGTGGAACGTGTTCTAATCCGTAGGACCAAAACCCAGCCGCGCACGACATTGGATACCTTTATGCCGGAAAGCAATTCGTCGGACCCGAACGAGCTCGCCCGTCCCAGTTCCTCACGCCGCGACCCCGATTGGCTGCGGGCCCGCCTCGCCGACTGGCTCCCGACGGTCGCCCCGTCGCCGACCATCACCCGACTCGAGATCCCGTCGGCGAACGGCATGTCGAGCGAGACGATCGTGATGGACGCCGAGTGGGAGGGCACGAGTCACCCACTGGTGGTGCGGGTCGCCCCGACTCCGGACAGTGACCCGGTGTTCCCCACCTACGATCTCGACCGGCAATTCCGCATCATCGACCACGTGGCGACGACGACCGATGTCGCGCTGCCCGCGCTGTACTGGTCCGAACCCGACGACGGGCCACTCGGCGCACCGTTCTTCATCATGGCGCGCGTCGAGGGCGAGGTGCCGCCGGACGTCATGCCGTACACGTTCGGTTCGTGGGTGAGCGAGGCATCCGACGAGCAGCGCACCCGATTGGTCGAGTCGACGGTGCAGACACTCGCCGCCATTCACGCCGCCCCGGTGCCCAAGGAATTGCTGGACATGCCGGGTCCGGGCGAAACACCCCTGGGCGCGCATGTCCGACGACTACGGGAGTTCTACGCGTGGGCATCCGACGGCCGACGGGGCGCTCCGCTCATCGAGCGTGGATTCGATTGGGTGACAGCGAACTTCCCCGACGAGAGTGATCCCGTGCTCGCCTGGGGAGATGCGCGGATCGGCAATGTCATCTATCGCGACTTCCGGCCGGCCGCGGTGCTCGACTGGGAGATGGCCGCCTACGGGCCGCGGGAACTCGACGTGGCATGGATGATCTTCCTGCACAGGTTCTTTCAGGATCTGGCCGAGTTGATGGGCATGCCGGGACTGCCGGACATGCTGCGTCGCGACGACGTCGCCGAGATGTATCGCCGGGCCAGCGGCCACGAACCCTGCGATCTCGACTTCTACACCACCTATGCCGCCCTCATCCATGCCGTCGTGATGTACCGGATACAGTCACGCGCAATCCATTTCGGGCAGGCCGAGGAACCCGAGGACACCGACGACATGATCCTGCACCGGGCGACCCTCGAGGCGATGCTGGCCGGTACCTACTGGGAGAAGGTCATCTGATGCTGTCCCCCATGGATGACTTCCCGATCCATCAGGTCGCCGAGGTCATCCGGCACACGCAGACCTCCGACCGCAACTTCTACGACCGTTACTACTTCAATTGTCATGGGCCCGATGCGGATTCACCGTGGCTGATCATCGGGCTCGGGGTGTATCCGAACCTCGGGGTCACCGATGTGTTCGCCGTGGCGCGCTATCGCGACGAGCACATCGTGGTGCGCGCGTCGAAGGCGCTCGGCGCCGATCGCACGGATATGACAGTGGGACCGTTCACGGTCGAGATCCTCGCCGGACTCAAGAAGTTGCGCGTCGCCCTCGAGCCCGGCCACGGCGACCTGTCGTTCGACCTCACCTTCACCGCCACCAGCCCGGCGGTGCTGGAACCCAGACATTTTCAGCGTCAGATCGAGCGCGTCGTCTTCGACACCATGCGGTTCGTACAGACCGGAGACTGGTCGGGGCGACTCGTGGTCGACGGCGCGCAGTTCGATGTCGCACCGCCCAAGTGGCGCGGCAACCGGGACCGGTCCTGGGGCGTGCGGCCCGTCGGGGAGGCCGAACCGCCGGGCCGGAGGGCCGATGCGGGTGTGTCCGGCACGTTCTTCTGGATCTATTCGGTCATGCGTTTCGCTGACTTCTCCATCGTCGTCGTCGTGCAGGAGACCGAAACCGGGGAACGCGTGATGGGCGATGCACGCCGGGTCTGGGACGACGCCGAGCGCGCCCCGGAGTGGCTCGGCCATGTCTCCCACGAGATCTCGTTCCTGCCGGGCACCCGAGAGGTGTCCGAGGCGACGCTGCGGTTCACCCGACCGACGGGCCCGACGACGACCGTCACCTGTCATCCGGAGCTTGCCAACTACCTGGCGTTCGGCACCGGATACGGTCTCGAAGCCGACTGGCGACACGGCATGTGGCAAGGCGAACTCAAGGTGGAGGGCCTGCATCTGAAGGTGCCCGACCTCGATACGACGATGAAACTCTTCTGCGTGACCGATCACCTCGCCCGATTCGTCCTGTCTGTCGAGGACGATCCGGCCGGTTCATGCTCCGGTGACGGATTGTTCGAGTTCGCGGCGATCGGACCTCACGAACAGTACGGATTCACCGAGTACACTGACCCCGCCTGACGTCGCCTGCGCGAGGAGTTGCCTTGTCGAACACGCCCTTTGCCGGTCTGTCCCGCCGCGAGTTCCTGACCCGGGTGGGAGCCGTCGGCGGCGGAGCGCTCCTCGCGTCGTGGGCCGGGCCGATCATCGACCGCGCATACGCCTCGGCCGATCCCGCCGGAACCGGGTCGCTGAACGACATCGAACACATCGTGCTGTTCATGCAGGAGAACCGCTCGTTCGACCACTACTTCGGAACGTATTCGGGCGTACGAGGTTTCGGTGAACAGTCGGCGGTGTGGAAGCAGCACGGGTGGGCTCCGGGCGTCGGGCCGACGGCCCGCGGGTACACGCTGCCCTTCAGACTCGACACCCAGGTCGACGCCAATCTCGACGGACAGTGCATCAACGATCCGGACCATTCGTGGGCGGGTCTGCACCACGCTTGGAACGGCGGCCGCAACGACGGCTGGCTGCCGATGTCGATCAAGTCGGTGGGCCCGGCGAATGCGCCCGCGCTGATGGGTTATTACGAGCGTGAGGACATCCCCGTCCACCGGTCGTTGGCCGAGGCGTTCACGCTGTGCGACAACTACCACTGCTCGGTACTCGGGCCGACCGACCCGAACCGGCTGTACTGGATGAGCGGGATGCTCGACCCGGACGGCACGCATGGCGGCCCGCTTCTCGAAACCCCCACGCTGATACCGAAATTCGTCTATACCTGGCGCACCATGCCGGAGAACCTGCGTGATGCCGGCGTGAGCTGGAAGATCTACAACAACAAGGATCTCGGCCCGATCTCCAGTGTGGCCCTCGACGGCATGATGGGGTGCTTCAAGCAGGCACAGAATCCGGCCTCCGAACTGGCGCGCCGCGGCATCGATCCCACCTACCCCAACGACTTCCGGGCCGACGTCGCCGCGAACCGGCTCCCCAAGGTGTCATGGGTGGTGCCGCCGGCGATGGAGTGTGAGCATCCGGCGCTGCCGGCGGCGCTGGGCGCCGTGGGCATCGTCGATCTGCTCAACATCCTCACCTCGAACCCGGCGGTGTGGGAGAAGACCGCGCTGATCATCAGCTACGACGAGAACGGCGGCTTCTTCGATCACGTCACTCCCCCGACCCCGCCGCCGGGCACCAAGGGTGAGTACGTGAGCGTTCCCGACATCAACCAGGTCGCGTCGTCGAAGGGCATCCGCGGACCGATCGGCCTCGGCTACCGCGTGCCGTGCTTCGTCATCTCGCCGTACAGCCGCGGCGGGCTGGTCGCCTCCGAGACCTTCGACCACACGTCGCAATTGCGGTTGATCGAAAAGCGTTTCGGCGTCAAGGTACCCAACCTGACCAAGTGGCGACGCGGGGTTGTCGGTGACATGACGTCGACCTTCGACTTCGCGCACCGCCCCAACGCCGCCCGCCCGCGTTTCGGCGATCCCGTGCCGGCGGCCCAGAACGCGCTCGTCGCGTGCGGGCCGAACATCGCCGCGGGCACCCTGGGCTACGGACGGCCGTATCCGGTGCCGCCGAATCGGATGCCCCGCCAGCAGCCCGGCAGCCGGCGCGCACCGAGCGGCATCGTCTGATCTGGGCTCACCTCAGCACCGCTATGCTCTCCGGTGGGTTGGCCCCTATAGCCCAATTGGCAGAGGCAGCGGACTTAAAATCCGCCAAGTGTCGGTTCGAGTCCGACTGGGGGCACTCGCAGACCCCGCGCCGCGGAGCGGTCGCCCGCCTAAACGCGCTCGTGGCGCGATCACACGACAACTATTGACGCATGATCGCTGTGCGTGCGCGGTTGGGCGACCCTGTCCGTCCGGCGTCAGTTGCTCCCGGTCGACGCCGGCCCGTTGTCCTTGGGCAGATAGGGTTCCAGCGCCGCGGCGAGCTTGTCCGGGGTCATCGACTGCAACCAGATGTGGCCGGGCCCATGGATTTCGGCGAGGAACAGCGAATCACCGAAGAACTTGTTCTTCACGCCTTTGACCCTGGCGAAGTCGAGGGTCATCTCGGCCCGGAACAGTGCCAGATGGCCGGGGTGGACCATCATCGACTGCCCGGCCGCGAGGTCGTATTCGACGATCTCACCGGCCAACTGCACCCAGGTCGTGCCGCGTCCGGACAGCTTCTGGAAGACCACACCGGCGCCGCCGAAGATGCCGACACCGAGTTTCTTCTGCAGTCCGACCGAGACCTCGACGTCGGATGTGCTGGCCATGTATGCGCCCGAGGCAACCATGTAGACGTCGGCGGGGTCGATCTGCAGTTCGCGGATCTGGCCGGGCATGTTCGCCGCGAACGCCACGAACCCACCCCGCGACGACGCGGTGTAGCGCGTGAGGAACAGTTGGCCGCCGCCGAGCATCCGCTTGAGGCCACTCATGAATCCGCCCTTGCCGCCCGAGCCGAAGGCGGTCGAGGTCTCCATGTCGAAGCCCGGGGTCAGCCAGGCGACATCACCGCCCTCGGCGATGATGTGTTCACCCGGGTCCAGGGACAGTTCGAGTACCGGCATCGTGGTGCCGTTGATCCGGGGTTGCACGGCATCAGCGTATCGGGACGACGCCTGTGTCGTGCCGGTTCGCTCCGGTCCGCCGGGCCCTCGACGCACTTGCATGCCGATGTGCACCGTCTGCGGCGTCCACAGCGCGGTATGGGCATAGGCTCGCGACGTGACCGATGCACGACCCGTCCCCGGCTCGCCCGGCGAACTGGCGGCGGCACTCGAATCGACCGGCTATCTCGCCGAGGACGGCCTGGCCATGGCCGCGTTCCTCGCACTGCGGATGGGCCGGCCACTGTTCTGTGAGGGTGAGCCGGGCACCGGCAAGACCTCACTGGCGGTCGGGCTCGCGCAGGCCCTCGGCCTCCCGCTGATCCGGCTGCAATGCCATGAGGGCATCGACGCCTCGCAGGCGCTCTACGACTGGGACTTCCCCCGCCAGTTGCTGCACCTGCGCACGCTCGAGGCGGCCAGCGCCGGCGCGCTCGACGCCGACGCCGCCGAGCACTCCCTCTACACCGAACGGTTCCTGCTCGCCCGGCCCCTACTGCGCGCACTCACCGAGGCGCCCTGCGTGCTCCTCGTCGACGAAATCGACCGCGCCGACGACGAATTCGAGGCGTTCCTGCTGGAGCTGCTCGACGAGAACGCGGTGACGATCCCCGAGCTCGGACACATCCGCGCGGCCACGCCACCGCTGACGATCCTCACCTCCAACCGCACCCGCGAGGTGCACGACGCGCTCAAGCGCCGCTGCCTCTACCACTGGCTCGAACACCCCGACCTGGCCCGCGAGACGGCCATCCTGCAGCGACGAGTGCCCGGTATCGGTGACGAGCTGGCCGAACAGGTCGCGCACGCGGTGCATGCGCTGCGCAGGCTCGAGTTGCTCAAACCACCCGGCGTCGCCGAAACCCTCGACTGGGCTCGGGCGCTGCGCGAACTCGACCGCGACGTCCTCGACGCCGAGATCGCCGCGGCAACCCTCGGCGCGGTGCTCAAGTACCGCGAGGACCTCGACCGGGTCGCGCGTGTCGGGCTGGATCAGCTGCTCGGCGCCGGGAGTGTGGCGAGCGGGCCGAATCACACCGGCGCATGACCGGTGAGCTGGTCGGCTTCACCGGGTTCGCGCGGAGCCTGACGAACGCGGGACTGCCGGTCGCGACCGACTCCGTGGAGATGTTCGTGCGTGCGTTGCGTGAGGTCGATCTCGCCGACGCCGAACAGGTGTACTGGGCCGGTCGGACGACGCTGTGCCGCGACCCGGACGATCACCCGCGCTTCGACCTGGCCTTCGACGCCTGGTTCGGCGACCGGATGCCGCGCCCGACCCGGCGCCCGACGCAGCCGAAGCAGAGCCGGATGGCGGCGCTGCGCACGTCGCCCGACGACACCACCGACGAAGGAGCGGGCCCCCACCTGGCGGTGGCCGCCGACGACACCGAGGTGTTGCGGCACCGCGACATCGCCACGATGTCGGCGGCCGAGCGCGCACACCTGGCCGAGCTGATCGCCGAGTTGCGGCCCCAGCCACCGCGTCGCGCCGCGCTGCGCCGCTCCCCGTCCCGGCGTGGGCCCGTCGACCCGCGTCGAACCGTGCGCGAGATGCTCGCCGCCGGTGGCGAACCGGTCCGCCCGCGCCGGCACCGGCCCGCGACACGCCCGCGGCGCGTGGTGCTGCTGCTCGACATCTCCGGTTCGATGAGCCCCTACGCCGATGCCCTGTTGCGTTTTGCGCACGTGGTGACCCGCGCGAATCCGGGCGGAACCGAGGTGTTCTCACTCGGTACCCGGCTCACCCGACTGTCGGTTGCGCTACGCGGCCGCGACCCCGAACTGGCGCTCGCCGCCGCCGGACGTGCCGTGCCGGACTGGTCGGGCGGGACCCGTCTCGGCGACACGATGCAGGCGTTTCTGGACCGGTGGGGACGCCGAGGACTGGCCCGCGGTGCGGTGGTCGTGATCTTCTCCGACGGCTGGGAACGTGGCGACCCGGCGTTGCTCGCCCAGCAGATGGCGCAACTGCACCGTCTCGCCCGGGCGGTCTTCTGGGTCAACCCGCATGCGGGTGCGCAGGGCTACCAGCCGGTGCAGGGCGGCATCGCCGCGGCGCTGCCCCACGTCGACCGACTACTGGCCGGACACTCACTGGCCACGCTGGCCGAACTCCTGAACGCGGTCCGCGACGCCTGAGACCACGCCCTCAGCTGCGCCGAATCCGGTCTCTTGCCTGCGTATTCCGCGATTTCGGGTATGTGATGTGGGCCACTGGCGCAAAGTGATTCGAGAAGGTACTGCCAGCACCAGCCCACGATTGCCGGCACCCATTGGAGGCCCCATGCGCATCACAGTCACCGTCGACGGCACGACCTACACCGACGAGGTGGAACCACGTACCCTGCTGGTCCACCACCTCCGCAATCAGCTGGGCAAGGTCGGCACCGTGATCGGGTGCGACACCAGCAACTGCGGGGCGTGCACGGTCCTGTTGAACGGACACAGCGTCAAGTCCTGCTCGGTCCTGGCCGTGCAGGCCGACGGCGCCGACATCACCACCGTCGAAGGTCTCGCCCGCGACGGCACATTACATCCGGTGCAGGAGGCCTTCCGCGCCAATCACGGGCTGCAGTGCGGCTACTGCACCCCCGGCATGATCATGTCCACGATCGATCTACTCGGCGACAATCCGAGTCCCGACGAACACGACGTGCGCGAGGGCCTCGAGGGCAACCTCTGCCGCTGCACCGGATACCAGAACATCGTGCGGGCCGTCCTCGACGCCGCCGACAAGATGCAGGCTTCAGGAGGTGCCCGATGACCACGACAGCCGAACCAAGTGCCGCCGCCGGACACGAGATCGGCAAGGCCCGGGTCCGCAAGGAGGACGAGCACCTCATCACCGGACGCACCAAGTGGACCGACAACCTGGTGCTGCCCGGCATGCTGCACATCGCGATCATGCGCAGCCCCGTCGCGCACGCGCGCATCGCGAGCATCGACGTCGAAGAAGCGAAGAAGATGCCAGGCGTCGTCGCCGTGTACACCGGCGCCGATTTCGCCGAGGAGCAGGCCAACCTGCCGAACGGGATGCAGATCACGCCGGACATGAAGGTCCCTCCCGCCCCGTCGATCGCGGTGGACACCGTCCGGTTCGCGGGCGAGGCGGTCGCCATCGTCGTGGCCCGCGACTCCTACGCCGCCCACGATGCGGTGGAGGCCATCGACATCGACTACGAGGACCTACCGGTCGTACTCGACCTGGCCACCGCGGCGCAGGACGGTGGAGACCTCGTCTATCCCGACATGGGCACCAACGTCCAGGCGGTGTGGGTGTTCGATTCCGCCGCGGTGGGCACCGGAGGCGATGTCGAGGAAGCGATCCGCGACGCGGAGGTCGTCGTCGAACGCACGTTGCGGCAGCAGCGTCTGATCCCGGCGTTCATGGAACCGCGCTCGGTGGTCGTCGACCCGACCGGACCCCAGTTCACCATGTGGTCGTCCACCCAGATCCCGCACATCCTGCGTCTGCTGCTGGCCATGACGCTCGGCATCCCGGAACACAAACTCCGGGTCATCGCGCCCGACGTCGGCGGCGGCTTCGGCGGCAAGCTGCAGGTCTGCCCGGAGGAGGCGCTCGCGCTGCTGATCGCACGACGGCTCGGCAAGCCGGTGAAGTACACCGAGACCCGCAGCGAGACGATGCAGGCCGCCCACCACGGCCGCGACCAGATCCAGAAGCTGACCCTGTCGGCCAAGCGAGACGGAACGGTCACCGGGCTGAAGGTCGAACTGCTCGCCGACATGGGTGCCACGCTGCGCGTGTTCACCGCCGCCGTGCCGATCTTCGGCGCCTTCATGTACAACAGCATCTACAAGTTCCCGGCCTATCACTTCGCCTGCACCAACGTCTTCACCAACAAGGTCCCCACCGACGCCTATCGCGGTGCCGGACGTCCCGAGGCGACGTTCGCGATCGAACGGATGATGGACGAGCTCGCCACCGAACTCGGGATGGACCCGCTCGAACTGCGCGAGAAGAACTGGATCAAACACGAGGAGTTCCCGTTCACCAGCGTCGCGGGGCTGACCTACGACACCGGCAACTACGAGGCCGCGACCGCCAAGGCCGTCGAGTTGTTCGACTACGAGGGACTGCGTCGCGAACAGGCGGAGCGGCGCGAACGCGGCGACACCGTGCAACTCGGCATCGGGGTGTCCACCTTCACCGAGATGTGCGGGCTCGCGCCGTCACGGATCCTGGGCCAGCTCGGTGGCGGCTCCGGCGGGTGGGAACACGCCTCCGTCCGGATGCTGCCGACCGGCAAGGTCGAGGTCGTCACGGGCAGTTCCGCACACGGACAGGGGCACGAGACGGCGTGGAGCCAGATCGTCGCCGACCGGCTCGGCGTGCCCTTCGAGGACGTCGAGGTGTTGCACGGCGACACCCAGACATCGCCTCGCGGGCTCGACACCTACGGCTCCCGATCGCTCGCGGTGGGCGGTATGGCGGTCATCAAGGCGGCCGAGAAGGTGGTCGACAAGGCCCGACCGATCGCCGCACACCTGATGGAGGCGTCCGAGGACGACCTCGAGTTCGCCGAGGGCAAGTTCACGGTGAAGGGCACCGAGAAGGCGATGGGCATCACCGACGTGGCGCTGGCGGTGTTCGCCGCACACGACATGCCCGAGGGGGTGGAACCGAACCTCGATTCCGAGGCGACGTTCGACCCGGAGAACTTCTCGTTCCCGCACGGCACGCATCTGTGCGCCGCCGAGGTGGACACCGAGACCGGCTTCGTGAAGATCCGCAAGTACGTCTGTGTCGACGACGTCGGCAGCGTGGTCAACCCGCTGATCGTGGAGGGACAGGTCCACGGCGGTCTCGCCCAGGGCATCGCACAGGCGCTCTACGAGGACGCGATCTACGACGAGTCCGGGACGCTGGTGTCCGGCTCGTTCGCCGAGTACCTGGTGCCGGGTACGCCCGACCTGCCGCATTTCACCACCGATCGCACCGAGACCCCATCCACCGGAAACGTGCTCGGCGTCAAGGGTGTTGGTGAGGCCGGAACCATCGCATCCACCCCTGCGGTGGTCAATTCGGTGCTCGACGCGCTGCGCCACCTCGGCGTGACGGACGTGGAGATGCCGTGCAGTCCGATGCGGGTGTGGAAAGCCATCCAGTCGGCCCAGGGAGGTGCCCAGTGATTCCGTCCAGTTTCGACTACGTCGCCCCGACCAGCCTGGCCGAGGCCGTCTCGGCCCTCGCTGACGCCGGCGAGGACGCGAAGATCATGGCCGGCGGGCAGAGCCTGATGCCGGTGCTTCGTCTGCGTCTGAACTCGCCGAGCACGGTCGTCGACCTCGGGAAGGTTGCCGAGTTGCGCGGGGTGCGCGACGACGGGGACGCGATCGTCGTCGGAGCGATGACGACGCATCACGACGTGCTGAGCGATCCGCTCGTCGTCGAGCACGCCGCGTTGCTGGCCGAGGCGGAGAAGACGGTGGCGGACCCGCAGATCCGTCATCGCGGCACGTTCGGCGGCTCGCTCGCCCACGCCGACCCGGCCGGCGATCTCAGCGCGGTCGCACTCGCGCTGGACGCGACGCTGACGATCGTCGGGCCGGGCGGTGAGCGAAGCGTCAGCGCGGAGGACTTCTTCACCGACTTCTTCACCACCGCGCTCGAACCCGACGAGATCCTTGTCAGCGTGCGCATTCCCAAGCACACGGGGTGGCGCGCCCACTACGAGAAGTTCCATCGGGTGTCGCAGAGTTGGTCGATGGTCGCCGTGGCGGTGACGCTCGACGTCGACGGCGGTGTGATCCGCAACGCCGGTGTGGGGCTGACCAACATGGCCGCCGTGCCCGTGCGCGCCCGAGCGGTGGAGCAGGCCCTCGTCGGGCAGTCGGCCGACATCGACGTCATCCGTGCGGCCGCCGAACACGCCGCCGAGGGCACCGACCCGATGAGCGATCCGAACGCCGACGCCGAGTACCGAACCCACCTGGCGAAGGTGCTCACGCGCCGCGCCGTCGTCACCGCGGCCGGGGTCTGATCATGCAACTGGAGCACACATTCTCCGTCGACGCACCCATCGCCGACGTCTGGCAGGCCCTGATCGATCCCAACCGGGTGGCCGGGTGCATGCCCGGAGCCACCCTGACCGAGGTCGACGGGGACAAGTTCACCGGGCAGATCAAGGTGAAGATCGGCCCGGTCGCCTTGGTGTACAAGGGTGTCGGCACGTTCGTCGAGAAGGACGAGGGTGCGCACCGCGCCGTGATCGAGGGCAACGCCAAGGAGTCTCGGGGCCAGGGCACCGCGAAGGCCACCGTCTCCATGTCGCTCAAGGACGAGGGCGACACGACGACGGGCACCGTGCTCACCGATCTGGCCATCACCGGCAAACCGGCACAGTTCGGCCGGGGCATGCTGTCGGACGTGGGCGGCAAGATCATCGACCAGTTCTCGTCCTGCCTGTCGAAGAAGCTCGCCGGACCGGAGCCGGAGGCGGCACCGGCACCCGCGGCCACCGGTGCGGCGCCGGCGGCCGCCGCGGCACCCCAGGGCGGCGGAGTGGCACAGCCGGTGGCGGAGCCGGAGACCGAGGCGCTCGACCTGATGCAGTACGCGGGCGCGTCGGTGGCCAAGCGCGTCGCGCCGCTCGTCGGTGCGGTGGTGCTCGGCGTGATCCTGTTCGTGGTGGTGCGCCGGTTGCGCCGACGCTGACCGGGCGAGTACCCGGCGACCGCCGATAATCACTTCTCACGTCGAGTTTCGCCGAATACGGTTGATGCCGTGGACACCAACGCATCGACCGATACGCGCGGGCCGGAGGTCCGGACGCGCGCAGGCGTTGTCCGCGGCGCACACGAGAAACGCCTCGCGGTCTTCCGTGGCATCCCGTTCGCCGAACCCCCGGTGGGCCCCTTGCGGTTCGCCGCTCCCCGGCCGACTCCACGCTGGGACGGTGTCCGGCCGGCCCTGACCTTCGGCCCGGCCCCGCCCCAACCGGCCGCGTTCGGTGGTGGGCCGGAGGACCACGGCGACGACTGGCTGACGCTGAATGTCTGGACACCGGAACCCGATTCGGCGTCCAGATTGCCGGTGATGGTGTGGCTGCCCGGCGGGGCCTACATCATCGGGCACTCGGGACTCCCCGAATACGACGGTGGCCGGCTCGCCGGTGCGGGCATCGTGGTGGTGACGGTCAACTACCGCCTCGGCATCGAGGGCTTCGCCGGCATCGAGGGCGCTCCGCCGAACCGTGGACTGCTCGATCAGGTCGCGGCGCTGACGTGGGTGCAGGAGAATATCGGCGCGTTCGGCGGCGATCCGGATCGGGTGACCGTGTTCGGCCAGTCTGCCGGCGCCGGATCGGTGGCGGCGCTGTTGGCGATGCCGCGCGCAGTCGGACTGTTCCGTCGTGCGATCGCGCAGAGCGCGACGGGCACGTACCTGTCGTCGGACCTGGCGGCCGACATCGCAGGTGCATTTTCCGCGGAAATCGGTTGTCGCCCCGAGGTATCCGAGCTGTCGGCGGTGAGTCCCGCCGAGTTGGTCGCCGCCGGCGTGTCGGTCTCGGCAACCATGGCCGCTCACCGCGAGCAGTGGGGACCGATCACGCTCCGGCCGATCCCGATCGCGCCGGTCGTCGACGGCGACGTGCTGCCCACGCCGCCGTGGGAGGCGCTGGCGCACGGCGCCGCCCGCGACGTCGATCTGCTGATCGGCCACACCCGCGACGAGCACCGGCTGTTCAGCCTGCTCGACGGCGTGCTCGGTACGGTGACGGCCGATGCGACCGAGACGGCATTGCAGATGCTGGCACCGGGACCCGACGGCGCACGCCGCTACCGCGAGGCGTTCCCCACCGCGACCGACGAGCATCTGTACGAGGTCGTCAACAGCGACTGGCTGTTCCGGATGCCGACGCTGTACCTGGCCGAGCGCCATGTCGCCGCCGGCGGACGGACCCACCTCTACGAACTGACGTGGAATGCTCCGGGTCTCGGTGGAGTACTCGGCGCCTGCCACGGGCTCGATGTCCCGCTGGTGTTCGGCAATCTGGCCAGTGGTCAACCGGCCGCGCTGATCGGCGATCCCGTCCCCGAGGCGGCCACCGCGCTGAGTGAGCGGATGCGGGCGTCGTGGACGTCGTTCGTCGTCGACGGCGATCCCGGCTGGGCCGAGTACCGCACCGACTCCCGCCTGACCCAGATCTTCGATACCGCTCCGACCGTCATCGAGTACCCCGAGGGCGCGTCGCGGCTGCTGTGGGCGCAGCACACCTTCGGTGCACTTCCCCTACTGGCCGGCGGGTAGCCACCGGAGATCGGCGGATTTGTCAACAGACTCATACTCTTCGGGTGGTCCCCTCCGGCGCGCCGAGATGAAAACTGATCAACCATGGACCGTTGTGGGCGAGACTGATCACACCATGTCGGCAACCGCAGTTATCACGACACATCAGGAGACCCGGTGAGCGAGAACATCGCGGAAGGCACAACTCCGCTCGACCCGAATGAGCGCGCCGAACTCGAACGGCTGCGAGCACGGGTCGCGGCCCTGGAGGCCACACCACCATCACCACCGGCGCCGGCACGGCAGCGGAACTCGGGACTGGTCTGGCGCCGGATCGGCGCGGGCATTCTGGTGTTCCTCTGCGCGTTGCTCGCACTCCTGTCGGTGACCACCCGGTTCGTGCGCAGCGAACTGCTCGACACCGACCACTACGTGAACACCGTCGCGCCGCTGGCGTCGAATCCGGCGGTGCAGACCCAGATCGTCACCACGGTCACCGATCAGATCAACAACCAGGTCGACATCGAGGCGACGACCAAATCCGCATTGCAGCAACTCGTCGATCTCACGCCGGCCGAACGACCGCGGCTCGACAGTGCCGTCGTCGGCCTGGCCCCCGTGATCGCATCCCAGGCGCAGTCGTTCATCCAAAAGACGGTGACCGACTTCGTACAGTCGTCGGCGTTCAAGGATCTGTGGGTGACGGCCAACCGCACCGCGCATCAAGGTGTGGTCGCCGCCGTCACCGGGGACACGAATCACGGCGCGGTCAAGATCGACGCCAACGGCACCGTCAGCATCGACCTCGGCCCGATCATCACCCAGGTCAAGAACAGACTCGAGCAGCGGGGTTTCGCGTTCGCCGCGAACATCCCGAACGTCAACAAGGAGTTCGTGATCTTCCAGTCGCCGGAGTTGGCCAAGGCCAACACGTGGGTCAGCGCCCTGGACAAGGTGGCGACCGCACTCCCCTGGCTCGGCATCGCGGCCGCGCTCGGCGCCATCGGCCTGATCGGTCACGGCCGGCGTCTGCGAATGACCGCGATCGTCGGTGTCGCGATCGCGCTCAGCATGCTGCTACTGGCGATCGCCATCCTGATCGGCCGGGCGATCTATCTCAACGAGATACCGTCCGACGTCCTGGCACCCAACGCCGCGAGCGCCATCTTCGACACGGTCATCGCGCCGTTGCGATTCGCGTTGCGCGCGGTCGCGGTGCTGGCGCTGGTGGTGGCGATCGCGGCGTTCTTCGCCGGCGGCTCCCGGTCGGCGCTGGCGGCGCGGCGCGCATTCACCCACGGTGTGGGCGCCATTGACGCCCGCCGCTCACAACGTCCGCCGAACACCTTCGAGAAGAGCCTGTGGCATGCGCGCATCCCGGTGCGGATCGCGGTGGTCGCCGTCGCCGCACTGATCCTGATGTTCTGGCCGTACCCGACGGGTCTGGTCGTCATCTGGACGGTGGTCATCGCCGTGCTCGTGCTGATCGCGCTGGAGGTGGCGATGCGACCGGCGCGGCGCAGCCCCGACAGTACGGAATCACCCGTCGCAGCCGACGACACGCCGACCGAGGAGATCGTCGGGGAGCCGGCGCCGGATGATGGCCCGACCGAGAGGATCTCGGAGGAGACCGCGGACACGCACGCCTGATTGCGGGGCGGCCCGCGGTGGGAGCCGCGACGGCCTCGACGGGCCGACGTGATCTACTCAGAGCATGGCCCACCACTCGACGACCATCCTCGCCGAAGGCGAAGGCGCCGCAGCCCTCCTGACCATCGGCATCGCCGCCTACGCCGCGGTGATCCTGGTGGCGATCGGATTGGGTATCAACGCAATTCAGCACGGACGACGGAATCGGGCGATCGCGATGGCGATCGTCGTCGGGGTGCTGACGGTTGCGGGTGTCGTCGTCGCGGTGCTCAGCGCGGTGGCCTGACCGCGCTCGTTCCTACCCGGTGGCGAAGGCCGTCCGCAACGCCGCCGACTGCTGCCGGAAGAACTCCTTGGACACCGGGGCCGACGGGTTCACCATGTCGAATCCGTGGAAGGCGCCCCGGATCACCTCGACGTCGCAGTGGATGCCGGTCGCGCGCAGCCGGTCGGCGTAGGCCATGTCCTCGTCGTGGAACAGGTCGAGATCGCCGACACCGATCCACGCCGACGCGAGACCGGTCAGATCGTCGCAGCGGGCCGGTGCGACGAGTTCCGGGTCGGTGCCCCCGAGGTAGCTCGCCCAGCCGAAACGATTCGACTTGACGTGCCACATCCGGAGACTCTCCTCGTCGACGTCACCTGCCGCGCCGGTCCGGTCGTCGAGCATCGGGTAGACGAGTAACTGCAGCGCGGGCGTGGGTTCGCCGCGGTCCCGGATCCGCAACGCCAACTGGGCCGCGAGACCGCCGCCGGCGCTGGCTCCGCCGATCGCGACCCGTGCGGTGTCGACTCCGTCGAGATCCCGCAGTACCGCCAGCGCCTCGTGACAGTCGTCGAGCGGGGCGGGAAACGGATGCTGCGGCGCCAGCCGGTAGTCCACCGATACGACGACCGCCCCCAGCACGTCGGCGAATCGGCGGCACAGGGCGTCGTCCTGCTGCGCGTTGCCGATGACGAACCCCCCGCCATGTATCCACAGCAGCCCGGGCGCATCGCCGGTCACCGACGTCGGCCGGAAGATCCGGACGCCACCTCCCGACGGCAACGACCGGACCTCGACGCCCGACCCGCGCCGCACTCGGGACATGGCACCCTGCACCGCCCTGATGAGCGGCGCGGTCCGCGGACCGATGATCCCGCGCGGCAGGTAGCGCGCCTGCCTCGCCAGATCCGGGTGGAACTGCTGCTCGGTCGAGGTCATCGACGGTGACTCCTGTCGTTCGCGGGCCGCATGCGTCGGCTCACTCTACAACCGGCAGAATCGGATTCGATGACTTCTGCGCATTCGCCCGGCGCCCCCCACCGGCTCGCCGTGCCGGCCGTTCTGCTGGTCCTGTTCGCGACCGGCTGGGGCGCCAATCATTTCGCTTCGATGATCCCGGTGCTGAAGTCGGCCCAAGGGTTGTCGGCGACCGTGCTCGACGGCGCATTCGGCATCTACGCCCTGGGTCTGCTCCCCGGACTGTTCGGGGGCGGTTCCCTCTCCGATCGGGTCGGACGACGTCCCGTCGTACTGACCGGCGCCGCGCTGGCCGGGATCGGCAACCTGTTGATGGTCGGCTGGCACGACGGTTCGGGCGTGCTGGTCGGGCGCCTCGTAGTCGGACTCGGGGCAGGGCTCACCATCGGCGCGGGCACCGCGTGGGCAGCCGACCTGCGGGGCCGTTCGGGCGCCACCCTGGCCGGTGCCCTGCTCACCACGGGATTCGCGATGGGCCCGGTGATCACCGGGGCGCTGGCCGAACTCGCACCGCACCCGCTCACCGTGCCGTTCGCGGTCACCGGGGTGGTGTCCCTGGTCGTGGCCGCGGCCGCCGCCGTGGTGACCCCACGCGGCCGGCCACACCACGGACCGCACATCGCGGACACCACCGAGGGCGAGCAGCGGTCGGTCGGCCGCGCGCTGTCGTGGTCGGTGCCGATGGCGCTCTGGGTGTTCTCGTCGGTGACGGTCGCGGTGGTGGTGCTGGCCGGCCGGATCAGCGATCGGTACAGCGGCGCATGGGTTCCCGGTCTGGCCGCTGCGATGGCCCTCGGCTCCGGCGTGCTCATCCAGTTCGCGGTCCGGCGGGCGCACGCCGGGCCGGTGGCCGGGGTCGTCGGCGCCACACTGGCCGCCCTCGGCTTCACGCTCGCGGCGTTGGCCGGCGCCCATCCGTCGATGCCGGTGTTCGTCGCGACGTCGATCGTGCTCGGGCTGGCCTATGGGCTGTGCCTGCGTGACGGACTCATGGACGTCGAGGCGATGACACCGGCACGCAGCCGCGGTGCGGTCACCGGAATCTTCTACGTGGCCTGCTACCTCGGATTCGGTTTGCCGGTGCTGCTGACGACCATTGCGCCGTGGACCGGTATCACTGTGCCGTTGGTGGTGCTGGCAGTTGCCGCCGGCGTGGCGGCGGCGCAGCGGGCGGTCCGGCTGCGCCGCACCGCCTGGTGACGGCTCACCTGCTGGCCGACCACTCAGCTGACCCCCTGATCAAGCGGACAGTCCGAGGCGAGGACAATTCGCGATCTATTGTGATCCAGCACACTTCGTCGTTAGGTTTGCGGCCGACATCACTTCCGGATGTCGATCCCCGCCCGAAGGACTGCTCATGAACGACGTTACAACGGTGGCCGAGGATCGTGTCGTGGACACGGCCGACCTTCCCCCGATCGAACAGCCCGGCTCGCCGGCGGCCAATCCGGCGACCATCGGCGTGCCGACGTTCATCGTCGGCTCTGTGGCACTGGGCATGGTGCTGATCGGCGTCGTCCCGGCCTCGGCCGTGGGTGCGTCGATCCCGATCATCCTGGCCGCCACCGGAATCGGCCAACTCGTTGCCGCTGTCTGGGCGGCCTCGCTCGGCCAGAACGCCGTCGCGTCGGTGTTCGGCATCTTCAGTGGGTTCTGGCTGAGCTATGCCGCACTCGTGTTGGGCCTGACCCACAACTGGTTCGGCATCGACAGTGCCGCCGTCGTCAGCACCCAGGAGGTGTTCCTGACCTCGTGGCTGGTGGTGATCGTCATGCTGACGCTGGCAACCCTCCGCCTGCCCCTGGCCTTCACCGTGTTGTTCGTCCTCATCGACCTCGCACTGGTCCTCGTCCTCCTGGCAACCGCGAAGGGCAGCACCGGAATTCAGGATGCCGCGGGCTGGACGGTGTTCTCGTTCGCCGCGGTGGGCGCCTACCTGTTCTTCGACGCGATGTCGACCTCGACCGGCGGTCGGGCGTTGCCGATGGGAAAGCCGATCATCGGCTGAATCGTTCACGCGACCAGAGAGCGTGCGTCGGAGTCCGCCGGGCTCCGACGCATTCGCCTGCTCAGGCCGGCAGCAGAACCCGTCCGGAGAACACTCCCCGCGCCGTGCGTGCGGCGACGACTCCCCACGCGATCACCAGCACCACATACAGAACGTCGGCCGCGCCACGAATGGGGTTGGCGCCCAACGCCACACCGAGCGCGCTCAGGCCGGTCACGCATGTCCCGATGGGGAAGGTGAAGCTCCACCAGGTGAGGGCGAACGGCAGTCCACGCCGGAAGGCGCGCACCGTGAGGCAGGTGGCCAGGGTGAACACCGCGCACCCGAAGCCTCCCATCGCCAATCCGTAGATGATCCCGAACACCTTCAGCCCCATGACAATCGGCGCCTCGGATCCGGTGAACACCGAATCGGCGTGCGCGGCCAGCAGATTGACCGCAGTGATCGATTGACCGATCATGCCCAGCATGATCCAGACGGTCGGGGCGGCCGTCCCGGTCGGTACGCCACCGTGCACCAGGCGCGAGTAGATCATCGTCATGGTGATCATGCCCAGGATCAGGCTCAGCCCGAACAGCGCATAGCAGGCCGACAACATCGCCAGCCGCGCCTGCCCGGCCGGGACCGCACCGATCAGCGCTGCTCCGGTGGCCGCCGACACCATGGGTGGCACGATCGGCATGAGCCAGGCCGGCAGTGCCGTCACCTCGTGTCGGTGGAACTCGGTGATCATCACGTAGGGCACCCACACGCAGGTGACCAGGCCGATCGCCGTGCCGAGGCCCCACAGGACGAAGCCGATGGCGGTCGCCGGCCCGGAGCCGAGAAGGGGCGGACCGAACCGGACGGTGCCCGCGCCCACGGTGAGGATGGCCATCGGCAACGCGCCGTAGAACTGCGCCATCACCGGGTGCGTCGCGTAGCGGCGCGCGTTGCCGGGATGCCGAACCCAGTGGGTGGCGAATCCGGCCGAGATCAGTAGGAGGAGCGCCGTCGCAGCAAGCCACACGACGGTGGCGAATCCCATCAGCACCGGAGATTTCGGCCCGACCGCTGCGGCCGCGTTCGCGACGATGCCCGTACCCATCACCATGGCAAACCAATTCGGCGTGATGTGCTCGAAAGCCTGCCCGCGCGAATCGAGTTCGGCGAGGAACCGCCGCGGGGGGCGGGCGGTGGTCACGGGTGCGTGGTCGAGTGTTGCGGTCACGAAAACCAGAGTGCTCGATGCCGCACCATCCCGGTAGGCGACCCGACCTTGTGCCCCCACAAGCCGGGCTTGTGGGGGCAGCGGGGCTCTAGTCGACCGCGAACTCCCCCAGCTTCGACCATTCGTCCTGGCCGATCGTGAAATTGACGATGTCCGGGGTGCGCACCAGATACTGCGGGAGTTCGGCCTGGGCCTTCTTGAAGTGATCGGCGGTCACGTGCGCCTCGGCGGCGTCGTCGTCGAAGGCCTCGACGAGCACGTAGGTGGTGGGGTCGTCGACACTGCGTGACCAGTCGAACCATTTGTTGCCCGGTTCGGCCCGGGTGGCCTCGGTGAACTCCTTGCTGATCTCGGGCCACTGCTCGGCGTATTCGGGCTTGATCGGGAATTTCACGACGATGAAGATCATGACTCCACCCTAGATTTCGGCGCTCTCACGCGGGGAGATGTTCGTCGTCTCAATTCGAGACGACAATTCTGACAACGACCGTTTCCGCAACCGTCGACAGGCCGCCGCAAGCCCAGGCATAGTGTGGTGGAGGCAACACCATTCGAGTGCCGAAATCACGAGTCGGAGGAAGCGCATGCGCGAGATCACCAAGTTCTACATCGACGGCCAATGGGTGGAACCGGCCGAACTGAACCTCATCGACGTCATCAACCCGGCCACCGAGAAAGCCGCCGGACATGTCGCGCTCGGCACCGCCGCCGACGTCGACGCGGCCGTCGCCGCCGCCCGCAAGGCGTTCGCCACCTGGAGTCAGACCACCGTCGACGAGCGGGTCGGCGTCCTCAACGCGGTCGTCGCCGAGTACCAGAAGCGCATGGGGGACCTGGCCGCCGCGGTCACCGAGGAGATGGGGGCGCCGAACGGGTTGTCGACCAACGTCCAGGTGCCGATCGGGCTGGCGCACCTCATGACCGCCGCCGCCCAGCTCCCCAACTACAGCTTCTCCGAGGACCGCGGCACGTCGCGTGTCGTGAAGGAGCCCATCGGCGTGTGCGGTTTCATCACGCCGTGGAACTGGCCGCTCAATCAGGTGATGGTCAAGGTGGCCCCCGCGTTGGCGACCGGCTGCACGATGGTCCTCAAGCCGTCCGAACTCGCCCCGTTCAGCGCGGCGATCGTCGCCGAGATCTTCGACGCGGCAGGTGTCCCCGCCGGCGTCTTCAACCTGGTCAACGGTGACGGCCCCGGTGTCGGCGCCGCGATCTCCGCACATCCCGGCATCGACATGGTGTCCTTCACCGGCAGCACCCGCGCCGGTATCGAGGTCGCCAAGAGCGCCGCGCCGACGGTCAAGCGCGTCGCGCAGGAACTCGGCGGCAAGAGCCCCAATGTCATCCTCGACGACGAGTTGTTCGCCAAGAACGTCGCCGGCGGCGTCAACCAGATGATGCTCAACTCGGGTCAGTCGTGTAATGCCCCGTCGCGCATGCTCGTTCCGGCCGCGCGCATGGCCGAGGCGGCCGAGGCCGCGAAGACGGCGCTGTCCAAGGTCACCGTCGGTGACCCGAGCAGCGACGTCCGCCTGGGCCCGGTGGTGTCCGAGGCCCAGTTCAACAAGATCCAGGGTCTGCTCGAACGGGCCGTGACCGACGGCGCCACCGTGGTGGCCGGAGGCCCCGGCCGGCCGGACGACCTGCCCACCGGCTACTACGTCAAGCCGACCGTGTTCTCCGACGTCAGCAACGACATGGAGATCGCCCGCACCGAGGTCTTCGGTCCGGTGCTGGTGATGATCGGCTACGACTCGGTCGACAACGCCGTCGAGATCGCCAACGACACCGACTACGGACTCGCCGGATACGTCTCGGGCCAGGACCTCGACGAGGTCCGCAAGGTCGGGTCGCGCATCCGTGCCGGCTCGATCTCGCTCAATGGCGCCCAGCTCGATCCCGCAGTGCCGTTCGGCGGCTACAAGCAGAGCGGCAACGGCCGCGAGTGGAGCGATTACGCGTTCGACGAGTATCTCGAGGTGAAGTCGATGATGGGCTTCGACGCCTGATCCGGTTCCACCACGACGCTACGTGGGCTCGCAACCCGCCGACCGGCACCCGCCGCCCTCTCCGCGGGTGCCGGTCGGCGGTCGCGCTCTCAGCAACCGCCGGCCGGGCGGCCGGCGAACCGGTCGGCCAGGAAGGGCGCGGCGTCTCGTTGGAACGGCAGGAACGCCGTGCCGTGTGAGTCACCCTGGTACACATGCAGAGTCGTCGGCACACCGCGTCGGCAGTACGTGCGGGCCAGGCCGACGACATCGGCGGTGATCATCACCCCGTCGCCGATGGCGTCCTTGTGGCCGACCCCCAGCATCATCGGGATGCGCGGGGTGCCCACGGTGCCCATGACGTTGCGGGCGATCGCGGCCCGGACCGCCGCCACCTGCAGCAGGCCACGGTAGGGGGCGCGCACCAACTGGCGGTCGGTGAGTCCGGGATAGTCGGCGGCGAAGTCGGCGATGCACTGGTCCTTGACGGTGTTCACCAGTCGCAGCCCGTACCGCGACATGAACGACGGCAGATCCAGACCGTACGCACGGTTGTAGGCGACGATCAGCGCGGGCATCACCCCGGCCCAGTCCTTGCTGCCGCTGACGTACGGCAGGTTGTGGGCGAGATTCACCGGCAGGCCGCCGGCCGCCGCGCCGACGAGCCGCAGTTCCGGCGCATAGGTGGGGGCGAGTTCGGCGCCGAAGTCGGTGGGCACCGACCCACCCGAGTACCCGATCATCCCGACGGGCGTGGATCGCGGCATCCGCAGCACCGTCTCCGACGCTCGGACGCCGTCGAGGGCGAGATGTCCGGATTGTCGGCCGATCGTCCACTCCTGTTGCGGTCCTTCGTAATCGGGCACCACGACGGTATAGCCGGAGGCGAGGTAGCCGCCGATGGCGACCTGTTCGAACTGCCCGGCGCGGCTCGGATGGTTGCCCTGCAGTGTCCACGACGGTTCACATTGCGCACCCAGGCCGTCGTAGGCCATGTGGAACGACACGATGCGGCCGTTGGTCGTGGGTGGACGCAGGATGGTGGTCACGCCGGCGATCGGCTTACCGAAGTCGTCGTTGCTGCGGTACAGCACCTGCGTGGAGGTCACCGGGACGGTGACCCCCTGCGCGACGAATCGAACCTGCCGGGTGCGCAACACCGCACCGGGAGCGTGGGCGCCGAGGTTGCCGTCGTACCGGTAGAACGGGTCGGCACCGGGGCCCGGCGCCGCGTGGGCGGTCGCCGTGACCGTCATCAGTCCGAGAATCAGGGTCAGGACCGACCCGATCACCACAGCCCAGCGTCGCACCATGATCACTCGTCTTCCCTCTGCCACACGACCCATCCGGTCGGTGGTCTGCAGCGAACATGCCATAGAAACGCAACTCCCACACTGCGAAAGGCACCCCGATGTCCGTGGCCGCAGATCTTGCAGACCTGCTGAGCGCCCATCTCCGCGGCGAGTTGCCGATTCACCTCACCGCCTGGGACGGGTCGGTCGCCGGACCCGACGACGCCCCGCACGTCATCGTCTACCGCCCCGAGGCGTTGCGTCGGATTCTCTGGCACCCGGGTGAACTCGGTGTCGCCCAGGCGTACGTGACCGGTGACCTCGACATCGTCGGCGACCTCGACGAAGCACTGACGTATGTGCGGGCGGTGGGCGGCGACCGTGGTCTGTCCGGAGTGCGGCCGAGCCCGCGCGTGCTCTGGGACCTGTTCCGCCTCGGGCGGCGTTTCGATCTGTTCGGGCTGCCGCCGGCTGCCCCGGCGACACAGCCGCGCGTTCGCGGACGCGTGCACTCCCGACTCCGCGACCGTGCAGTGATCAGCCACCACTACGACCTCTCGAATGACTTCTACGCCCTCATCCTCGACGACCACATGGCCTACTCGAGCGCATTGTGGCGCTCGGACGATCCGGGCTACTCGCTGCACGACGCCCAGACCGACAAGCTCGACGCGGTGTGCCGCAAGGTGGGACTGGATCGTGGCGACGGCCGACGGCTGCTCGACATCGGTTGCGGCTGGGGCTCCCTCGCCCTGCATGCCGCGCAGCGGTACGGCGCGCGCGTGACCGGGGTGACGTTGTCGGGCGAGCAGAAGGCGTTCGTCGACGCGCGCATCGCCGAGCGTGGCCTCGCCGATCGGGTCACGATCCGCGTCCAGGACTACCGCGACATCGACGACCCGCCGTTCGACGCCGTCGCGTCGATCGAGATGGGTGAGCACGTAGGTCAGGCCAACTATGCGACGTACGCACGCGTCCTGCACGACCGCGTCGTCCCGGGCGGCCGTGTCTGTATCCAGCAGATGTCGCGGCCGCGCGGACGACATCCCGGCGGTGGCCCGTTCATCGAGGCGTTCATCGCCCCGGACATGCACATGCGCCCGGTCGGCGACACGACGAGCATGCTCGAGGCGGCCGGTCTCGAGGTCGTCGGCGTCGAGGGCATGCGTGAGGACTACGTCCGCACCGTCGATGTCTGGTACGAGAACTACGAGAAGAACTCGGCGCAGATCGTCGATCTCGTCGGCGAGGAGATGGCGCGGGTGTGGCGGCTGTATCTCGTCGGGGGTCGCATGGCCTTCCGCGACGGCCGGATGGGCGTGGATCAGATCACCGCGCGACGCCGGTGAACATTCACAGGAAGATTCTGTAACACGGCCGATCGGGGCCGCGACAGACCAGACAACATCGACGCCCTTCACGTCGGCGCATCTCGACCATCAGGAGTCTCATGTCAGTGCCGCCCGAATCCTCGGAGCCCACAGCCATTTCCGAAGGCTGGACGGTTGCCGACCCCGGTGTCCTCACCGAATCGGGTGACGCTTCATCGCGCCGGGCGCCGCGCGGCCGTCGTCGACGTCTCACCGGAGTCGCGATCGTCGCCGTGCTGAGCCTCGTCCTGTTCGGGATCTCGGCTCTGCTATCCGGCAGCAACAAGGCATCGGCCCTCGCGGGCCACCCCGAGGTGCTGCGTCCGGGCTGCACCTGGGACAAGTCGGGCAACTACGTCCAGAACTGCAAGGTCTGGTCGAAGTCGATGAACAAGTACGTCATCGTGCAGATCCGCGCCTCCAACGGCAGCGACAAGGGCGTCTACCTCCTCGACGGCATGCGGGCGAGCGAGGACCGGTCGGCGTGGACCACCGATGTGCAGGCCGCGAAGGTCTACGACGGCAAGACCGACACCACACTGGTCATGCCGGTCGGCGGGGCGTCGTCGTTCTACACCGACTGGAATGCCGGGGCAGGCGCCAACGGCACGGTCATCAAGCAGGAGACCTTCCTGACCTCGGAGCTGCCCGACTACCTCGCCTCGAACTTCGGTGTGAGCCGCAACAACAACGCGATCGTCGGGCTCTCGATGTCCGGTGGACCGGCGGTCACCCTCGCCGAACGACATCCCGACCAGTTCAAGGTCGTGCAGGCGATGTCGGGCTACTACCAGACCGCCAACCCGATCGGCGCGGCCGGCGTGTTCGCCAGCCAGACGATGGTGTCCAACTACACCAACGGCATCCTCAACATGTGGGGTGCACCCGGCAGCCAGCAGTGGAAGGACAACGATCCGTCCCGGAACGTCAGCAAGCTCAAGGAGAACGGTCAGGTCCTGATCATCTCGTCGGGCAACGGCTTCCTCACGCCGTCGGAGATGGCCAAGCTCAAGCCCGAGGACCAGATCTCGGCCATCGCGCTGGAGATCCTGTCCGCGGTGTCGACCGTGCTCATGCAGCTGCAGGCCGGACAGAGTGGCGCATCGGTGATCTCGCTCCCCAACTACGGCGGGCACACCTGGGAGAACTGGGGACGTGGCCTCGCCGATGGCAAGGATCATGTGCTCGACGCGCTCAAGTCCAACCCGCCGGTGACCGCCAAGACCCAGGTCGTGACCGCGTCCGGCAGCAAGGATCCCGAGGGTTCGACCAAGGCCACGCAGGCTGCGGTGCTCGCCGCCAAGGCGTCGCCCGTGATGAGCCAGGACCCGTCGGAGGACGCCCGGGACCCGTCGGAGAGCGCGCCGTCGTCGAGCGAGGAGTCGACCGCATCGTCCACTGAGGTGCCGGATCCCTCGGACCCCGTCGAGTTCCCCGGTGACGAGTACGGGCAGCGCAACGATCCGCGCGTGGCCGCGGGGGCGCCGGTGCCGACCCCGCCGAGCTTTGCCGCTCCCCCGGCGGAGGTCTCCACCGAGCCGAGCTCGGCGCCGGAGCTGCCGTCGACCACCACCCCGGACCCGACGACGACACCCGAGGTGGATACCGCCGAGAATCCGCAACCGGGCCACCACGGCGACGACTATCAGGACCCGTCCGACCCGGACGAGTATCCGACCACGACAACCACACCCGCGCCGGGTTCCTGAAACCGGCTCCACAGATCTCCCCGGTACCCCGGGGGCGAAGGGTCCCGTCCGCGACTTTCCCCGGAGTCGTGGACGGGACCTTGTGGTCAGGATCGGGCTACACGGTCTTTCAGGGCGTGTGTTCCGTCAGCCAGTCGACGACGTCACCGATCACGCGGTCCTTCTCCGGCTCGTTGAAGATCTCGTGGTAGAAGCCGTCGTAGATGATCAGCGTCTTGTCCGACGACCCGGCGAGCCGCTCGACCATCTCGCTGCCGGCGGGATCGGTCAGCGCGTCCTCGCCCCCGTGCAGCACGAGCAGCGGCAGGTGCATCGACGGCATCCGCTGCGGGAACGATTTCATGGTGGTGATCATCGCGGCGCCGAGCCCCGCCGGAATCTTGCCGCGGGTCACGAGCGGATCGCTGTTGTAGTCCTCGACCACCAGCGGATCGCGGGACAGGTTCTCGGAGTCGAGTGCGGTGGTCGGCAGCCACGGCGCCACACGCCCGAGTAGCGGCGCCAGCCGGATCGCGACCGGCGACAAGTCGGCGCCGGGCACCACGGCCGCCCCCGAGAGCACGAGACCATCGAGCTTGTCCTGATGGTCCAGGGCATAGTCGAGCGCGATGCATCCGCCCATGCTGTGGCCGACGAGGAACGTCGGCAGGTCGGTGGAGACGTCGTCGATGACCCGGTCGAGGTCGTTCGTGAAGTCGGAAAAGTGTTGGACGCGTAGCCGTTTTCCGCCGGATCGCCCGTGCCCTAGATGATCGGGTACGGCCACCGCGTAGCCGGCCGCCACCAGCCGATCGACCACGTGACCGTACCGCCGGCCGTGCTCCCCCAGTCCGTGTGCGATGACCACGGTGCCCCTGGTGGTTGCCTCGGGGCGGGTCAGGTCGTACGTGATGGTTTCGCCGTGTCTACCGCGAAACTCGTGTTCCTCCACAGTCATGACGGCCATTGTCGACGAAGGACGCCGCCGATTCCATCGGATTGGGGTGAAACGGCGAGGTGAGTCTCAAAGGTGCAGTCCGAGGCGTGACGCCACGCTGCGGCCCGCGGACTCGAGGGCCCCGATGGGACGCAACGCCGCCTCGCCGATGCCGACGAGGACCTCCACCCGACCCACCACGCGTTCGAGACGATCCACGATGTCGCCCATCGCGCCCACCGTGGCGTCGACCTTGTCGAGGGTGCCCGTCATGCGGTCCAGCGTGCCATTGAGGTTCTCGATACCGTCGTCGAGACCGGTGATCGTCTTGTCCATGTCCTCGAGGACGGCACCGAGATCGACCAGGATGGTCTGCACCTGGTCGACGGTGACATCGGCGTTCAGCGCCGCCTGTGCAAGCTTCTTGAACCGCTGACGCTCACCCGGCGCCCCACTCGGATCGGTACCGCGCGATCCGATTCCCCTGTCTGCCATGGTGGCGATTATTCACGCTGACCGACCCGGGCGGAAGCACGACGGAATACTTCCGGGGGCGTGTCGGTTGACTCCCACAGATCGCTCAATTTTGAGCTATCTACTTTGACCGAGAGGATGACACCATGCCCGCCGTCACCGCCGACACCGTCACACTGCCCCACCTGACCGCGCCCGCCCTGGGCGACACCGAACGGACCGTCAAGTCCGTGACCCGTGGCCCACGTGGCTACGAGGGCGAGGGCTTTCCGGTGGTCCGCGCCTTTGCCGGCGCCTCGGTCGCCGACCTCGACCCGTTCATCCACATGGACCAGATGGGCGAGGTCGAGTACCAGCCGGGCGAGCCGAAGGGCACCTCGTGGCATCCCCACCGCGGCTTCGAGACGGTCACGTACATGATCGACGGCCGCTTCCAGCACCAGGACTCCACCGGCGGGGGCGGCCTGATCGAGAACGGCGCCACCCAATGGATGACCGCCGGGTCGGGCATCCTGCACATCGAGACGCCGCCCGCCGAACTCGTCGAGTCCGGCGGTCTGTTCCACGGCATCCAACTCTGGGTCAACCTGCCCGCGAAGGACAAGTTTCTGGCGCCCAAGTACCAGAATCTTGAGTCCGGCGAGGTAGCACTCATCACGTCGACGGACGGCGGGTCACTCATCCGCATCATCGCCGGCGAGATCGCCGGGCACGCCGGACCGGGCGCCACGCACACCCCGATCACCGTCGCGCACGTGACGGTCGAACCGGGCGCGTCCGTGTCGCTGCCGTGGCGCACCGATTTCAACGCTCTCGCCTACGTCCTGTCCGGACGCGGCGCCGTCGGCGCCGAGGGCCGGCCCATCGAGCAGGGACACCTCGCGGTATTCGGCCCGGGTAGTGCCGGCGATCGAATCACCGTGTCCGCCGACGCATCTCAGGACTCCAACCGCCCGGCTCTGGAAGTCCTGCTGCTCGGCGGTCAACCGATCCGCGAGCCCGTCGCACAGTACGGCCCGTTCGTGATGAACACCCGCGAGCAGCTGATCGAGGCGATCGACGACTTCAACGCCGGCCGACTCGGCGTGATCCCGCCGAATGCCCTGATGCCGCACACCGTTCGCTGATGTCCGACGACCCGCGCGCGGCGGCGTGGCGGCCGTTCGTGGAGACGACAGCGCGGTTGCACGCGATGCTCGACGACGACCTGAAGGCGTCGTCGGGCATGTCCATGTCCGACTACAGCATTCTGCTCATGCTGCACGAGGCGCCCGACTGCCGCCTGCGCATGCGCGAGATCGCCGAGGCCATGGTGTTCTCCACCTCACGGCTCTCCTACCAGATCGACGCGATGTGCCGGCGCGGCTGGCTGCGCCGTGAACGGGCCAGCGAGGATCGGCGCGGCAGCTACGCCGTGCTGACCGACGACGGTCGGGCGGCGTTCGCCGCCGCCGCCGTCGAGCACGCGCGGTGCGTGCGGCGCTTGTTCTTCGACGCCATCTCCCCCGACGACGGAATTGCGCTGCAGCGCATCATGAGTCGGCTGGCTGCGGGGTTGGCATCCGACCCGGCTGCCGGCGGCCCGGGTCACTGATCCGAAGAGTCCCTCCCCGCTGATCGAGTAAGCGAGCGAGCTTGCGAGCCCGCGCATCGAGATCTCCTGCCCAGTGATCTCGATGCGGCGCCTCGCAAGCACCGATCCTGATCCGAAGAGTCCTCCCCGACTCGGCTGTACGCCCTACGTGACAACCTGCGGCGCAACCTCTTTCGCAACCAGCTCCAGGTGGTCGAGGTCGGTGAGATCGAGCGTCTGCAGATAGATCCGCGATACACCGACCTCGCGATATCGGGCGATCTTCTCGACGATCTCGTCGGGTGTGCCGGCCAGGCCGTTGGATTTGAGTTCGTCGACCTCGCGGCCGATGGCCTGCGCGCGGCGTGCGAGTTCGGAATCGGTTCGGCCGCAGCACAACACCTGCGCCGCCGAGTAGATTATCGTCTCGGGACGACGGCCGGCGCGCGCCAGTGCGCCACGCACCCGCCCGATCTGTTCGGCAGTGGTCTCGACGGGGGCGAACGCCGAGTTGAATTCGTCGGCGAATCGGGCCGCCAGCGCCGGGGTACGTTTTTTGCCACCGCCGCCGACGATGATCGGCGGGCGCGGCGCCTGTACCGGTTTCGGTAGCGCAGGCGAATTGGCGACCGTGTAGTGCTCACCCTGAAAGTCGAAGTGCCGGCCGACCGGCGTCTCCCACAGCCCGGTGATGATCTCGAAGGACTCCTCGAGTCGGTCGAAGCGTTCCCCGAGCCCCGGGAACGGGATGCCGTACGCGGCGTGTTCGGCGTCGAACCACCCGGCACCCAGGCCCAATTCGACGCGCCCACCACTCATCTCGTCGACCTGCGCAACCGCGATCGCGAGCGCGCCCGGATGGCGGAACGTGGCGGAGGTGACCAGCGTCCCGAGCCGGATCGTGGACGTTTCCCGGGCCAGTGCGGCCAGGGTCAACCAGGAATCGGTGGGTCCCGGAAGCCCGTCGGCGTTCATCGCCAGATAGTGATCGGATCGGAAGAAGGCATCGAACCCCAGGTCTTCGGCGGCTTTGGCCACCCGTAACTGATCGTCGTAGGTCGCGCCCTGCTGCGGTTCGGTGAAGATTCGGAGGTCCACGGTGCCAAGGTACGCTGCCGGGCCCCACCGATCGGCGTCAGAGCGACAGCGAGGGTTCGTCGGCGGTGGACAGGGTCAGGACCGCCTCGACGATGTTCTCGTTGCGTTCGATCTCGGCCTCGAGATTCCGCAGGCGTACCGCGAGGTCGTGTTCGGCGAGGTCACCGACGATGTCGACCGCGGCGACCAGATAATACTGTCCGGGTCCGACGTATTCGGCGTGCAAATAGGTGACGCGGTCGATGTCGGGGTGCTCGAGCAATCCCCGCAGGATCGCGGCGCGCATCGACGGCAGCGCAGTCTGCCCGACCAGGAACTCGCTGTTACGTTTGATCAGGAAGACGGCGATCACCCCGAGCAGCACACCGACCAGGATCGACCCGACGGCGTCGTAGACGGCCGACCTGGTGATCTCGTGCAACGCCATCCCGACCGCGGCGATCGCCAGGCCGACCAGCGCGGCGGCGTCCTCGAAGAACACCGCCCGCAGCGTGCTGTTGGACGTGCGGCTGACAAACCGCAGGGGGTGCATCGAGAAGCGTTCGCCGCCGGCATTCGCCTGCCGGATGGACTGCGCGAACGACACGCTCTCCAGCAGCGCCGAGATCGCCAGCACGATGTACCCGATCAGGTAGTCGGTGTCGGGCTCCGGATTGCGCAGCGCCGAGATACCGTGCATCACCGACACGACGGCGCCCACGGTGAACAAACCGAACGCGGCGAACATCGACCAGATGAAGGTCTCCCGGCCGTAACCGAACGGATGTCGGCGATCGCGTCCCCGTGCACCGCGGCGTTCGGCGATCAGCAGAAAGACCTCGTTGCCGGCATCGGCCCACGAATGCGCCGATTCCGCGGTCATCGACGCCGACCCGGTGATCACCGCGGCCACCGACTTGGCGACGGCGATCAGAATGTTCATGGCGAACGCGATGACCACGGTCAGCATCGACTCACTCGCGGGGGCCGAGTCGGTGCCGGCAGGCGGATGCGAAGGCGCGGTCACGACTTTGATCGTCTCACGGCGCGATGGGCACTACGCTGATCCGGTGCCGAACACCGCGCAGCCGTCGCCACTGAGACGTTGGCTACTCGCCGATATCAGTCCGGAACCGGCAGGGCTCATGGGTCCGCACGGCCTACCCGACGCGCACGCGAAGACGCATCCGTGGTGGCAGGTCATGTGCCTCACCGGTGTGGACTACTTCTCCACCCTCGGCTACCAGCCCGGCATCGCGGCCCTTGCGGCCGGCACGCTGGCGCCGTTGGCGACGATCGTCCTGGTCGCACTGACCTTGTTCGGCGCGCTCCCCGTCTACCGCTATGTGGCGCGCAAGTCACCCAACGGCGAGGGCTCCATCGCGATGCTGGAGCATCTCCTACCCCGATGGGGCGGAAAGATATTCGTGCTCGTTCTGCTCGGTTTCGCCGCCACCGACTTCCTCATCACGATGACGCTGTCGGCGGCCGACGCCACCGCACACTTCGTCGAGAACCCGTTGATCCCGAGCTCGTTCGGCGGCCACCGGATACTGATCACCCTGATCCTCCTCGGACTGCTCGCCGCGGTGTTCCTGCGTGGCTTCACCGAGGCCATCACCATCGCCGTCGCTCTCGTCGCGGTCTACCTGTCACTGAATCTCGTTGTGGTGGTGGACGGTTTGTGGCATATCGCGACGGCGCCGCAGCTCGTCGTCGACTGGCGCCACGCGATGGTCGCCGAACACGGCAGCCCGTGGATGATGATCGCCATCGCGCTGATCGTCTTCCCCAAACTGGCACTCGGTCTGTCCGGATTCGAGACCGGTGTCGCCGTCATGCCGCAGATCAACGGATCACCCACCGACACCCCGGACTATCCGCGCGCTCGGATCTCCGGAGCCCGGCGACTCCTGACGACGTCGGCGCTGATCATGAGCTGCTTCCTGATCGCCAGTTCCCTGGTGTGCACCATCCTGATCCCGGAACCCGAGTTCCAGGCCGGCGGTCCGGCCAACGGCCGCGCGCTCGCCTATCTCGCGCACGAGTATCTCGGGTCGGCGTTCGGCACCGTCTACGACCTGTCGACGATCCTGATCCTGTGGTTCGCCGGCGCGTCGGCGATGGCCGGCCTCCTCAACCTCGTTCCTCGCTACCTGCCGCGCTACGGCATGGCACCGGACTGGGCCCGCGCCACCCGCCCTCTGGTGGTGGTGTTCGCCGTGATCGCCGCCGTCGTCACGCTCTACTTCCGCGCCAGCGTCGACGCGCAGGGCGCCGCCTACGCCACCGGCGTGCTGGTGTTGATGACCTCGGCATCCGTGGCGGTGACGTTGTCGGTCCGCAAACGCGGCATGCTCGCCCGCACGGTGGCCTACACCATCGTCGCCGCGATCTTTCTGTACACCACGATCGCGAACGTCTTCGAACGGCCCGAGGGCGTGCAGGTCGCAGCGTTCTTCATCGTCGCCATCCTCGTCGTGTCATTCGCCTCGCGCATCAACCGTGCCTTCGAATTGCGCAGCAGTTCAGTCACATTCGACGAGACGGCGCAACAGATCGTCGACGAGGCGGTCGCGGGCGGGGAGATCCAGATCGTCACCCACGACCCGGACGTCCGATCGCTCTACGAGTATCACGACAAGGAACTCGCCCAGCGCGCCGAAAGTCATATCCCCGAGGCGGATCGGATCGTCTTCCTCGAGGTCAACGTGATCGACTCGTCGGAGTTCGCCACCGATCTGCACGTGCACGGCCGAATCCACGACGGCGGTTACCGCATCCTCTGGGTGAACTCGGCCGCGGTACCGAACTCGATCGCGGCGCTGTTGTTGACCATCCGCGACCGCACGGGCGTGATCCCGAACGTGTACTTCGAATGGAATGAAGGCAATCCGATCTCGAACCTGCTCAAGTTCCTCTTCATCGGCGAGGGCGAGGTCGCACCGGTGACCCGAGAGGTGTTGCGGCGGGCCGAGCCCGACGTGATGCAGCGCCCGCACGTGCATGTCGGGTGATCGGCGCCCGCCCCGGCTACCGTCGTCGGCGGCGCAGGAACGGCCCAACCTGCAAGGGCGGCATGGCTTTTGCCCAGGAGTTCGCACCCTTCAGGGGCTGCCCCCCCGAACCTCGTCAGCCGATGAGCCCCAGTACGTAGGCCGCCTGACCGATGTGCTGGGCATCGTCGTCGACGACGCTGACGATCCGAACCCCCAGCGTCACAGGGGGATCCCATCGTTTGTCGACGATCCGGTCGAGATCGTCGTCGGACAGATCGGCGAGGAAGCCCACCGTGACGCGGTGCGTCGCGTCGTAGTACTCGGTGAGCAGCCGCGGGTCGCTCACCGCGAGTTGTCCCACCTCGTCGGGGGTTTGGCCGTACCCGGACGCCGATTTCGGGAACGGCAGGGCGAATCTGTCGTAGAAGCCCGACGCCGTCCACACCTCCTCGGTGCCGGCCACGTCGGCGATCTGCGCATCTTGCACCCGGGTGAGGTGCCACACCAGCCAGGCGATGGAGTTCGCGTCCGGGGTCGGCCGGTACGCGAGTTCCTCAGGGGTGATGCCGTCGAGCACGGCGTGGACGTTCTCGCCCACCCGACTGAATCCGTCGGTCAGGACATCGATTGATCGCATACTTCACTTCTACTCCGGCGGGCCGTGAGTTGTCGTCGATCCGACCACAGATGTGCTCGCGGTAATGTGTCGTCGTGACGAAACCAGCAGGTGAGAACGACCGCAGCCAATCCGCCGGCGGTCACTCGCATCGGGGCCATTCGCATCATCTGTCCGACATCCCCGCCGTGCTGTCACCGATCGCCCGGTGGATCGTGATCGGCAGCCTGTCGGTCATCGGGGTCGCGGTGGTCGTGGGAGCCGTCGTCCTGTGGCCATCGGCCGGTTCGCACACCATCCCGCTGCAGTTCCGGGCCGCCGACGGCGGACCGATCTCCACCGTGGACGGCGAGGTGGTGGCGCAGGCACGGGGTGCATGCCTGAATCCGTTGGCCGGCACCGTGTCCCCCGGACCCGAGTTCCAGATCGAGGGGGCCGCCGAGAACGGACCGTGTATCGAGAACTCCGTGCGCATCGACAGCGGCGACGACGCCGGGCACTACACGCTGCTGGAGGTTCCGACCAATCGCGCGCAGTCCGGTACCGAACCGGGCACCGTCGCACCGCCCGCCGATCAGCTCGACGCCCCGCAGGCCGGGCAGCCGTCGTTGAAGGTGGGCGACAAGATCCGCCTCACATCGATTCCCGGACCGGACGGATCTCCTCGCTACACGTTCTTCGACTACCGGCGGGGCGTACCGATCCTGGTGTGGGCGTTGCTGTTCGTCGGCGCCGTCGTCCTCGTCGCGTCCTGGCGGGGCCTGCGGTCGATCATCGGTCTCGCGTTCGCATTCCTGGTGCTCGGCGTGTTCACCCTGCCGGCGATCCTCAACGGCGAGTCGCCGGTGGCGGTCGCGGTGGTGTCGGCGGCGGCGATCCTCTTCGTCGTCCTGTACCTCGCCCACGGCGTCAGCCTGCGGACGAGTTCGGCCTTGCTGGGCACCCTGACCTCGCTGGTGCTGGCCGGTGTCCTGAGCTGGCTGGCCATCGAGACGATGCACCTCACCGGCCTGTCGGGTGACCAGACCACCAATCTGCAGGTGTACCAGGGCAGTATCTCGATCGACGGACTCCTGCTGGCCGGGTTCATCATCGGCACGCTCGGCGTCCTCAACGACGTGACCATCACCCAGGCATCGGCGGCGTTCGAGTTGGCCGCCGCCGGTGAACCGACTCGGCTGGCCACGTTCCGCGCCGCGATGCGGGTGGGCCGCGATCACATCGCGAGCACCGTCTACACCCTTGTGTTCGCGTACGCCGGAAGCGCGCTGCCGCTGTTGTTGCTGTTCTCGGTTGCCCAGCAACCGTTCGCGTCACTGCTGACCACCGATGCGGTCGCCGTCGAATTGGCCCGCTCATTTGTCGGCGGCATCGCGATCGCCATGTCCGTGCCGTTGACCACCGTCATCGCCGCGGCGCTGGCCCGGCCGTCGGGCGTCGTCGCGGACCATCCCGTCCGCGATGCCACCGACGAGTCGTCGCCGCGGGCGGCACGACCGGTCGGCCCGCCCGCGTCAGCGCCACCGGTTGCTCGGCCCGCGCCAGCCGAGAACGCCGACCCGACCCCGGATCGCACCGGACGGCACTCGATGCCCGAGCAGTGATCGGGTCGGGTCAGCACCGACCCATCGGCAACCGGACCAGATTGCGTCCGAGCCACTGCCCGACGCGGTTGAGCATCGCGGTGCCGTCCTCGAAGCGCCCGCTGCGGGGCAGCGCGGCCATCGACACCGCGACCTGCCCGTTGGTGGTCGTGATGATGCCCAGTTGCCGCACCAGATAGCCGGGTGATTTGTCGGTCGCCGGCCCCCAGCCGCCCTTGACCGCGGTCACCGCTCGACTCTGCCCCAGCTTGGTGGCACCCCAGTTCTGGTTGGGGGCCACCGAACTCATCAACCGGATCACCGTCTCGCTGCCGGGCATGCACGGCAGATGCGCGCCGAACCGGGCCTGATCCGCCAGCGCCCATTGGGTGTATCCGGGATACGACGGGGGCGTGTCGACCTCCGACAGCACGTGGGTACGCATGTCGTGCCCTTCCCGCAACACCTTGGTCACCGCGTCGACCGAGGCGGGGCCGCCACCCAGCGAACCCCAGAGATCGCCTGCGGCGTCGTTGTCGGACAACGTGATCGCCTTGTTCTCCTTGTCCGCGATCGATGGTCCGTTCATGCGTTCTGCGGCGAGAGAAACGGGAACCTTGAGAGTCGACCAGGCTCGTCCCGAGCGCACCGTGCCCAGGTTGATGACCCGATCCGACCCGATCGGGACCACCGCGAGGCCCACCTGGCCGGGCAGCGACTTCCGCATCGATTTCTGCAGGGCCGCGAAATCCGCCGCGAGCTTCTTGCTCGGCGGGACGGGCGGCGCCAGGAGTTTCGCGATCGGTTCGGGAAGCGGCGGCAGCGGGGGCAATCCAGGGACCATCGGCGCCGGCGCGGCCGACGCGGCCGCCGTCCCGAACACCAGGCTGCATGCCGAGGCGACGCATGTCACCAGAATCGCCAATTTCACACGAGTCACGTCAGCCTCTCTAGTCACTTTTGTCACAGGAAGACTAAAACGCTTTCGGAGCCCTCACCAGTCGCGTTGCGAATCTGTGCCGATACCGACACTCCGTGCCGGATTTGTCCGGTTCTGTGTACGCGCGCACGGTCTGTCAGCACCGGCCGCGCGGCAATTGGGTGATGTGACGGTCAAGCCAGCCCGCCAGGGTATTGAGCGACGCGATCCCGTCGTTCATCGAGCCGCCGACCGCACTCATCGCGACCGCGGTCGCCTGCCCATCCCGGTAGCGGATCAGCCCGATCTGACGGACGAGGTAGCCACCCGCGTCACCGGGTCCCCAGCCGCCCTTCACCCCGGTCGACGTCGGCGTCCGCATGACCTCGACGCCCCACTGCTGATTGCCGGCGACCTGTCCCATCAGCGACACGACATGCGCCGACCCAGGCAGGCAGGGCAGATTCGCCGTGAACGTCGCGGCGTCGGGTAACGCCCACTCCGTCTGACCGAAGATCGTGAACCCGGCACGAAGATGCTCGGAGGGCACAACCGTTCGACGGTCGGCGCCCTCACGCAACACGGCCGTGACCGCGGCGGCGGCCTCTGTTGCCGTGCCGAGCGACGACCAGAGTTGTTCGGCAGCGGCGTTGTCGGAGTTCACGATGGCCGCCATTTCTGCCGCCGACGGACCGCCGGCCCGTTCGGCCGCCACGGCCAGAGGAACCTTGATCGTCGACCACGCGACCCGTGTCGTCTGGTCGCCCAGGGTCAGCGCGGGCACCGCCACGCCACCGACGGGACCGATCGCGACGCCGACCGGAGCGCCGATCGCCGCCGCCGTCCGGCGGAAGTCGGCCGTGGTCGAGGCGTAGGTGGCGGCCCGCGTCGGCGTGGATGACGGGATCGACGTCCGGGCGTAACCGGATGCCGATGGGGTCGAGGTGACCGTCGTCGTCACCGGGGCGACGGGCGGTTGGGAGGTGGAGTACGTGCAAGCGGCCACCATCGCCATGGCACAGAGCGGGATCAGCCCGCGTAGTCGTCGGCGCATGGCGTCAGTAGATGTAGACCAGCGCGTCGTTGCCGCCGCGACAGGCGACCACCGCGCTTCCGGCCAACGGCGCGCACGCCATTCGATAGGACTGTTCGGTGATCGGACTGTAGGCGACGATGGTCGTCGACCGACCCGCCGGCCCGGTGCGCAGATACTCGTCGCGGACGGCCAGCGCGAAGGGGCAACTGGTGATGGAGGTGCCCACCGCCACGCCTGCGCCGCAAGGGGTCGCACCGGCGGGCGGACCGGATTGGACGGTGCTCGCCGGCGCGGTGGCCGGATTGGTCGGCGTGACCGTCTGTGTGACGGTCGGCGTCGACCGGCCGGCCGAGGTCCCGGCGCCGCCCGACCGTTGCGAGAGCAGCCAGTATGCACCGAGTCCGACCAATGCCAGCACCAAGATCGCGATCAGTGCGCCCAGAATCCACGGCAGTGTCCCGCGGTCTCCCCGCGGCGGTCCCGGCGGCGGGATCGTCGGATACGGCGCGGCGAAATACTGCGGCGCAGCGTGCTCTCCGGACGAAACTCCTTGCGCCCCTGCATATTGCGGACCGGAGTAATTCAAGGTGGGTGGAGTCTCGGAGTAGGCCCGCGACACCGGGCCCGACGTCGAGGAGACCTGCGTCTCCCGATAGCGAGGGTCTGCCGGATCGCCGACGACGACCGGCGGCACGATCACCGTCGTCGCATCGTCGGCGCCGACGTCATCGCGCAGGGCAAGTCGGGCCGCTTCGGCGAGTTCTGCCGTCGAGCGGTATCGCGATGCCGGGTCGGAGGCGAGTCCGCGGGCGATCACGGTGTCGAAAGCATGCGGCACCCCGGCGTTGATCGAACTCGGATCGGGCACATCGTCGAAGACCGCGGCCTTGATCGCCGCGCTGATGGTGGTGGCGGGATGGGGCACACGTCCGGTGAGGCATTCGAAGAGCACGCAGGTCAGCGCATAGATGTCGGTGGCCGGTGAGACCGCGGCGGAGTCGAACAACTCCGGAGCCATGTAGGCGACCGAGCCGATCGCGGTACCGACCTGGGTCAGGTGCGTGTCGGCGTCCCCGTGGGCGATGCCGAAGTCGACGAGATAGGCGAAATCGTTGGCCGCCAAGAGGATGTTCTCGGGTTTGATGTCGCGGTGGACCAACCCGTCCCGATGAGCCGCGTCGAGGGCGGAGGCCACCTGGTCGATGATCGCCACCGCCCGGGCGGGTGCGATCGCGCCTTCCCGGCGCAGGAGCGCCCGGAGATCCTCGCCGTCGACGTACCGCATGTCGAGGTACAGCACGCCGTCGATCTCGCCCCAGTCGTGAATGGGGATGACATGGGGCTCCGCCAGACGCGCCGCGGCCTGCGACTCCCGACGGAACCGCTCCTGATAAATCGGGTCGTCGGCCGGCCCGGCCCCGAGGAGTTTGAGCGCGACCACCCGCTGCTTCTCGGTGTCGTAGGCGCGATAGACCACACCCATTCCGCCACGGCCCAGGAGCTCGTCAATCCGGTACGGCCCGAATTGAGTTCCCACACGGTCAGTTCCCGACATGGGAAGAGCATAGAACCGCGTCCCGACATTCCGGACACGACGAACGACCGCGTCAGTGCGACCGGGAGCGCCACTGCCCCATGCCGAGGAACACCATGACGAGCTGTCGTTCGGTGCGCTCGACGATCTCCCGTTCCGCGCCGCGCCCGCGGTAGTCGTTGTCGAGCAGGTCGGCGACGGCGGTCAGCATGATCGTGACGATCAGTTCGGCGGCGAGCTCGAGATCCTCCGGCGACCAGTCGGCCAGATCGGGAAGTCGCGACAGGTCGATCGCGAGTTCCTTGGAGAACAGCCGCAATTCGGTGTCGATGGCGCGACGGATCTCGGCGATGCCGCCGTGCTGCTCGCGCACCAGGAATCGGAACTGGGCCTCGTTCTCGTCGACATGGCGTAGCAGGATGGCCAGCGACGTCTGCGCTGTCGGCAGCACCTGCCGGGCGGCCAGGTCCCGACGCCCCTCCCGCAGCGTACGGCGCAGCACGCGCATCGAATCCTCGACGAGGGTGACACCGAGATCTTCCATCGACGCGAAATGCCGGTAGAAAGCGGTCGGCACGATGCCCGCCCCGCGCGCGACCTCACGAAGGCTGATGCTGGCGAAACTGCGGTCGGCGACCAACTCCATCGTCGCGTCCAGCAGCGCCTGCCGGGTGCGGCTCTTGCGCTCCGCCCGGCTCTCCGACTCCCCCGACTCGCGCGACGAGCGCGCGCGGCTGCTCGGGCGGGTCCTGGTCACGTCCCGAGTCTAGAGGCTCGACCGGGATGTACCGGTGAGCACACCCGCACCACGCTGCCATCGCGGACCGAATCCGGTGATAGCGGTCACACCGATTGTTCCTTGACGGATCACCCGGTACGCGTGGCACACTTTCCGTGTACACCCGTTCACTCAAATGCGATTCCAACGAACGGAGCAGCCCATGAGCATCCGATTTCCCGACCTCGTCGGCTCGATCGTGGAGGCGGCGCTCGCCCCACATCCGGTCGACCGTTATCTCGAACTGATCGACCCCATGACGACCTGGCGCGACCTGCGCGCCCAGGTGATCGCCGTCGATTACCCGACCGACCGCACCGTCCGGCTCGTCTTGCGTCCCACCCGCCAGTGGAAGGGGCACGAGGCAGGACAGTTTGTGCAGATCAGCACGGTGATTGACGGCGTACGACACACACGTTGCTTCTCGCCGGCAAACGGCGCCCGCAGCCTCGGGGGCGACCTCGAACTGACCATCACCGCCCACGACGACGGCTTCGTGTCGCGTCACCTGCGCGAGGCCGCACACGTCGGGATGGTCGTCGGCCTCAGTCAGGCCGCCGGCGACTTCACCCTGCCCGAGATCCGGCCCCGATCTGCGGTTTTCATCAGTGGCGGCAGCGGGATTACACCTGTACTCTCGATGACGCGAACGCTCGTAGCCGAGAACTACCCCGGGCCGATCACGTTCGTGCACTACGCCCGCACCGCCGACGACGTCACCCATCACGCCGAACTGACCACACTGGCCGAGCAACACCCCGGCATGGACCCGCGGTTGCACTACACCCGCGACACGGACGACGACGTCTCCGGCGGCCACTTCGTCGGCGCGCACCTTGCCGACATCCCCCATTTCGACCAGGCCGAACTGTTCGTGTGCGGTCCGCCCGCACTGATGCGGGCCGTCGAGCAGCACTACGACGACACCGGTCTGCACCAACCGCTGCACAGCGAGTCGTTCACGCCGGCCACGACGATCGCCGTGGACCCGAACGCCCCGGTCGACGGCGAACTGATGTTCCTGCGTTCCGGCAGATCTGCGACCAACGACGGCCGCACCATCCTCGACCAGGCCGAATCGGCCGGGCTGCACCCGGATTCCGGTTGCCGGATGGGAATCTGCTTCTCCTGCACCGCCATCAAGAAATCCGGCTGCACCCGCAACGTGTTGACCGGAGAAACCGACACCGAAGCCGACAAGCGGATCCAACTGTGTATCAACGCTCCCGTCGGCGACGTGGAAATCGAGGTATAGCCATGACACTCGTCAGTACCGACGCCGCTCCCGAGTCCACCCCGCTCACCGGGGTGGTTGTCGAGACAACACCATTTGACCAGCCCCACAACGATTCCCGGCACATCACGCTCACCTTCGAACAGGTCGAGGCCCTCGGCCGCGAGCTCGACGAGCTGCGCGCCCGCGTCGTCGCCGATCTCGGCCAGAAGGACCGCGACTACCTGTACTCCATCATCCGCACACAGCGGGGATTCGAGATCGCCGGCCGCGGCCTCATGTACCTGGGGTTCTTCCCGCCCGCCTGGATCGCCGCCGTCGGCGCCCTTTCGGTGTCGAAGATTCTCGACAACATGGAGATCGGCCACAACGTGATGCACGGCCAGTACGACTGGATGCGTGAGGACACCTACAACTCACGCGAATTCGAATGGGACACAGTCTGTCCCGCCGAGCAGTGGAAGCACAGCCACAACTACCTGCACCACACGTTCACCAACATCATCGGCGAGGACCGCGACATCGGGTACGGCATCCTGCGTATGGCCCGCGACCAGAAGTGGAACCCCTACTACCTCGGAAACCTCGGCTACGCAACGGCATTGATGCTGTTCTTCGAGTGGGGCGTCATGCTGCACGACCTCGAGGCCGAGAACGTGATCGCCGGCAAGCGGAAGTGGTCGGACATCAAGGGCCTCGTGAAAGGCATGTGGCGCAAGGCGGGCCGGCAGGTCCTCAAGGACTACATCGTCTTCCCGGCGTTGACCGGCCCCCTGTTCGTGCCCACGCTGCTCGGCAACGCGACCGCGAACCTGGTGCGCAACGTGTGGGCCTACTCCATCATCTTCTGCGGCCACTTCCCCACCGGCGCACAGACCTTCACGCCCGAAGAGTGCGAGAACGAGACCCGCGGGCAGTGGTATCTGCGACAGATGCTGGGGTCGGCGAACATCACCGGTGGCCGCCTGTTCCACATCATGAGCGGCAACCTGTCGCATCAGATCGAGCACCACCTGTTCCCGGACATCCCGGCCGGCCGGTACCCGGAGATCTCCGGCGAGGTCCGCGAGATATGCGGACGGTACGGCCTGCCCTACAACACGGGGTCGTTCTCTCAGCAACTCGGTTCCACCTGGAAGAAGATCGCCAAGCTGTCGCTGCCGAACTTCCTCACCCGCGACGACGACGATCTCGTGGTCACCGTCGAACGCGAGCGGACCACATCGGCGGCCTGAGCCGTCCGCATCGGACGAACCGAGAGCGGTGGTGTGTCTGCGGGTATTCTCGGGGCACACCACCGAGGGGGTACACCACCATGGTCGACAGCATCGAACGCAACAAAGATCTGATCCAGGAGCTCGTCGAATCGACGGCCACGCACGTCGGACAGATCGCCACCATCGTCACCGGCGCCGTCGCCGACGTCGCCCGCGAGATCGGTGACCTGATCACCGACGGTTTCGAGATGCGTGACGCCGCCCGCAAGGCCCGGCTCGACGACGAACGCGACATCGTCGACGTCGAGGAACTCGACCTCGTCGAGGAGCCGGAGCTCGAGGACGTGGGCGACCCGGTGGATCTCGGGGTCATCCCCGCGGTGGACCAGGTCGCGCTCGTCAGCGCCGACGACGTTCCGGAGGAACCGGTCGACATCGGTGAACTGCCGGGTGAGCAACCGCTGACCTGACGGCGACACACCTGACGGCGACAAACCTGACGGGGGTCGCCAGTACCCTTGTCCGCATGTCGGACATGTGGCAGGTGCTCTCCTCGGTCTTCGGGTACGAATCGTTCCGCGGTGACCAGGAGCAGATCGTCGCCCACGTGATCGGCGGCGGCGACGCGGTCGTGCTCATGCCAACCGGCGGAGGCAAGAGCCTCTGCTACCAGGTGCCCGCGCTGGTTCGCGAGGGATGTGGCGTCGTCGTCTCGCCGCTGATCGCACTCATGGCCGATCAGGTCGCCGCGCTGCGCGACAACGGTGTGCGCGCCGCCTACCTGAACTCCACCCAGATGCCCTCCGAACGCGCCGAGGTGGAGGCCGCCTTCCGCGGCGGAAGTCTGGACCTGCTGTACGTCGCCCCGGAACGATTGAACACGGCGGCGACACGAAACCTGTTACAGCAGAGCACGATTTCACTGTTCGCCATCGACGAGGCGCACTGTGTGTCGCAGTGGGGGCACGATTTCCGCCCCGACTATCTCGCGCTGGGCGAGCTGGCGGAACTGTGGCCCGACGTGCCGCGGATCGCGCTCACCGCGACGGCGACCGAACGCACCCATCGGGAGATCACCGAACGCCTCGGACTGCAGAACGCGCGACACTTCGTCGCCGACTTCGACCGCCCCAACATCTCCTACCGCATCGTCACCAAATCCGATCCACGACGACAACTACTCGACTTCATCCGCACCGAGGGCGTCATCGACGGCGAGCCGGCCTGCGGCATCGTCTACGCACTCAGCCGCGCATCCGTGGAGAAAACGGCGGAGTTCCTGTCGGACAACGGCATCGACGCGATGCCCTATCACGCCGGCCTCGATCGCCGGCTCCGTCAGGTCACGCTCGAACGTTTCCTGCGCGCCGACGGCGTGGTGGTCGTCGCGACCATCGCGTTCGGCATGGGCATCGACAAACCCGACGTCCGGTTCGTCGCACACATCGACCTACCCAAAAGCGTCGAGGGGTACTACCAGGAAACCGGACGGGCCGGCCGCGACGGGCTGCCGTCGGTCGCCTGGATGACCTACGGACTCGCCGACGTGATGCAGCAGCAGCGACTCATCGACCTCTCCGAGGGTGACGACAATCACAAACGGGTTCAGCGGCAGCACCTCGACGCGATGCTCGCCCTGTGCGAGACGGTGGACTGCCGGCGGGTGCAACTCCTGCGGTACTTCGGCCAAGATGCCCGACCGTGCGGTAACTGCGACACCTGCCTGAACCCGCCGCAGACGTGGGACGGCACGATCCCGGCGCAGAAGCTGTTGTCGACGATCGTGCGGCTGCAGCGCGAGTTCAATCAGTCCTACGGCGCGGGCCACCTGATCGACATCCTGCGCGGCGCCGACACCGCGAAGATCCGCACATCGGGGCATTCCAAACTCACCACGTACGGCATCGGCACCGAGCTCGACCGGCAGGGCTGGAGCAGCGTCGTCCGGCAACTGATCGCCACCGGAATCGTTGCGCCACAAGGCGATTACGGCGTCCTGAAACTGACCGAGCACAGCGGTCCGGTGCTGCGCGGCGAAGCGACGGTGATGTTGCGGACCGACCCGGCCAAAACCGGCAGCGGCCGCAGCCGGGCGACCAAGTCGGCCGACGCCGTCGGCGAGCACGATCGGGGGCTGTTCGAGCAACTCCGGGCCTGGCGCACCGGTGAGGCGTCGCGGCAGGGCAAACCACCGTACGTGGTGTTCGGCGACGCGACGCTGCGAGAACTCGCCGCCCGCAGACCCTCGACATCGGCGGAACTGCGGACCGTGTCGGGTGTGGGCGATGCGAAGCTCGAACGCTACGGCGACGACGTGCTGGCCGTGATCGCGGAGTACTCGGCCGACACCAGGGTTTGACTCACGCTGGGTCCAGGATTTGTCGGCCCGAATCCGTGTGCCTAGCCTGAGGTGTTGTCTTTCAGGAGGTTCTCGTGTCCCGCACGCTGCCGTCGGCGCTGACGTTTCCCAATCCGGTCAACGAGTACGCCGCGCGTTCCACCGCCGGCCTGGTCGTGGTCCTCGCGGTGGTTGCCATTGTCGTCAACCAGCCGATCGTCTACGGACTGCTGGCCCTCGGGTTTGCACTACGTGTGATGGCCGGCCCGCGGTACTCCCCGTTCGGGCGCCTGTCGGTGCACCTGATCGTGCCGAAGGTGTGGCGCAAGACCAAGCTGGTGCCGGGTCCCCCCAAGCGGTTCGCGCAGGCCATCGGCCTGGTGTTCAGCGGCAGCGCACTGATCCTGTCCCTGCTCGGGCTGGGACTGGCCGCGCAGATCGTCGTCGGGCTGCTCGTCGTCGCCGCCACCCTGGAATCGGTGTTCGGACTGTGCCTGGGCTGCGTCGCCTTCGGGTTCCTGCAGCGCCGGGGAGTCATCCCGGAGACCGTGTGCGAGGCCTGCAACAACCTCTCGTTGCGGGAGCCTGCGGCGAGCTGAGTTCGCTCCCCCTGCTCGACTCCGGCGGCCGAGGCGGGCGCCGGGCGCCGCTCCCGATGGTCGAGTAAGCCCGGCGACGCAGGAGCCGGGCGCATCGAGACCCTCAGTCCAGCAACCCGAGCGCAATGCCGTCGAGGATGTCGTGCTCGCTCACCACGAGTTCGGTGATCGGTGTCCGTTCGGCGAGCACACGGGCGAGTTCAAGGGTGACCAGCGCGCCGCCGCCGATGACGTCGACGCGACCCGGGTGCATCGGACCCAGCGCTGCGCGGTCGGCGCGGGTCATGTGCACGAGTCGCCGACAGACGTCGTCGAGGTCTGGCAGTGAGATCCGGGACAGGTGGATGACCGACGGGTCGTACTCCGTCAGCCCCGCCCCGACGGCCGACAGCGTGGTCATCGTGCCGGCCACACCCACCCAGGTGCGCGCCGAGTCCACCGAAACTGCGGCGAATGCGTCCGACAATCGTTGGCGGGCAAACTCTTTCGCGGCAGCGATCTCATCGTCGGTGGGCGGGTCCGAGTGCAGCGCCCGTTCGGTGAGCCGGACACACCCGATGTCGGCCGAATAGGCAGCGGTCACGCCGTGCTCGTCGCCGAGAACCACCTCGGTGGAGCCGCCGCCGAGATCGGTGACGACGAACGGGCCGTCGGCGGGGTCGAGTTCGCCGACCGCACCGCGGAATGACAGTCGCGCCTCCTCGTCGCCGGTGATCACCTCGGCGGTCGCCCCGGGCACCACGCGGCCGAGCAGATCGGCGGTCATCGCGAAGAACTCCTCGCGGTTCGACGCGTCGCGGGTGGCCGAGGTGGCGACCATGCGGACCCGCTCGACTCCCGCCGACACCATCAGATCGACGTAGTCGGCCAACGCTTTTCGTGTCCGTTCGATCGCCACCGGCGAGAACTGCCCGGTGGCGTCGACGCCCTCCCCCAGACGCACGACGCGCATCTCGCGGTGGATGTCGAGGAGTCGGGGTGGGTGATCTCGATACGGCGCCTCGCTTCGCTCGGTGCCTACTCGATCAGCGGGAAACGACTCCGCCCGCCCGGTGCCTACTCGATCAGCGGGCGCGGCGATGAGCAGGCGGATCGAGTTGGTCCCGCAGTCGACGGCACCGACGACGGGTGCGCTCATTCGTGGTCGTCCGCTCCGGTCAGCGGTGTCGAGGCCGGCCAATCGGTCGGGATCGCGGTGCCGCGCAACCCGTTGTCGGCGGCCAGGGCCACCGCCTCGTCGCCGAGCGGATTGACGCCGGGCCCCTTGGCCAGCGCATGCGCGATCAGCACATGCAGGCACTTCACCCGGTCCGGCATGCCGCCGCCGGTGAAGTCGGTGCCCAGCGATTCGATGGCGTCGCGTTCGGCCAGATAGCTGTCATGGGCGCGACGGTAGGCCGCGGCCAGTTCCGGGTCCTCGGCGAGCCGGGCGGTCATGGCCTTCATGACACCGGCCGATTCCTGCCGGCTCGCCTCGGCTGTCAGCCTCGGGTCGGTCAAGTAATAAAGGGTGGGAAATGGTGTGCCATCAGGCAATCGGGGTGCCGTCTTGATCACCGCGGGCGCGCCGTCGGGCGTGTAGTAGCTGACTGCGAGAACCCCGCGCGGTTCCCGTCCGAGTTGTCCGGCGATCGTTGCGAGGTCGTCGTCGGAGACACCGGGAGGTGGTTCGGCCGAGCTCACTTGGTGCCGGGTGGGGTCGACACGGCATCCCACAGGTTGGAGAACCACGGCGAGCGGGCACGCTCCTCGGCGCGCTTCTGCGCCGCGATGCGCGCGTCGTCGCCCGGATACATCATCACGACGGCCTTCTCGCCCGGTCGCACGAACTGCAGGCGCTCGCGGGCCTTGGCCTCGATGTAGGCCGGGTCGCCCTGCTCGTTGACCTTCTGCTGGTAGTCGGTCACCTCACCGCGCAGGCGGGTGTTGCCGGCGCTGAGCTGTTCGAACTCCGTGCGCTGGGAGAAGTACGTTCGCACCGGCATCGCCAGCGTCAGTGCGACGACGCTGACGACGAGCGCCAGCACGATTGCGCGTTTGGCGTCCAGACGCTCCCACCGCGCGGCCAACCGCGGCGTTCTCATCCGCCCGTCAGTGGCGAAAAGCCTGGTGCGCGTACCGGTTTCGACGGAGGAATCGTCGTCGTCGAGATGGATTTCCTGTTCGCCGGTCTCGGTCACCGACGCGTCGTCGTCGATCGGCCGCGAATTCCGCGACTCTCCCGCCCCCGGCGACCGGGGACGGGCGTGTGCCCGCGTGGTGGTCCCACGTCGGGTCGCCCGTACCCCGTGACGCCGCTCGCTGCGAGCCCCACGACCTGCCTGGGCCCGCTCGCCTCGCTCCCGGCGCCCGCCTGATGTCATGGGGTCCAGCTAATCACGAACCAAACGAGAAACGTGGGAAGGCAAGGTCGCCGGCGAACCGTGCCGCATCCCCGAGTCCCTCCTCGATGCGCAGCAGCTGGTTGTACTTCGCGACACGTTCCGAACGGGCCGGTGCACCGGTCTTGATCTGGCCGGATGCGCACGCGACGGCCAGGTCGGCGATGGTGGTGTCCTCGGTCTCGCCGGACCGGTGACTCATCATCGTCTTGTAGCCGTTGTTGTGCGAAAGCGCGACCGCGTCAAGGGTCTCGGTGAGCGAACCGATCTGGTTCACCTTGACCAGCAGGGCGTTGGCCACGCCCTCGGAGATGCCGCGCTCGAGGCGCTCGGGGTTGGTGACGAACAGGTCGTCGCCGACCAGCTGGACCTTGTCACCGATCGCCTCGGTCAGCTTGGCCCATGCCGCCCAGTCGTCCTCGGCGAGTCCGTCCTCGATGGAGACGATCGGGAAGTCGGCGACCAGCTTCTCGTAGAACGGGATCATGTCGTCGGACGAGTAGTCCTTGCCCTCCAGCTTGTAGACGCCATTCGAGTAGAACTCGGTGGCGGCCGCATCCAGAGCGATGACCACGTCCTTGCCGAAGTCGTAGCCGGCCTTGCCGACCGCCTCCCCGATCACCGAGATCGCCGCGTCGGTGTTGGGCAGGTCGGGAGCGAAACCACCCTCGTCACCGAGGGCGGTGGCCAGTCCCTGCTTGCCGAGTACCGACTTCAACGCGTGGTACACCTCGGCACCGCAGCGCAGGGCCTCCTTGAAGGTGGGTGCGCCGACCGGGCAGACCATGAACTCCTGGAAGTCGATGCCGTTGTCGGCGTGCTCGCCACCGTTGATGATGTTCATGCACGGCACCGGGAGGATGTGTGCGTTGGGTCCGCCGATGTAGCGGAAGAGCGGGAGACCCGCGGATTCCGCGGCACCCTTGGCCACGGCGAGGGACACGCCGAGGATCGCGTTGGCACCGATCCGGCCCTTGTCCGGGGTGCCGTCGACGTCGAGCAACGCCTGGTCGACAAGGCGCTGATCCTCGGCCTCGAGCCCGATCACCGCGGGCGCGAGTTCGCTGAGCACACCCTCGACGGCCTTCTGAACACCCTTGCCGCCGTAGCGCTCTCCACCGTCACGGAGTTCGACTGCCTCGTGTTCGCCAGTGGAAGCGCCCGACGGAACAGCGGCGCGGGTGAACGTGCCGTCGTCGAGCACCACCTCGACCTCGACCGTCGGGTTGCCCCGCGAATCGAGAATTTCGCGTGCACCAACCTGCTCGATCATTGCCACAGCTACAGCCCCTTACTCATTGAAGGTTCGACGCCATCGCCGGCGCCGATGAGGTACGCAGGAAAGCCTAGTCGCTGGCTGAGTGCGATACGCGGCAAGAGCAGAACCGCTCGGCACTAATACCGAACGTTCACCGAATATGCGTTCGCGCGATCCCGGACGTCGAGGACGTACTTCGTCGAGTTGTTGTAGACCTTGACCGCCTTCTCCCAGCCTTCGGGCGTGGTCATGTCACCGCCCGACGACACGCAGAGGTACCGCGCGGCCGACAGCGCCGCGTCGTCGATGTTGTCCGGGTCGGCCTTGCCGTCCCCGTTGGCGTCGACGCCGTAGCGGTGCCAGGTCTCGGGAATGAACTGGAACGGCCCCATCGCGCGGTCATGGGTGGGGTCGCCGTCGAGTACGCCGTGGTCGGTGTCGCGGATCTGCATGTTGCCGCGGGTGCCGTCGAGTGGCACCCCGCGGATCGGCGGCGAGGTGTCGCCGTTCACGGCGATCCGGGTGCCGTGGTGGGTTCCGTGCTTGCTCTCGACGGCCGCCACCCCGGCCAGTGTCGTCCAGGCGAGACCACATTCGGGATGCTGCTGGCGCTGGATCTCGGCGGCGTTGCCGTAGGCCTCCAGCGCGATCAGTGGGATGCCGGTGGCGTCGGCGATGGGGGTGGCCCAGTCCCGGAGCAGTTCGGAGGTGCGACCGGGTGCGTTGATGTTGATGTACGGCGTGGGGACACCCGGGCCCGGCGGAATGCCGTCGGGGATGTCGGGGCGGTGCAACGACGGAAGGTTCAGGCATGCCGAGGCGGTCAGCGCGACTCCGGCCAGGACGCCGATCGCGGCCACCTTGCCAGCACCGGAGCGAATGTGGATCTTCATGTCGGTATCCATGATGCCTGCGGTGACCGCCCAAACCCGAATCGAACCCGCCGACCCGGGGGATCCGCACAAATCGGACAAAGCAGATTCAGGGACGATGGGCCCTGTGCATCACTTAGTGTGCAGCGTAGCCTTACCTCGTTAGCCAGCCCTTTGTTGTCCTCATACCTTGGAGCCGAATGTTCGCGACCTTCATCATCGGTCTCCGTGAGGGGCTCGAAGCGGCACTCATCGTCGGCATCATCGCCGCGTTCCTGCGCAAGCAAGGTCAGACGCGGGCGCTCACGTGGATGTGGTTCGGGGTCGGGCTGGCCATCGCCATCTGTGTGGCCGTCGGCATCGGCCTGGAGGTCCTCGCCCACGATCTCCCACAGAAGCAGCAGGAGGGCCTCGAGACCGTCATCGGCTTCGTCGCGGTGGCGATGGTGACCTACATGATCGTGTGGATGCGCCAGCACGCGCGCGATCTCAAGGGCGACCTCGAATCCGCGGCATCGGGAGCCATGGTGACCGGCTCGGCGATCGCCTTCGTGTCGATGGCCTTCCTCGCGGTTCTCCGCGAGGGGCTGGAGACCTCGGTGTTCCTGATCGCCGCGTTCAACGCGAGCCACAACACGCTGCCCGCGGTCGCCGGGGCACTCCTGGGCATCGCTCTGTCGGTCGCGCTCGGATACGGCATCTACCGCGGCGGCGTGCGGATCAACCTCGCACGGTTCTTCAAGGTCACCGGCATGCTCTTGGTGTTCGTCGCGGCGGGCCTGGTGATGACCGCGCTTCGCACCGCGCACGAGGCCGGGTGGCTGAACATCGGTCAACAGCAGGTCGCCGACCTCACCTGGCTGGTGCAGCCCGGCACCGTGCAGTCGTCGTTGCTGACCGGGGTGTTGGGGCTGCAACAGAAACCTGTGCTCATCGAGGTCGTCGGCTGGATCGCGTACGTCGTCGTGGTCGGCACCATCGTGCTGTGGCCGGCGGGCCGTCCGTTCCCGCGGCGCGCGGTGGGCGCGCTGACCGCCGGGCTCGCCGCGGTGTCGGTGGTGGCGGCAGCGGTCCTGTTCGCGACCGTGCCCGCCGCACCGACACCCCCGCCGGCAACCGTGTCGGCCGCGCCGTCGGGCGCCACCACCACCGGAATCCTGACCGGACTGGCGTCGGTGCCGCCCAGCGATGTGTCGGTCACGGTGCGGTCGGTGACCACCGACTCCGCGGCGGGCACGCTCCGCACCACAGCGGGAGACACGGCGGTGGACACCGATCTGCCCTCGATGCGCAACGCCGGCAGCCCCGAGACCGACTCCCCCGACGCCGTGCCGGTCACGCAGTATCAGCAACTCGCGAGCCCCGACATCCCGATATCGGCGTTGGTGCCCGGGGCGCCGGATCGGGTCACCGTCGCGCAGATCGTCGCCGGTAACCGCGGGCGCCTACCGGTCGGCCTCAACACGCAGACCTTCGGTGCGAGCGCGCCGGTGCGCTACGCGGTCACCGCGACGGTCACCCCGAGCGTCGACACGACATTCGGGCGCCCGATCGCGGCGACGGTGAACTACGTCGTCACCGCGACGGCGAGACCGGAACGCGGTGCCGCGGTGGTGCTGGGCAAGGTCGCCACCTTCGCCGCCGGTTCCGAGCCATTACCCGCGGATGTCTCGGCGGCGACCGAGCGGGCGGATACCCAGGACCGACACCATCGCCGCAGTGTGGTGTGGCCGTCGGTGCTGTTGGGTATCGCCGTCGCGCTCGCGATCATCTCCGCACTACTCCTACTTCGTCGGCGCAGCAGCCCCGCCGACGACTCGGCCGACGTGTCGGACGAGATCGAACACCGGGAGACGGTTCCCGGCACGAAATCAGGGAATCCGCACACGGAGGTCCCCCAACAGAAGGAGAGCACCCGACAATGAGACCCGGGGTTTTTCTTGTCATCGGTACCGCGGCCCTGACGGCCGCCGGCCTCGCGGGCTGCTCGAGCAGCGACGACAGCGCGTCGTCGACGTCGGCGGCGGGTGCACCGAAGACCGTGAAAGTCACCATGAGCAACGACGGGTGCACCACCGATCCCGCCACGGTGGCCGCCGGACCCGTCACCTTCGAGATCACCAACACCGACGCCGCAGCGGTCAGTGAGGTCGAGCTCATCAAGGACAACCGCATCCTCGCCGAACGGGAGAACATCGCCCCCGGCATGGCCGCGGTGTCGTTTTCACACAAGCTCGACGGCGGCACCTATGAGCTGTACTGCCCGGGCGCGACCAACGAGAAGACCACCTTCACGGTGACCGGCAAGGCCGCCGAGGCTACCGGCACCGTCGCCGACATGCTCAAGCAGGCGTCCGCCGACTACAAGCAGTACGTGATCACCCAGGTGAACAGTCTGGTGGAGAACACCCAGCCCCTGGTCGACGCGGTGAACGCCAACGACATCGCGGCGGCCAAGGAGGCCTACCCGAAGGCCCGCCCCTACTACGAGCGCATCGAGCCGATCGCGGGCGCGTTCTGCACCGACGGTTCCACGGACTGCTCCGACAACGCCGCGGTCAGCCTCGACTACGCCGTCGACGCGCGGCCCGATGCCGTGAGTCCGGGCGACAAGTGGGAGGGATTCCACGTCCTCGAGAAGGCGATCTTCGAGACCGGCAACCTCGAGGGCATGCAGCCGGTCGCGGACCAGCTGATGACCAACGTCAAGCTGCTGCAGACCGTCGTCAACAAGCCCGAGTTCACCATCGCACCCTCCGAGATCGTCAATGGCGCAGGCGATCTACTCGACGAGGTGTCGACCACCAAGCTCACCGGCGAGGAGGAGGCGTACTCGAAGATCGACATCCTGGACATGCAGGCCAACGTCGAGGGCTCCGAGCAGGCCTTCGCCATGGTCAAGCCGGCGCTCAAGCAGATCGATCCTCAACTGACGCAACAGATCACCGACTCGTTCGCCAAGGTGGACGAGCTGATGGATTCGTTCCGCGACCCGAACGCACCGGGCGGGTTCAAGAGCTTCGACCAGGTGACCGAGGAACAGAAGCGTGCGATGGCCGCGGCGATCATCGCGGTGAAGGATCCGCTGTCGGAGGCCGGCGGCAAGATCGCGGCGGCGAGCTGAGATGTCCGACGACGACACCACCCCCACCCCACCGGCTGCCGACGGGGAGGCAACGCCGGACGCTCGCGGACCCCGCATGGGCCGGCGCGGCTTCCTCGGCGCGGTCGGGCTGGCCGGTGTCGTCGTCGGCGGTGCCGCCGGCGCTGCCATCGGGTATGCCGCAGCGCCGGAACCCACCGACAGCGCCGACGAGAAGGTCGACTTCTTCGGCACCCATCAGGCCGGAGTGATCACCACACAACAGAATTCGTTGGTCTTCGCGGCATTCGACTTGTCCGACACCGCGACCTTGCAGGGTCTTCAGGTCACGCTGGCCAGGTGGGCGGCGGCGGCCAGTCTGATGACGCAGGGCAAACCGGTGGGCCCGGTCGAGACCCGGCCCGGATCACCCCCCGCCGACACCGGGGAGGCCTTCGACCTCGGCCCCAACCGCTTGACCGTCACGGTCGGTTTCGGGCCGTCGATGTTCGACGACCGATTCGGGTTGCGGGACAAGATGCCTGCAGCGCTCAAGCCGCTCGGCCAGCTCGCCACCGACACGCTGATCGACCAGTCGATCAGCGGCGGCGACATCTGTGTGCAGGCGTGTTCGGAGGACCCCCAGGTCGCCTTCCACGCCGTGCGCAACCTCGCCCGGATCGGGCGTGGCGTGGTCGAGATGCGATGGCTCCAGGAGGGGTTCGGTCGGGCGTCGGCCACCTCGACGTCGCAGGTGACCCCGCGAAACCTGATGGGATTCAAGGACGGAACCGCCAACATCAAGGCCGAGGACCCGGCCGTCGCCGACCAGTGGGTATGGGTGGGCGACGAGACCGACCAGCCGTGGATGAAGGGCGGCACGTATCTGGTCACGCGCAAGATCCGGATGCACATCGAGGCCTGGGATTCCGACGACATCGCCGACCAGGAGTTGATCTTCGGCCGCGAGAAGTCGACCGGGGCTCCGCTGTCGGGTTCCCAGGAGTTCGACACGGTCGACTTCACGCAGCGAAAGCCGAACGGCAAGTACGCCATCGACCGCTTCGCCCACGTCAGACTGGCACACCCGGACAACAACGGCGGTGCCCAGATCCTGCGCCGCGGCTATAACTACACCGACGGAATCGACACGCGCACCGGCACTCTCGCCGCCGGCCTGTTCTTCATCGCCTACCAGAAGAACGCTCACGAACAGTTCGTGCGCATCCAGAACAGCCTCGCGCAGGACGGGCTCAACGAGTACATCGCGCCGATCTCGAGCTCGCTGTTCGCGATTCCGCCGGGACTGTCGAAGATCGGCGACTGGTACGGCAAGGAGATGTTCGAGTACAAGTCGTAGGTCATCCGGCAAGGCCTCGTCGGTTCTTCCCTCTGAATTCCGGGGGAACAATACCCTCGCTACTGCACCTTGGCGGTGGCGGCGGCGAGTTGCGGGGTGAGTCCGTCGAGGGCGAAGCGCAACGACTCCGGGGTGCCCGCCGACATCGCCTGGGCGATGGGATCGGTCTCCCCCATCTCGATTGCGCGGCCGTCCCGCGTCACCGGCAACGAATTGATCAGGTTGTCGGACTGCAGGGCCGACAACGGCATGCCGATGGTGGAGAACACCGCCACCTGCGCGTCGAGGGCGGACACCTTCTCGACCGGGACCGTGGCGAAGAAGCCCTGCGCCTGAAGGTCTTTCACCGGTGGAAACTCGACGAAGCCGAGTTCGGCGATGGTGTCGAAACGGGCGTCGCCGGGCAGGTACGCGCCGTAGGCGGTGCCGAACTTGGCCCCCCACACGAAGGTCTTGCCCGCGAAATCCGGGTTCTCGGAACGGATCTTCGCCTGTAGGTCGGTGGTCTCGGTGATCTGCTTCTCTCCCTCCGCGGATTTTCCGAGCGCGTTGGCGATCAGCTGGGTCTGCACCTTCCAGTTGATCGCGTAGTCCGGGGTGCCGGCCGGTGCGGTGACCACCGGCGCGATCGCCTTGAGGCTGTCGGTGACCTTGGAGTCGGCCTTGGCGCGCACGTTCAGGATGAGATCGGGGTCGAGTTCCTTGATCTGCTGGTAGTTGAAGTCCCCGGCACTGGCCGCATCGATGATCTGTGGTGTGTCCGAGCCGAATTCGTCCGTCGCCCACGAACCGACACCTTTGTTCGCGGCGCCGAAGGACATCCAGTCGTAGATCGCCACCGGCTTGACCCCGAGGCTCAGCGCGATCTCGCCGTCGGACCAGCCCAGGGCCACCACGCGCGGATTGTCGGGCAAACCGAGATCGGGGGTCTCCGACGGGTTCGAATACACCGGGTTCTCGGTCGAATCCGATTGCACGCACGCCGTTCCCACGAACAGGACCATCACGACCAGGCTCAGAAACGTGACGGCTCGCCGGACTGCTGTGGTCATCGGAACTCCTTCGTCGGGGTCGGGATGGCGGTCATGATTTCGACGCCCTCAGGTTGGCGGTGTCTCCGGGCACGTCGTCGAAGGCGACGGCGCCGTCACCCAGCGGGATCACCAACGGGGTATGCGATTCGGGGTCGTCGATGATGCGGGCCCGGACGCCGAAGGTGCGTTCGACCATGTCGGCGGTGATCACCTCGGACGGCGGCCCCTGCGCGATGATCTCCCCGCTGCGCATCGCGATGATGTGCGTGGCGTACCGGGCGGCCTGATTCAGGTCGTGGAGCACGGCGACGAGTGTTGTGCCACTTCGGTTCAGGGTGCTGCACAGGTCGAGCACCTCGAGTTGATGGGCGAGGTCGAGATAAGTGGTCGGTTCGTCGAGCAGCAGAATCGGGGTTTCCTGCGCCAGCGCCATCGCGATCCAGACGCGTTGGCGCTGACCGCCGGAGAGTGCCTGCACGCGCCGCTGCGAGAGATCGGTGAGGCGGGTGACGCGCAGCGCGAAGTCGACGGCCGCCTGGTCGGCATCGGTCCACTGCCGGAACATCGTCTGGTACGGGAAGCGGCCCCGCGATACGAGGTCGATGATGGTGATGGCGTCGGGGGCGATCGACTGTTGCGGCAGGAGACCCACTTCCCGCGCGAACTCCTTGCCGCCGAAGCGTTTCACGTCCTTACCGTCGAGCAGCACGGCGCCCTCGCGCGGGATCAGCAGCCGCGACAGTGCCCGCAGCAGAGTGGATTTGCCACAGGCATTGGGGCCCACGATGACGGTGAACGAGCCGTCGGGAATCACCACGTCGAGACCGGCGAGGATGGTGTTGTCGTCGTATCCGACGGTCAGTGCGCGCCCGGTGAGCCGGCCCGTCGGAGTGGGACTCGTGCCGTCGGTGGTCATGGCCGGGCCTTTCGTGACTGGGCGATGAGCAGTCCCAACAGATAGAGACCGCCGATCGAGGTGGTGACCACGCCGACCGGCAGTTGCACCGTCGGGGCCAGGATGGTGCGGGCGATCGCGTCGCAGCTGACGAGGAGCACCGCGCCGACCGCGGCCGACGTCACCAGCGGGATGCCCGGTCCCGGCGAGATCCGTGCCGCCAGTTGCGGGGCGACCAGTGCGACGAACGCTATCGGTCCGGCGACGGCGGTGATGACCGCGGCGAATCCGACGCCGAGCACCAGCAGGACCAGCTGGGTGCGCGCGACGTCGACGCCCTTGCTCTGCGCGGAGTCGGTCCCCAGCTCGAACATGCGCATGCGCGGGGCCGCCACGATCAGGAAGGGCACCAGGATCACGAGCCCGACGACGACCGGAATGGTGTCCGACATGCGGATGTCGTGGAGGTCGCCCATACCCCACGACGCCGCCGATGCCGCGTTCTGCACGTTTGCCGATGCGATCAGATAGCCGTTGAACGCGACCAGCATCGCGTTGACGCCGATGCCGACGACGACGAAGCGGTATCCGCTGGTACCGCCGCGCATGCCGAGGAAGTAGACGGCGGCCGCGGTCAGCAGGGATCCGATCAGGGCGCCGATCGTGGCGCCGGTGTAGTCGAGGTCCATCACCAGCATCGCGATCAGGGCACCCGAGTAGGCGCCCGTGGTGAAACCGATGATGTCGGGACTGCCCAACGGGTTACGGGTGATGGTCTGGAAGATCGCTCCCGACAACGCCAACGCGGCGCCGCCGACCACCGCGATGAGCACCGCCGGCAGGGCGGCGGCCACCAGGTTGGCCGGGCTGCCCGAGACCTGTCCCGCCAGGACTCGCAGGGTCTCCACGAAGCCGAGACGCGGGGTGTCGGTGGTGCTCACACCGAGCGACCACACGGCGACGGCGAGCGCGACGACGATCAGCAGCACCGAGATGGCGACGGCGGCCACGTCGACCTTCAGGCTCAGCGCACCCACGCGCAGAAACTTGGTCCGGCGCGGCCACCGGGCGGCGGGCGTGTCGGGCGCGGAATCACCGGACACCCGATCCTGGACGGTCATTCCCCGGTGCCTCCCTGACGGCGGACGAGCGCGATGAGCACCGGCGCACCGATGAACGCGGTCACCATCCCGACGGGGAGTTCGCCGGCGGTGGCGACCCGCGCGACGAGATCGGACCCGACCATCACGATCGGACCGACGACGATGCACACCGGCAACAGCCACCGGTTGTCCGGGCCGAACAGGATGCGCACCACGTGCGGCACCATGAGACCCACGAAGGTGATCGGACCGAGCGCGGCCGTCGCCGCCCCGCACAGCACCGTCAGCAGCACGAACCCGGCGAGCCGGACGCGTCGCACCGGGATGCCGAGCGCTTGCGCGCGGTCGTCACCGAGGGCCAGCCCGTTGACGTACGGGATGAGGAGCATCGACAGTGTCGCGGCGCCGAGGATCGGTATCCACACCACCGACACCTCGGTCCAGCCGCGACCGTCGAGAGTGCCCACCTGCCAGGAGCGGATGGTGTCGAAGGATTTCGGGTCGATCATGGTGAGGCCGAAGCCGATGCCGCTGAAGATCGAGCCGGCCGCGACGCCGGTGAGGACCAGATTCTCCGGGCTGGTGCCGCTGATGCCGCGGGAACCGACGTAGTACACCAGGGTTGCGGCGGCGAAGGCGCCGACCATCGCGGCGGCCATGTATCCACCGGTGCTGCTGACCCCGAAGGCGACCGCCGCCACGACCATCGCGAAGTAGGCGCCGGAGTTGACGCCGAGGATGCCGGGGTCGGCGAGCGGGTTTCGGGTCAGTCCCTGCATGATGGCGCCGGCCGAGCCGAGGGCGACGCCGACGAGCACGGCGAGCAGGGTGCGGGGGACGCGATTGTTCCGGATGACCTCGAGGGTCGTCGGATCGCCGACGTTGAACAGCGCGTGCCAGGCGTCGGCGATCGAGTAGTCCCCGGAGCCGACGAAGAAACCCACGAAGGTGAGCCCGACGAGCACGGCCACCAGGATGAGCACGATCGCCGCGTGCGACAGCGGCCCCAGGCGAGCGCCGGGCGACGTCGGCGTGACCGGGCGAGCCGGCTGATCAACCGTCTCAACGCTCACACGCACCACCAGTCACTGGGAGAGTTCCGCCAGATCCGACTATAGGTGAGGCAGCCCTAACATGGTTCCCAATGCGCGACGCCGGGTGCGCGACGTGTCGCGGCGCTACTCACTCCAGGTGGGCCGACCACGCATCCCGCGTCGTGAGCGCGACTCCGGCCTCCGCCGCCCGGCTCTCCGCATTCCGCACCTGATCCATCAGGGCGCGGGTCCGCTGCCGCGTCAACTCCTCGATGCTGTCCCCGCCGGGCGCCACCAAGACCGTGGTGATGATCGGATCGATGGTCTCCATGGGGAAGTCCGCCGCCTCGAGACGCTCGAGCACCTTCTGGGTGAGACTCAGCGCGGGCGCGGTCGTGGCGATGCCGTCGAGGACCGAACCGCGGTTCTTCTCGGCGGCCTTGCGTTCCTCCCACTCCCGGATCTGGGTCTCGAGATCCGCGTGCGCACCGGACAGCACGCCCGGGGTGCGGTGGGACACCTTCACGGTGAAACTGCGGGCCACGTCGTCGACGTCGAACGGACGCTCCGGGTCGTCGGCGGCGATGCGCGAGTGAAAAAGCACCTGCAGCAACAGGTCTCCGAGCTCCTCGCGCAGGTCGTCGGGGTCTCCGGAGTCGATCGCGTCGAGGAGTTCGTAGACCTCCTCGAGCAGATAGCGACGCAACGAGACGTGCGTTTGCGTGCTCTCCCACGGCCCGTTGCGGCGCAACGTGTCCATGAGGGCCACCGCCTCGAGCAGGTCGTCACCCGGAACCCGTTCGGCCGCAACCACGTCCTCGCCGAGCTCGATCCGCCGTGTCACCAGCGAATGGTTCCGGTCGGCGCTCAGCAGCGTGAGGGAGGGGTCGGAGTCGTCGAGGGCCGGCTCGACATGCCCGAGTTCCCACAGGAGTGCGGCCGGCACATCCTCGGTGACCAGCACGGTCCCGGTCAGGTGACGCCACGCGCGGATCGGGATCGTATCGGGCCGAAGTGGATCCAGAAGCACGACGGTCATTGCGTACCGACCCTTTCAGTCATCTCGTCGGCTCCCCCGACGACGGTTTGAGCGCGCGTAGGAAGGCGGTCAGGTAGTCGACGAGCTCGTCGTCGCGCAGCCTGGCCGAGCCCACCCCGCCGGTCCGCGGGATGGGCAGCGTGACAACCGAAGTCGTCGCCCGATAGGTGGCCGCCGGGTACAGCCGCTTGAGCCGGACCTGTTCGCTGTCGAGCAAGTTGAGCGGCGCGATCTTGACACCTGTTCCGGCCAAGCCGATTTCGGTGACGCCACGTTCCCGGCACCGCAGACGCAGGCGGGCGATACCGGCGAGCCGCTTGGTCTCCTCCGGCGGATCGCCGTAGCGGTCGGTGAGTTCGGCGAGCACGCCGTCGACGGCGTCGTCGTCGGTGGCCGAGGCCAGCTTGCGATACGCCTCCAGCCGTAGGCGATCGGAGTCGACGTATTCGACCGGAATGTGCGCGTCGACCGGCAGATCGATCCGCACCTCGGCCGGTTCGGTCGACTCGATCGTCTGACCGTCCGCGGCGGCGCGGTAGGCCTCCACGGCCTCCCCGACCAGCCGCACATAGAGATCGAAACCGACACCGGCCACGTGCCCGGACTGCTCGGCCCCCAGGACGTTTCCGGCGCCGCGCAATTCGAGATCCTTGAGCGCCACCGCCATCCCGGCGCCGAGTTCGTTGTTCTGCGCGATTGTCGCCAGCCGGTCGTAGGCGGTTTCGGTGAGCGGCCGTTCGGGACTGTAGAGCAGGTAGGCGTAGCCGCGTTCTCGGCTACGCCCCACCCGGCCGCGCAACTGGTGCAGCTGGGAGAGTCCGAGATTCTCTGCGCGGTCGACGATCAATGTGTTCGCGTTCGAGATGTCGAGGCCGGTCTCGATGATGGTCGTGCACACGAGCACGTCGTATTCGCGGTTCCAGAAACCGGACACCGTGCGTTCGAGATGATCCTCGTTCATCTGACCGTGCGCCACAACGACTCTCGCCTCGGGCACCATGTCGGCGATCTCCTTGGCCGTCTTGTCGATGGTGGAGACACGGTTGTGCACGTAGAACACCTGGCCGTCGCGCAGCAATTCTCGCCGGATCGCCGCCGCCACCTGCTTGGCCGAGTACGCACCGACGTAGGTCAGCACCGGATGGCGTTCCTCGGGCGGCGTGAGGATCGTCGACATCTCCCGGATGCCGGCCATCGACATCTCCAGCGTGCGCGGGATCGGGGTGGCGGACATGGTCAGTACGTCGACGTGGGTCCGCAGCGACTTGATGTGCTCCTTGTGCTCGACACCGAAACGCTGTTCCTCGTCGACGATCACGAGGCCGAGGTCGCGCCAGGTGACCCCGGTCTGCAGCAGCCGGTGCGTACCGATGACGATGTCGACCTCGCCGGAGGCCATCGCGTCGATGATCTCTTTGGATTCCTTGGCGTCGGTGAACCGCGACAGTCCGCGCACGCGCACCGGGAAGCCGCTCATGCGTTCGGTGAAGGTCTGCTGATGTTGTTGCGCCAGAATCGTTGTCGGCACCAGCACCGCGACCTGTTTCCCGTCCTGCACGGCCTTGAACGCGGCGCGCACCGCGATCTCGGTCTTCCCGTATCCGACGTCGCCGACGATCACGCGGTCCATCGGCACCGGTCGCTCCATGTCGCTCTTGACCTCGGCGATCACCGTGAGCTGGTCCATGGTCTCGGTGAAGTCGAACGCGTCCTCCATCTCGCGTTGCCACGGGGTGTCCGGGCTGAACGCGAAGCCGGGTGCGGCGTGGCGGGCCGCGTAGAGTTGCACGAGCTCACCGGCGATCTCGCGAACTGCCTTGCGGGCCTTACGTTTCGTGTTCTGCCAGTCGGAGCCGCCGAGTTTGGACAGCGCCGGCTGCTCGCCGCCCACGTAGCGCGACAGCTGATCGAGGGCGTCCATCGGGACGTAGAGCCGGTCGGCGGGCTGTCCGCGTTTCCCCGACGCGTACTCGAGCACCAGATATTCGCGGCGCGCACCCGACACGGTGCGCTCGATCATCTCGACGAACCTGCCGATGCCGTGCTGATCGTGCACGACGAGGTCACCGGCGGTCAGGGCCAGCGGGTCGACCTGGTTGCGCCGCTTGGCGGGCAGGCGGCGTCCGTCGCGGACTCCGGCGACCCGGTTGCCGGTCAGGTCGGTCTCGGTGACGATGACCAGACCGGCGTCCGGGCAGATCAGACCGTGACGCAGCGTGCCGTGGTAGACCGACACCCGTCCGGGCTCGGGCCGCGAACCCGGCTCCGCGGACTGTGCGGGGACTTCCGCCTCGGCCAGACGTTCGACGACCCGCTGTGCGGTTCCCTTGCCCGCCACCACGATTGCCGCGGACCCACCGGTGCCGACGTGCGCGCGCAGATTGGTGAACGTGGCGGCGATCTCGTCGTCGTGCCCATGCGGCGCCGGGCCCGGCGCCACATCGAGAATCACCTCGTCGCCGCTGCCGGTCGCCAACGGGCTCATCGTCCACCACGACCGGCCCGCGGCCAGCGTGGTCTTCTCCACGTCGTCGAGCGACCGGTACGCGCTGGCCTGCAGGTCGACACCGATCCCCCCGCGCGCGTCGATCGGCGCTTCCCCGCCCATCGCCGCCGCGGTCCACGACGCCTCGAGGAATTCCGCACCGGTCTGGGCGAGGTCGGACGCGCGCGTGCGGACCTTCTCCGGATCGAGCACCAGGATGCTCGTTCCCGACGGCACCACCTCGGTCAGCATCTGCATCGGCGCATCCACCAGCAGCGGGATCAGCGCCTCCATCCCCTCGACCGGGATGCCCTCGGCCAACTTCGCGAGCATGTCGCGCAGGGACGGATCGTCCGCGTGGTCGGCGGCGAGATCGGCGGCCTTCGACCGCACGTGATCGGTGAGGACGAGCTCGCGACCCGGATGAATGCGTACCTCGCCGGCGTCGACCTCCGGCTGGCTGCGCTGGTCGGCGACCGAGAAGGCCCGCATCTCGGTGATCTCGTCACCCCAGAACTCGACGCGGACGGGAAACTCGGCGGTCGTCGGGAAGACGTCGAGGATGCCGCCGCGCACCGCGAACTCGCCGCGACGACCGACCATGTCGACGCGTTCGTAGGCCATCTCGACGAGATCGGCGAGCAGCGCGTCGAAGTCGATCTCGATGCCCTCGCGCAGGGTGACGGTGCGCACCGATCCCAGTCCGGGCGCCATGGGTTGCACGAGCGAGCGGACCGTCGTGACCACCACGCGCAGCGGGGCGGCGGCGTCGGCGGGGTGGGCGAGGCGGTGCAGGACGGCCAGCCGCTGACCGACGGTGTCGGCGCTGGGTGAGAGGCGCTCGTGCGGCAGGGTCTCCCACGACGGGAACTGGGCGACCGACGCCGGATCGTCCAGGAGTTCGGCGAGCTCGGCGGTCAGGTCGTCGGCTTCGCGCCCGTTCGCGGAGACGACCAGCAGCGGCGCATCGGCCGATTGTGCGAGGCAGGCGACGACGAACGGTCGAGCCGCATCGGGTGCGGTGACGTCGAGACGGTCGGCGCCCCGACGTCCGAGGAGGTCGGCGATGGCCTTGTCGGCGCAGGCGAGGTTGGCGAGTCCGTGCAGAGCAGAGGGGGTGGACACCGGAACGATTCTAGACACGCCCGGACGAGCCGATCAGGGCAGCGCACGCTGCATGTAGATGCAGTCCACCCACTGCCCGAACTTGAACCCGACCGAGGGCGTCCGGCCCACCTCGACGAACCCGTGCTTGGCGTGCACCGCGACCGACGCGTCGCCGCCCGTGGCGGCGATCACCGCGATGATCTGCCGGACATTGCTCGGCTCCGCGGCGGCCAGCAGAGCGCCGAGCAAAGCGGACCCGATGCCGCGGCCCCCGGCGTCCGGCCGCAGGTAGATGGTGTCCTCGGTGGTCCAGGCGTATGCCTGTTTCTCCCGAAACGATCCGAGGTAGGCGAAGCCGAGCACCGTGTGGTCCGCATCGTCGTCGACGGCCACCAGAAACGGACGTGCGGCGGTGCGGATCGCGTCGAGTTTGGCGGTCCACGACTGCACGGTCGGCGCGACGTAGTCGAAGGTGGCGACGGTGTGTTCGACGTAGTGTCGATAGATGTCGGCGATCGCGACGCAGTCGGCGGCCGACGCCGGACGAACAGTGACCATGCGACGATGATGCCGCACCGCCGGGTTGTCGTCGGCGTGGGTTACGAGTCCGGTCCGGAGAACACGTGATCAAGCCTCGCGTAACAGACCTCCGCGAGATCGACGCCGTCGAGTTCCAGGATGCGGTTGAGTCGCAGCAGCGGGATGGCCAGGAGCAGAGCCGCGGTCACGTCGGCGAAGTGCATGTGATCCAGACGTAGTCGAGTCGCCCGACGATAGCGGTCCAGGGTCTCCTCCCTCGACGGGGTTCCGGGGGTTCGCGCGTGTCCCGGAGCGGAACTGCTGATCCAATCGGTGGCGAACATCCATGCGAGATCGCCGGCCGGATCCCCGAGGTAGGCGATCTCCCAGTCGAGCGCCGCAACGGATTTCAGGTTCCGATCGTAGAGCACGTTCGACATCCGGCTGTCACCCCAACACAATCCGACGAACTCCGGCTCGTACAGGTTGGCGTCGAGCCAGTCGAGCGCGTCGCGGAACGGTTGCGCCACCGAACCGGGCGCGCTTGCCCAGGTCAACCCGTAGCGGAGGAATCCGGCGAGCCGATCCGGTGCCGACGTTCCGAAACCGCGCAGGTCGAGAAATCCCAGACGACAACGGTTTACGTCGACGGAGGCCACTGTCGAGATCAGGTCGACGCAGCCGTTCCACAACGTCGCCCGTCCGGCCTCGTCCGCATCGGCGAACACGCCCGTTTCGTGATAGGGAGGGACGTCGCTGACCATCACCACGTCGTCGATCCGGTCCATCACGAAATACTGGGTTCCGAGATCCGTTCCGGCGGAGTCGATCCAGCGCATGGTCGGCACCGGGACCGGACTGTCGGCCAGTCGGTCCATGGTCAGATACTGCCGGCGCAGATCATAGTCGGGCAGGACGGGGTGTTCCGGCGGTCTGCGGAACACGAGGCCCACCGGATCGTCGCGTTCGTCGACGTCGACGAGGTCGAACAGGTAGGTCTCCGTGGAGAACCCCTGCGACGCCGGCCGCCAGTTCGCCACCCGCGCACGAGAGGCGCCCGGGATACGCTCGCGGGCAATCCTTTCGAATGCTTCGGGCAAGGCATCGGCGGCCAACCGGGGCATCGGTGCAGTCGTCATCGACTCACCAACCGGTGTAACCGTAGCGCGGGTAGGCCCCGACGAAGACCATCTCGACGAGTCCGTGGCCGATCTTGCCGTCCATCCGGACCTCGCACAGCGTCTCACTCACGAAGGTGGCCCCCGCGATCGCTCGCGTGTCGGTGATGTCGACATCGAAGCCGTCGATGAAATCCTTTCCGCGCCAATAGCCCGATGCGTATCCACGGAACTCCTGGTAGCCGGCCAGCCCGGGCCAGAAGTCGCAGATGGGCGTCACATCGATGTGGCTGGTCGATCGATCCGAGCGATGGACCGTGAACGTGCCGCCGCTGATCACGCGGAGGTCGTCGCGGAACTTCAGGTCGTGCTCGACGTCGATGATCGACGCGGACGGCCGGCCGGTCGACAGGGGATGGAGCACTTCGCCCTCGAACTGCGTGCGCCGCCCCGAGCCGTCCTCGCGCTGTGCGAAATGCACCAGCTCGTCGTCAAATTCGAAGATCCCCATGTAGTAGAGGACGCCGTCGGGAATCAGCCCCGGCTGCATCTCGGTACCGTCGGGGAGGCTTCCGCCGCCGGGGCCGTTGCGTATCCCCCACGAGTGATCTCGTCCGAACCACCATCGCGCGGGGTCGATGTCGATGCGCTCGCCGTCGAGAACGACGCTGCCGGTCAACGTGCCGTTCTGGTAGTAGCGGCGCGCGTCCTCGCGTACCCGCCCCCGCTCCCGATGGAAGGCCGGGGTCTGTTCGTAGGCCGGGAAGTCTCCGGTGAGGGTCAGGTCGAGTTCGAGCCCATGGTCGTTGGCGCTCAATGTCACCCGCGTCCGCCGCAATGGATCCTCGACCGCATACGTGTACGGGCCGACCGTGTAGCTGCCCAATCCGACCGGCGCGCAGGAGAGTTCGGTCGACATCCGGACGACGCGGGTCACCCCCGAGCGCCGGCCGACCATCGCGTAGGCGTCGGTGACGTTGCGGTTGGGAAATCGGGCCAACCCGGTCATCACCGTCAAGTCGCCGGAGCGATCGAACCCGTACATCACAATTCGTTCGACCCAGCGCAGGTCGCTCTGGTCGGGATGATCGAACGTGGTCGGGAGTTGATGACACAAGAACTCGTCGTGGGCGGTCAGCATGACAGTCTCCTCGTCGGCAGCTCGAACGGGTGCCATTACGTTACGTTGCATAACGTAATCAGTGGGTCGTTTTCGGCTAAACTCCGCGACGTGACCGCCGAACCACGCACCGCGCCTGGGCGGCCCCGAGATCCCGACAAGGACCTCGCGGTCCTCGACGCCGCACGCGGACTACTGGCCGAAGGCGGCTACGGGGCGGCGACCATCGCCGCCATCGCCCGACGGGCAGGCGTCGGCACCCCGACGGTCTACCGCCGCTGGCCTCGACGCGAATCGCTCATCGAGGACGCCGTGTTCGGTTCGCGCGACATCCCCCTCCCCCCGATCACCGGTGACCTGCATCGCGATCTTCGGGGGTGGGTACGGGCATTCCTCACGCACCTGGCCGATCCGGCCACGCGCGCCGCGATTCCCGGCCTGGTGGCGGCGTATCAGCAGCAGGCCGATCTCTACGGATTCCTGCTGACGCGCGTCGAGAACCGCGTTCGTGCGCGTCTGATCGACGAGGTGAGCGCGCTGATCCCGGTCGCGACACCCGAGGTTCGCGCGGCTCGCGCCGACGCCGCCTTCGATTTCCTGGTGGGCGCTGCGCTGGTCCGCGCGCTGACCGTCGGCCTGCTGGACGCGGACGACTTCTGCGACCGGACGGCCGACGCCCTCGCCGCGCTCGTCCGATCGGAGTGGACGCCGGACGAAGGCTAGGGCGTGTCTCCCTAGTCGTCTTCGGAATCCGGCGCCGTGGTCCGGTCTCTGGCCTCCACGTAGTCCGGGCCGACGAGTTCGGGGTGGGGGTCGAGTCGGGTGAGCCCGTTCCAGCAGAGATTCACCAGGTGGGCGGCGACAACCTCCTTGGACGGTTCGCGAACGTCGAGCCACCACTGCGCGGTGACCGAGACCATGCCGACCAGGGCCTGCGCATAGAGCGGCGCCAGGGCTGGGTCAAAACCCCGGCGTTCGAAGTCACCCGCCAGGATGTGCTCGACCTGACTGATCGCATCGGTGAGAAGGCTTGAGTACGTTCCACTTTCACCGGTATTGCTGCGGTCGCCGCGCATCAGGATGCGGAATCCGTCCGTGCGTTCCTCCATGTAGGTCAGCAACGCGAGGGCCACCTGCTGGATCCGGTAGAGCGAACGGTTCTTCGTCAACGACGACGTGACCATCTCGAGCAGGGTCTCCATCTCCCGGTCGACGACGACCGCATAGAGACCCTCCTTGCCGCCGAAGTGCTCGTAGACGATCGGTTTGGACACCCCGGCACGCTGCGCGATCTCCTCGATGGACGTGCCCTCGAATCCGCGTTCGGCGAAGAGACCGCGCGCGACATCGATGAGCTGCTGACGCCGCTGTGCGCCGGTCATCCTCGCGCGCGGCGCACGCCTCACCTCGTCGGTGCTGTCGGTCGGCCGGCTGGATGCCATGCAGACAACACTAACGAGCCGGGGCCGAGGCTGGTAATCAAGAGAGATGCTCAGCATCGAGGAAATCTCGGCCCGGCTCGAGATCCAACAGGTCCTCACGGACTACTCCACCGCTGTCGATTCGGGCCGCTTCGAGGATCTCGACGACGTGTTCACCGACGACGCCGTCATCGACTACTCGGTCATGGGCGGCATCGTCGGCAACCGAACAGAGGTGAAAGACTGGCTTGCGCAGGTGCTTCCGGCTTTCTCGGCCTACTGCCACCTCCTCGGCAATCATGACATCCGCGTCGACGGACCGACCGCTGCGAGCCGTACGTTGTGTCTGAATCCCATGCAGACACCCGACGATTCGACGTTCCTGATCGGCCTCTGGTATGCGGACACGTGGTCGCTGACCGAAAACGGCTGGCGTATCCGTTCCCGCACTCTCGAGAAATGCTTCGATACCAAGCTGTGATCGGCCGCCGGCGCAACCGCCGATCGTTACGCCGAATCGTTATGAAACAGAATCAGCCCAGGTCAGGGCGGCAGTCGAACGTCGCTGCCCTCGAGTGAGAACAGGCAATCGCAGGCATTTCCACAAATCGCCGCCGTACCGGCCATTAGGGTGGCGAACAAGGTCCGCGTTCATTTCCTGAGGTGTCGCGACCGGCCCGGGGGTGAGGAGGCACTGTTCGGAATGCAATTGTGGGATTACGTTCAGGGACATGCGGCGACGCTGACATTTCTGACGTACCAGCACGCGTCCTTGGCATTTCAAACCGTTCTCGTCGGAACCATTGTCGCCGTACTCATCTCCGTCACGGTCTACCGGATGCCGTTCTTCTCCGCATTCACCATGACCACCAGTCGCGTCGCGCTCACCATCCCGTCACTGGCGTTGCTCGCATTGTTGATCGTGCCGTTCGGCCTCGGCGTCGTCCCGTCATTCATCATGCTCGCCTTCTTCGCGACGATGCCGGTGATCGGCAACGCCATCGTGGGACTGCGCTCCGTGCCGCCGTCGGTGATCGAGGCGGCTCGCGGAATCGGGCTGTCGCGGTGGCGGATTCTGTTGACGGTGGAACTGCCCATCGCGTGGCCGGTGATCCTGACCGGGATACGGGTGTCCACCCAGATGATCATCGGTATCGCCGCCATCGTCGCCTATGTCCTCGGGCCGGGGCTCGGCTCACTGATCTTCAGCGGACTGTCCCGCCTCGGCGGCGCCAATGCCCTCGAGATGGCCTTGACCGGAACGATTCTCATCGTCCTCATCGCACTCGTCTTCGACGGCCTCCTCGTCCTGCTCGGCCGCTTCACGATCTCCAAAGGACTGCAATGACCACACTGCCGAACGACACGTCAGCCCCGGATCGCACCGTCACAGGCGTGCCGATCCAACTCGACGGAGTGGTCAAACGCTATCGCGGACAGGACAAACCGGCCGTCGAACGGCTCGACCTGGACATCGACGCCGGCCACATCGTGACCTTCGTGGGACCGTCGGGATGCGGCAAGACGACGACACTGAAGATGATCAACCGACTCATCGAACCCACCGAGGGACGGATACTCATCGGCGGTCGCGATGTGACACACGAGAATCCGGACAAACTCCGCCAGGGCATCGGCTACGTGATCCAATCCGGCGGCCTGTTCCCCCACTGGTCGGTGTCCAAGAACATCGGCGCCATCCCCCGAGTCCTCGGGTGGGACAAGAAGCGCATCGCCGAACGCACCGAGTATCTCCTCGATCTCGTCGGTCTCGACGCGGCGAGCTTCGCCGACCGGCTGCCCAAAGACATGTCGGGCGGACAGCAGCAGCGTGTCGGCGTGGCCAGGGCACTCGCGGCGGATCCGCCGATCCTGCTGATGGACGAACCGTTCGGCGCGGTCGATCCGATCACCCGAGTCCGCCTGCAGGACAGCCTGATCGCGATTCAGCATGAGCTCGGTAAGACGATCGTGGTGGTCACGCACGACTTCGACGAGGCCACCAAACTCGGTGACAAGGTCCTGATCCTGTCCGAGGGCGGGCATATCGAGCAATACGCGACGCCGGAGGAGATCCTGGCCAATCCGGCCTCCGAGTTCGTCGAACGATTCGTCGGATCCGGTGCCACGTTGGCGCACCTGACCCTGACGCGCGTGCGCGACGTCGAACTCGGGAAGGTCACCACGGCAACCGTGGGCGAGGATTCACAGGAGGTCATCGGCCGGGCGCACCGGGCCGGCCATGACTGGGTGGTCGTCGTCGACAACCACGGGCGCCCCCGGGCCTGGCCGTCGGTCGGCGAGGTGGCGGCGAAGCCGCAGATCTCCGACTACCTCGACCGCCGCCTGCCCGTTGTCGCGCGGTCGTCGACGCTCAACGACGCCCTCGACGCCATGCTCGACACCAGCCAGGGAGGTGCGTTGATCACCGACGGCCGCGGTGCCGTCGTCGGCTCGCTGGGTATCGACGCGGTGATGGAGGTCATCCGGGCCCAACGCACCGAGGCACGGCCGGATCTTCACGACGAGTCGTATGTCGAGCATCCGGAGGGCACGCACACCGACGAGATGCCGGTGATCGTCGCCGCCGACGAACCCGACGAGCCGGACGAGCCCGACGAACCCGGCGAACGATCATGAAGCGGTTCCGGAGCCTGCCGATCGATGTGTGGATGGAGCCACTGCTCATCGTCGCGGGACTCGTCGGCTACATCGTCTGGTATCGGTCCACGACGCTGACCGACACCGAACAGGCGGCCCTCGGTTGGGACAGTCTGCACATTACGCTCCTCGACCACATCAAACTGACCGTCGTCTCGACGGTGATCGTGGTGGTGATCGCGATTCCGCTCGGAATCCTGTTGACCCGCCCGTCGATGCGCTGGCTCAACCCGATCGCGGTCAACATCGCCAACGTCGGTCAGGCGGCACCCGCGGTAGGCCTCCTCGTGTTGTTCACCTTCTGGCTGGGCACCGGGTTCAAGACGGCAGTCGTCGGCCTCGTCGTCTACGCGATCCTGCCGATCCTGCAGAACACCATCGTCGGGCTGCGGCAGGTGGATCAGCGCACCGTCGAGGCCTCCCGCGGTATCGGTTACTCGGCGGTGCGGACACTCGTGCTGGTGGAACTCCCGCTGGCGGTTCCGGTGATTCTCAACGGCGTTCGCACCGCCCTGGTGATCCTGGTCGGCACGGCAACGCTGAGCACGTTCATCGGCGCCACCAGCCTGGGCACCCTGATCACCACCGGCGTGACGCTGTTCTTGCCGAAACTCCTTGTCTCGGGGGCCGTTCTGGTGGCGCTGCTGGCGTTGACCATCGACTGGCTCGGCCGCATCGTCGAACTCGTCGCCACTCCGAGGGGCATCTCATGAGGAGCCGTGGGCTTCTCGTGTGGCTTGCGCTGGCCACCGTTGTTCTCGCCGGCTGCGGCCTGGTGAGTTCGTCGGGCACCTTCCATGCCGCGTCGCTGCCCGACGGGAAGAAGCCGCTCGACGGTGCCCCGATCACGGTCACGTCGAAGAACTTCACCGAGAGCGTGCTGTTGGGCAAGATCGCGGCCACCTATCTCGCGGCGGCCGGGGCCGACATCACCGACATGACCAATGCTCCGGGTTCGGCGTCCTCGCGCCAGGCCATGCTCAACGGAACCGCCGATCTGACCTGGGAGTACACCGGGACCGCATGGGTGACGTATCTCCATGAGACAGAGACGATCGCCGACCCCCAGGAGCTCTGGGAGAAGGTTCACCAGACCGAACTCGAAGAGAACAACCTCGTCTGGCTTCCGCCGGCCAACTTCAACGACACCTATGCGTTCGCGATGTCGACGCCGACGGCGGAACGCCTGAAGATCAAGACGATGTCGGAGATGGCGAAGCTCCCCGTCGACGAACGGACCTTCTGCATCAACGACGAGTTCTTCAGCCGGCCAGACGGATTCCTGCCGATGCTGGAGACCTACGGAATCCCGTACAACACACCGAACGGGGTCCCCGCCGGGAACACGACGCAGATGGATTCCGGTGTCGTCTACACGGCGACCGCGAAGGCCGACCCCTGCAACTTCGGCATGGTGTACACGACCGACGGCCGCATCAAGAACCTGAACCTGGTGATCCTCGACGACGACAAGAACTTCTTCCTCCCGTACAGCGGAACAGTCGTGGTGCGCAAAGAGATTCTCGACAAATATACCGAGATCGCCCCGCTGATGGCCCCCATCTCGGAGAAGCTCACCGATGAGGTGATGCAGGAACTCAACGGCCGGGTCGACATCGACGGCGAGGACCCCGCCGACGTCGCCTACGACTGGCTCAAGAGCGAGGGTTTCGTCACGTAGGACGACGTCCGACGCCCCTTCCGGACCGCCGAAGGCCGCCACCGCGAGGCCGCGAGAAAGAGTCGCCACCCCGCCGCTGGTCGAGTAAGCGACCGAGCGAAGCGAGGCCACTCTCGCTGGTCGAGTAAGCGACCGAGCGAAGCGAGGCCACTCTCGCTGGTCGAGTAAGCAACCGAGCGAAGCGAGGCCACTCTCGCTGGTCGAGTAAGCGACCGAGCGAAGCGAGGCCGCGCATCGAGGCCACTTCCTTTTGACAGCAAGTGATCTCGATGCGGCGCCTCGCTTCGCTCGGAGCCTTACTCGATCAACGGGAGGACACGCCCCAGCGCAACAACACTCGGAGCCTTACTCGATCAACGGGAGGACACGCCCCAGCGCAACAACACTCGGAGCCTTACTCGATCAACGGGAGGACAAGACCGAGCGCAGCAGCACTCGGAGCCTTACTCGATCAGCGGGAGGACAAGGCCCCAGCGCAGCGGGGCTCGGAGCCTTACTACTCGATCAGCGGAGCACGCACCCCTTCCGCTGATCGAGTAAGCGAGGAGCTTGCGACGAGCGCATCGAGATCGACTTACTCAGGCCGCGTACACCGAGAGTCGCCGGGAGTCGTCGATACCCGAGTAGTGCGACGCGTCGCCCAACAGCACCTGGCTCGACGATCCGTTCACATCCACCGGGACGTCCCCGGCGAGCGTGATGCGGTGGAGTTCACGTTTCTGGTTGCCGTAGTCGGCGATGCCGTAGTGCTGGGTGGCCCGGTTGTCCCAGATGACGACGTCACCCAGGCTCCAGTTCCACCGGAACGTGTTCTCCAGCTTGGTGATCCGTGCCTGCAACAGCTGGTAGAGCGGCTCGAACTCGGAGGACTTGAGACCGCGGAACTCCTTGGTGAAGTGGCCCAGCAGCAGGCTGCGCTCCCCCGTCTCCGGATGTACCCGGACGACGGGATGCAGGGTCTGGTACTCGGTGCTGGTGAACTCCTTGTAATGCTCGGTCTTGGTCGCCACGTCGACCCCGCCCGACGGTTCCTTCTGCGACACATAGTCATAGAGGTTGGTGTGCGTGGCCCAGAGTTCCTCGGCCAACGCGCGCAACGGCTTCGGGAGTTGCTCGTAGGCGGCGACGGTCGATGCGAAGGTGGTCGCGCCACCGTAGGCGGGCAGCGTGACGGCACGCAGGATCGACGCCTTCGGGATGCGGTCGACGAAGGTGACGTCACTGTGCCAACTGTTGGCCGCCCCCTCGATGGTCAACAGCTGCGACCCTCGGGAGGTGACGGTCGGGTGTGGCGCGGTCGGATCGCCGAGCAGCTCGGCGAAGGCGTACTGCGTGCCGTCGTCGAGGTGTTGCTGGCCGCTGAACGCGATCGCCTTGTTGACGGCGAGCGCGGTGCGGATGGCCTCGACCTGCTCCGGAGCCAGGTCACCGGACAGCGTGACACCCGAGAGCCGTGCACCGATGTGCTCGCCGAGCTTCTCGACGGTGATGCCGGCGTCGGCATAGACGCGCTGCGCGGCCTGCTCCCGGTCCGTCCGGTTGTCGATCTGCGCCAATGTCATGTGATTCTCTTTCTGTCGTTCGGCGGTGTCGTCTCGATACCCCGAGGATTTCAACACTCCCGCGAGTGCGGGACGAGGCTAATATTCAGAGCGATTTGAACCGCGGTCAGTCGGCGGCGGCCTCGGCCGCTTCCGCGATCTCGCGACGCACGGGCGCCGGGACACGGACGGTACCGGGTCGGTAGGTCACCGACCGAAGGCTCGGCCCGAATCGGAAAATGCCACGCCTGTGCCGCAATTCGGTATCGACCGGTCCGCGGGCGTCCACTCCGACCGAGATGCCGGTCCACGGCGCCATGCCGACGAGCTGGAACTGGTCGGCGAGTTCGGCGACCACGGTGGTCGTCGCACCATCGCCTGCCTCGACGACGAAGTTCCACCGCACATCGGGGGTTGCGTTGGCATGCAATGTCACCCGGCTCGTCCCCACCGGAATCCCACCGGCCACGCGCGCGATCCGTCCATAGCAGTTGTACACGAAATGCACACTGCCGCTTTCGATGCAGAGCAGGTAGCCACCCTGCGGGTCACCGTGCGCGACCAGGACGCCCTCGTCGCGGGACCCCCATCCGGACAACTCGATCTCGATGTCGAAGTCGCGGTAGGCGATCAGCCGACTCGATCGGTACCGTTCGAGTGTCGGCGTGCCGGGCAGTATCCGCACCGGCGTGCCGTAGCGATCTTCCGCCGGTCGTCGTCGGGCGAGCGCCGCCGGGTCGTCGATGAGCGGAAACACCGTGTTGCGCCAGGCCGCGTTCTCCCACGCGGCGGCCAGCTCGGCTACCTTCTCCGGGTAGGCCCCGGCCAGGTCGTTGGTTTCGGCGGGATCGAGCGTCACGTCGAAGAGTTGCCACCGCGGGTCGTCGACGGAGCGTGGATCGGTGTGCAGCGACAGGAGTTTCCACCCGTCGCGGTAGAACCCGCGATGGCCACCGAATTCGGCGTACTGCTCGGTGTGTGGTGACTCGGACTTCGGGTTGCGCAGCACGTCGGCGATGCTCACGCCGTCGCGCGTCTGCGCGGGTCGGCCGTTGCGTTCACCGGGCGTGCCGACCCCCGCGAGGTCGAGGAGTGTCGGCGTCAGGTCGGTCACGTAGGAGAACTGACGCCGCACACCGTTGTCGTCGGCGTCGCGGTGTAGTCCGGCGGGCCAGGAGATGAGGAACGGCACGCGGACACCGCCGGCGAAGGTCTGGCCCTTGTAGAACCGGAACGGCGTGTTGGACGCCTGCCCCCATCCGCGGGGATAGTGCACGCCCAACGCCGCGGATCCGATCAGTGCCTCGTCGTGTGGCACGTCGCGCTCCCAGTCCGGCGGCACCGGGCTGTGGACGAATTGGCTGAAGTACGAGCGTGTTCCGACCGGGCCGCCCTCGGCGGTGGCGCCGTTGTCCGAGGTGAACACGATGACGGTGTTGTCCAGCTCCCCCAATTCCTCCAGGGTGTCGACGATTCGTCCGACGCTCTGGTCGACGCTGTCGACCATGGCCGCATACACCTCCTGGTACCTCTGGAACCGCGACTGCTCATCCGCGGTGAGCTCTGCCCACGGCGGTGCCTCGTAGCCGGGCTCGGTGTTGCGCGGCGCGATCGGCGTGTTCTCGTCGAACAGTCCGTCCGCGATCTGTCGTTCGAACCGACTCTCCCGCACGTCATCCCAGCCCTGCGCGTATCGGCCACGGTACTTCTGCAGATCGGTTTCCTTGACCTGGTGCGGACCGTGCATGGCGATGTGGGCGAAGTACAGGAAGAAGGGTTTGTCGGTGTCCTGCGCACGCAGCGCCTTGATCTGGCCGATCGCGCGGTCCGTCAGATCGTCGGTGACGTAGTAGTCGTCGGGATACTCCTCGACGTCGACCACCGAATTGTCGGCGATGAGCTGATTCGGATAGAAGAACGAGTTGAGTCCTTCGAGCGAGCCGTAGTAGCTGTCGAAACCCCGTTGCAACGGCCACGAATCACGCGGCCGGCCGGGCCCCATGTTGGCGTCACGCACCAGATGCCACTTGCCGACGGCGTAGGTCGCGTAGCCACCGGCACGCAGGATCTCGGGCAGGGTGAGCACGTCGTCGGCGAGTTCGAGCCGCAGCCCGGGAAACCCGGGGTCGGAGTTGGCGACGCTGCCATAGCCGGCCCGGTGTGGGTTGAGTCCGGTGAGCAGCGCCGCGCGCGCCGGCGAACACACCGGTGTCGTGTGGTAGTTGCTCAGTCGGAACCCGCTCCGCGCCAACCTGTCCAGGTTGGGCGTGTCGATCTCGGCACCGAACGGCGCGATGTCGGAATAGCCCATGTCGTCGACCAGGATGACGACGATGTTGGGCGCGCCTGCATCCGCCGTCGATTCGGTCGGCCACCACGGCGTCGACTGTGACGACGTACGGCCGATCCGACCGCCGAACCCGTCGTAGCCGCGGGCGTGGGGCGGAATGGATGATCCTGTGCCGTTAGGCTTTTCGGTCATTCGGGATTGTCTCCTTTGTGGTGCGGGGACCCCCTTCGACACGCTCGGCGACGTCGTCGCCGGACTGCTCGGGGAGCGGGGGCAGGCGGCACGCTGCCGGATGAATACCGCCTGTGTCAAGGCTTCTGGGACAGGAAAACCAAACAGTTGGAACTTGGCGTCTGCGTGCCCGACGATGTTCCTCGATTCCCGGCGCATTCCGCCGTCTCACCGAGGAAAGGTCGATTCAACTCATGTCCCGACGACGCGTGCTCACCGCGTGCCGTGCAGTTGCTGTGGCCCTCGCATTCACCCTGCTCACCGCGGGATGCGAGTCCGCGGTTTCCCAGCAAGACAATTCGGCCACCTCGGAACTGGCCCCCGGGCAACCGATCCCACAGGGCGGCAACCTGCGGGTCGGCGTACTCGGCGACCTGTCGCCCAAGGCGTTCCTGCAGATCGGCACGGGGTCGCTCAACGGGCAGGTCGTGGCGAACGTCTTCGACACCCTGATCCGGTACTCCCGCGACGACCTGACCGTTCGGCCGGCACTCGCCACGACATGGCAGCTCGCCCCCGACGGCCGGTCGCTCGCCCTGGGTCTGCGCTCCGACGTGACCTTCCACGACGGCCGACCATTCGTCTCCACCGATGTGGAGAACTCGATCAAGGCCTACCTCGGCGGACCGTGGACTCCCCAGTTCAAGCGGACCGCGGCCGCCATCACCGGATTCGACACCCGCGACCCGCATCGCATCGTGCTGACCTTCGCGCATCCACTCAGCAACATCTTCGATCTTCTCGACTCCGCGCCGATCATCGATCAGGCGACGTTGCCGCAACTCAAGGCGGGCACCGAGTTCAACGGCACCGGACCGTTCAAGTTCGCGTCGTGGCAGCCGAGTTCGTCGGTGAAGCTGGTCCGCAATGACAAGTACTGGGGCGGCGCCCCACCCTTGTCGTCGGTCACCTTCGCGGTCGCCTCCGACCAGCAGTCGCTCTACACCCGGCTGCGCACCGGGCAGCTCGACGTGGCCACCGGACTCAACTATCACGACCAGCAGCTGGTCACCGGTCGCTACGGTTTCACCGAGATCACCTGCACCGGAGCCGAACAACAAGAGTACGTCGGCATCAACGTGACCAATCCGGCGCTCTCCGACGTCCGGATCCGCAAGGCCATCGCCTATGCCCTCGACCGTCCCCGCATCATCAACGACGTGTTCCGCAAGAGCGGCTACGTGGTGAATCTGCCGTGGCCGAAGTGGTCGCCGGCCTATGCGCCGGAGGCCAACACCACCTACACCCGGGACATCGACAAGGCGCGCCAACTGGTGGCCGAGCACGGGCCGGTGCCGCCGCTGACGCTGGACTACTCCACCCAGGGCGTCGACCGCGTGGTCGGCGAGATCGTGCAGTCGAATCTGGCCGACATCGGGATCACCGTCAATCTGGTGCCCAACGATCAGACCCAGCAGGCGTCCAAGCTGATCGGCGGCAAGTTCGAATCACTGTGGCTGCTGCAGCACGCGTTCGCACAGTTCACGCCGTCGACGCTGGCCGTCTCGGCCTATCCGTTCAACGGCGCCAAGAACTCCTCGAACTACCTGAACCCGACGTATGCGCAAGCCGCGAACACCGCTTGGCAGACCCCGGATCCGACCTCACCGACCGCCCTGGCCGCCTACCGCCAACTCGACCGCTCGATGCTCGACGACCTGTTCCTCGTGGAGATCGGCGTGGTGTTCCAGAAGTACGCCGCGGCCCCGTCAGTCGGCGGCATCGACTGGGACCGGCGGGCCCAGATGCATCTGGCCGGAACATATCTGACCTCACACGGAAAGCAATAGACCAATGACCGGTTATCTCCTCCGGCGTGTGCCCACCGCCCTGATCGTGCTGGTGATCGCCTCGCTGTTGATCTTCTCGATCCTCCGGCTGATCCCGGGTGGCCCGGAATCGGCATTGGCCGGCCCGGATGCGACACCCGCGGATCTGGCCGCGATCCGCCACGATCTCGGTCTCGACCGAAGCTTTGTCGCCCAGTACTTTTCGTGGATCGGGGGTGTGATCACCCTGGATTTCGGTACCAGCTACCAGGTCGGCGGCAGCATCGGCAGCCTGATCGCCTATGGTCTCGGCAACACCGTGATCCTGACGCTGTCGGCTCTCGTGGTGGCGATCGTGCTGGCGCTGACCCTGAGCCTGGCGTCGACCATCGTCGACAACCGCTACCTCAATGCCGTTGTCACCGGGGTGAATGCGCTCGCGATCGCCCTGCCCACATTCGTGGTCGGCACCTTGCTCATCCTGGCGTTCGGGGTTCGGCTGCATTGGCTTCCCGCCGGCGGCACCCCGCCGCACGGGTTCACCGACAACCTGCAGATCAGCGCGCAATACACTCTGCTACCCGCCATCACCCTGGGACTGCCGGCCGGCGCGTTGCTGGCGCGGTTTCTCACCGAGGCGCTGCGCACCGAACTGCGGCAGCCGTACGCGACGACCGCGCGATCGCTGGGAGTCCCGCACCGCACGATCGTGCTGCGCTATGCGCTGCGCAATGCACTTCCGTCCACGCTGACCGCGCTGGGCATCACCGTCGGCTCGCTGTTGGGCGGTGCGGTGCTGGTGGAGGCCATCTTCGGGTGGCCCGGCCTCGGGTTGCTCACCGAGGAAGGCATTTTCACCCGCGACTATCCGCTCGTCCAGGTTCTCGTGCTGCTGTCGGTCACCGTGTTCATCGTGATCCAGCTCGGCGCCGACGTCCTGCACGCATGGCTCGATCCTCGAATCCGATTGGGAGCAACCCGATGACACAGAGCACGTCGTCCTCCTCGACACGTACCAGCGCAGAGTCCGCCGATCCGGCCATCGCCGAGATCGAACCCGGCCTGCTGCCAGAGAGTCCCGACGACCGCGAACGGCAGACCAATCGGGTCCCGCTGTGGCGCAGCCTCATCCACGGACCCGGACTGGTGGGCACGATCCTGGTGCTGACCGTGATCGCGCTGGGAATTGCCGCACCGGTATTGGCGCCGTTTGGGCCACAACAGCAGATCGACGGCGCATACCTGTTGCCGCCGAGCGGAACTCACTGGTTCGGTACCGATGATGTCAGCCGCGACGTCTGGTCGCGCGTTCTCTACGGCATCCGCATCGATCTGCTCATCATCTTCATCGCCGTTCCGCTGGGTGCGCTCGCCGGCACCCTGGCCGGGTTGCTGACGGTGTCCCATCCGGTGTCCGACGTGGTGGCACAACGGATCTTCGACGTCATCCTGGCGTTCCCCGCGCTGATTCTCGGCATCACCCTGACGGCCATCCTCGGTCCGGGCGCACTGACCGTCGGCATCGTCATCGGCCTGGCGGAGATCCCGATCTTCGGCCGCCTGACACGGACCGCCGTGCTCCGGATCCGCGAGATGCCCTATGTGGAGGCGGCCCGGGTCAGCGGTGCGACCGACTCCCGCATCCTCTTGCGCCACGTGCTGCCGAATTCGGTCGAGGCTCTGGGTGTCCAGTTCGCGCTGTCGCTGTCCCTGGCGGTGTTCATCGAAGGTGCCCTGGGCTACCTCGGCGTCGGCGTCAGCGCCCCGACCCCATCGCTGGGTTCGGTGCTGGCGGCCGGCAACGGCTACCTCGAGACCAACCCGTGGTTCTCGCTCGCACCGCTGATCGTGATCTCGGCACTGGTGCTGGGGTTCTATCTGATTGCCCAATCCATCTCCAGCGACCGGAGGATCTGACATCCCATGAGCGCGAACGACGCTACCATCTCTCCTGCGCTCGAGGTCACCGACCTCCGGGTGACCTTCGACTTTCCACGCCCGGCCGTGTCCGGCATCAGTCTGCGCGTCGACCGCGGCCAGATCGTCGCGCTGGTCGGCGAATCCGGCTCCGGCAAGACCATGACCGCGCGCGCCGCCATCGGACTGCTGCCGGACACCGCCCGGGCCACCGGGTCCGTCCGGGTCGGCGGCGTGGAGGTACTGAATCGTCCTGAGCGAGAATTGAATACGATCCGCGGCTCCCAGGTGGCGATGGTGTTCCAGGAGCCGCAGACCGCCCTCAATCCGGTCCGGACCGTGGGATGGCAACTGCACCAGGCGATCCGCACGCATCAGCGGATCACTCGCGCCGAGGCTCGGCGCCGGGCCGTCGAATTGCTGACGCTGGTGGAGATCCCCGATCCCGACGTCCGGGTGGACTATTACCCCCACCAGCTCTCCGGCGGTCAGAAGCAGCGTGTCGTCATCGCGCTCGCCCTCGCCAACGACCCGCTGCTCCTGCTCGCCGACGAACCGACCACGGCGCTCGATGTGTCGGTGCAACGCGACATCCTCGATCTCCTGGTGCGGCTGCGGGATCGCACCAACGCCGGAATCCTGCTGATCACGCACAATCTCGGTGTGGTCGCCGACATCGCCGACCACGTGGTGGTCGTCCAACTCGGGGAGGTCGTCGACGAGTCGGAGGTTCACGAGCTCTTCGCGAACCCGAGCGCACCGTACACCCGGCAGCTGCTCGCGGCCGTGCCCCGGCTCCCGGAGGCCACCGACGGGGCATCGTCGGAGAGCGTGTCGCAGGAGTCCGCACCGCCGATCCTGGAGGTCGATTCGGTCACGGTCAGCCACCCGGGACGGCTCGGGAACAAGCCGCTCGTCGCGCTGTCGGACGTGTCGTTGTCGGTCGCGCCCGGCGAGGTCGTCGGTGTGGTCGGCGAATCCGGTTCCGGCAAAACCACGTTGGGGCGCGCCATCGGAGGACTGTTGCCCTTGTCGGCCGGCCGCATCCGCATCGACGGGCAGGACATCTCGACGATCCCGCGCTCGCAGTTGCGCGCCGTCCGCCGCACGGTGGCCTTCGTGCCACAAGATCCGACGGCATCGCTGGATCCCCGGTTCACCGTCGGTGAGTCCATCCGGGAACCGTTGGAGGTTCAGCGCATCGGCGATCGCGGTTCACAAGACCGACGGGTCGCCGAACTGCTCACCGCCGTGCACCTGCCGCAGTCGTTCGCTTCCCGACTCCCCCATGAACTGTCGGGCGGCCAACGCCAGCGGGTCGCGCTGGCCCGCGCGCTCTCCGCAGAGCCCAGCCTGCTGATCGCCGACGAACCGACCAGTGCGCTCGACGTGTCGGTGCAGGCCCGCGTGCTCGACCTGTTCAAGGAACTACAGCACGAGTTCGGGTTCGCCGCCGTGTTCATCAGCCACGACCTCGCCGTCGTCGAGCAGGTCTCCGACCGTGTCACGGTGTTGCGTGGTGGCCGAGTGGTGGAGAGTGGCGATGCCCGCACCGTCCTGACGACTCCGACCGACCCGTACACGGTGGCGCTCATCGACGCGGTGCCGTACCCGGATCCGGTGATCCAGCGGGGTCGTCGCTCGCGGGAGGCGGTCGATCATTCGGCCGCGTCGTAGTCGGCGGCCGAGTCCGCCTCAGCGCTCAACTCCCTTGTGGCGCTGGATCTCCTGAATCTGTTCGTCACTCAGCGCCGGCACGGTGAGATCGTCCCGGCCGTCCGCGCGGATGCCGTCGAGGATCAATTGCAGGAATCGCTGCCACGCTCCCGGCACCACGGGCTCGGTCTTCTGTCCGATCGCCGACAGCATGATCAGCACCCCGAAGAAATCGGTGGGTTCCAGATCCGGCCGCAACACTCCGGCGTCCTTTGCCCGGTCGAAGACCTGCTGCACCTGTGCCGTCAGATCCGTTTTGGTCGCCTCGATGTCGGTGTGCGAGTGGTCGATCTGCACGATGATCGCGGCCAGTCCCCGATCCGTGGCCATCGTCGAGGCCACCAGGGTGAGGAGATCGACGACCGCCTCCCACGGGTCCGGATTGTCCAGCGCGCCCCGTGCGGCGTCGGTGAGCTGTGCGAGATGTTCGGTGAGGACGCCGACGATCAGCTCGTCGCGGTTGGCGAATCGGCGATACACGGTGCCCACACCCACGCCGGCATGGGCGGCCACGTCGTCGAGGGTCACGTCGAGCCCGCGCTCGGCGAACAACTCACGGGCCGCCTCGATGATGCGCAGACGGTTGCGCTCGGCATCGGCGCGCAGCTTGCGGTGCCCGGCGTCGGTCGCAGGCGAGCGGGTAATCACGATCACAGCATATCAAGTGGAGGAACAAACTCCGGTTAGAGTACGTTGGCTCGGGTAACCGGAGGACGTACCTCCGTCTAACTCGCTCTGATCGGAGGCTCGTACGAGCACTGTCTACTCCGAACTCGACAGCGGTCCTGTCGAGAAGGAATCGGACGCCGCGCGGCATCACCGCCTGCGCTGGGTTGTGCTGGGTGTGCTCGCCCTCGCACAGCTGATGGTCGTGCTCGACGCGACCATCGTGAACATCTCGCTCCCGCACGCGCAGGCCGCGCTCGGGTTCGACAATGCCGACCGCCAGTGGATCGTCACCGCTTATGCGCTGGCCTTCGGCAGTCTGCTGCTGCTCGGCGGCCGGCTCTCGGATCTGTGGGGCCGACGCACCACCTTCATCATCGGCCTCATCGGCTTCGCGACGATGTCGGCGATCGGTGGCGCCGCGGTCAACTTCGAGATGCTGGTGGCCGCACGCGCCGGCCAGGGCGTGTTCGGTGCACTGCTCGCGCCGGCCGCACTGTCCCTGTTGACGACGACGTTCACCGATCCCGCCGAACGCGGCCGTGCCTTCGGCATCTTCGGTGCCATCGCCGGCGGCGGCGGCGCGTTGGGACTGCTGCTCGGCGGCATGCTCACCGAGTGGGCGAGCTGGCGGTGGTGCCTGTATGTGAACGTGCCGATCGCCATCATCGCTTTGGTCGGCGCCGTCCTGTTCGTCGGTGCCCACCGCTCCGAGCACCGCCCGAAGCTGGATCTGCCGGGCGTGGTGACCGTGTCGGCCGCGCTGTTCTCGATCGTCTTCGGCTTCTCCAACGCCGAGACCAACGGTTGGGCCGACTGGGCCACCGTCACCTGGCTGGTCGCCGGCGTGGTGCTGCTGGCCGGCTTCGTCTGGTGGCAGTCGCGGGCAGAGCATCCGCTGCTCCCGTTGCGGGTGATCGCCGACCGCACGCGCGCCGGCTCGTATCTCGTCGTGTTCATCGCCGGTATCGGAATGTTCGGCATCTTCCTGTTCCTCACCTACTACCTGCAGCAGAACCTCGGGTTCAGCCCGATCCGCACCGGTCTGGCGTTCCTGCCGATGATCGGCATGCTGGTGGTCACCGCGACCACCGCGACGGGTGTGCTGCTGCCCCGCTTCGGACCGCGTTGGCTGATGGCGTCGGGCATGATGATCGCCGCCGGCGGCATGGTACTGCTGACGCAGATCAGCGAAACCAGTTCGTACGCAACGCATGTGCTGCCCGCACTGCTCGTGCTGGGCGTGGGCATCGGCGCCTCGATGGCGCCGGCCATGCAGGGCGCGATCTCCGGGGTGTCCTCCGACGACGCCGGTGTCGCGTCGGCCACGGTCAACACCATGCAGCAGGTCGGCGGTTCGGTGGGCACGGCGTTGCTGAGCACCATCGCGGCGAGTGCGGCGGCGTCGTACGCCACGACCAACGCCGCGCACGTGCTGAATCCGGCCGAACTCGCCCAGCTGGCGGCGGTGCACTCCTACACCACGACGTTCTGGGTTGCGGCGGCGGTGTTCGCCGTCGGCAGTGTGATCGCGGCGGCCGTCGTCCGCGGCGGCAAGCTCCCGGCCGCTGCGCCCGAAGCGCTCGCCATGGCGCACTGAGCCGTCCCGCCGCTGCGCCGCCCCGCCGCTCCCTGCGCGGTCCCGCCGCTCCCTGAGCTTGTCGAAGGGAAACGCCCGGGTCCCTACCTCCATCCCAGTGTGCAACCTGGGAGGCTGGTGGGAACCCGGGCGTTTGCGTGTTGACGCGCGCGGTCTCAGCCCTCGGCGATCTCTCGCATCAACGCGCGCATGTCGATCTCGGCGGTGGGGGTCTCCGCGACTCCCAATCGTGCGGCGGAGTCCACCGGAGTCCGCCCGGTCGCCAGCGCGTCGAGCGCGACCTCGATCCCGACATCGCGAGCCGCCCGCTCGCTCAGCAGGTACCGCACCTCCAAGAGGTCGCAGTATGCCTGGACGGCTGTGCCATGACCACCGACGGCCTGATGCGCTCGGTGCATCGTCGGCATCAGTACCTCACGGATCCACAGCTGGCCGGCCGTGGTCTGGTCGACATCCTCGCCGGTCTCGGAGGCCAACTACACCCGGTATGCATCGACATCGCCGAGCAGGATGGACGCCTGCCCGTCCCCCACTTCCAGCCCGGTCAGCCGTCGCAGGCGGTCGGCGTGAAACCGGCGGTCCCCGACGCCGACGTGCAGTTGCAGCCGGTCGGACACACCCGCCCGCTGCGGACTCATCGCGACCTCGTCGACGACGAATCCCATCCCGTTGAGTCGGCGGACCACCGACTCCACCCGATACCGGTCGCCGAAGCTGAAGACGGGTTCGGCATGGAGGACCACCCACAACTCGTTGTAGCGGTCACGGATACCCAAGGCCTCGTCGACCAATGTCGGATACAACCCGGGTGGCCTACCCAATCGTGCCGCACCGTCGATCAGGCCGGCGGCGGCATTCTCGACGAGGATCGTCATGTCGTGTTCGCGCTGCCCGTCGGAGAGTGCGTCGTGGGTTTCCGCGGTCTCGGCGTCGACGAGCCAGGCCTGCAGTTGCTGTCCGTCGCGCGAGAACAACGTGTTGGCCAGTGAGCAGTCACCCCAGAACACGCCGTTCCGGTGCAGATCGACCAGCAGGGAGGCCATGGCGTCGTACAGGCGACCCCGTTGCCGGGGTTGATCGGGTGGCAGCCGCGCGAACAAACGGCGGCACTGCCACGACCCCGACAGGTAGCGGGTGACGAGGATCGAGGTCCCCAGGTCCGGCCGGGTCACCCGCCCGGCCGCCCGAACTGCATGCAGCCCATGGTCTTCCCCGTGGCCGAGCGTGACCGCGCACGTGTTACCGGTCAGGCGACCAGTAACAGTTGATGGAATCTGATCTCCGCGCGGCTGACCGTGGGCGGTCGGTGGCCCACCGCCGCCGGTGCCGTGGTGGTGTGCCGGTCCCCGGTGGGCGTGGTGATCTGCATGGTGTGCGGCCCGGCTGACTCGACGATGAGATAACTCCAGCCCGGCATCTCCTTGGCGCGGTTGTGCACTCGGCAGCACCCGTCCGCATTGTCCGCGCTGGTCGCTCCGCCGTCGGCGTGCGAGCGGGCGTGGTCGATTTCCGCGATGACGTTGCCGCAATATGCTGTGCGACAACACTTGTCACGGACCCGGATCAGATGTGCCAAGCTCTTCGGGAAGGCGCGGGCGGTTGACTCCATCGAGACGATGGCGCCGTCGTCGGGCCGGGCGAACAGTCGCCGCAGGGTTGTCTCGGTCTCCGCGAGATCGAGACCGTCGATGACCATCTGCCGAGCCATCGCGGCAGGAATCGGCCCCTGCCCGGGGATTTCAGCCACTTGATCGCTGAGGCCGAGAAGCGTGTCGGTGGAGACGACGAGGTTGACCGCGACCGGGACGCCCGACGCCGCGGCCTGGCCGGTGACCCGTTCGACGAGCGTGTCGGCCATGATCTGGTCACGGGTGCGGTCATCGCCGCCGACCACACTGTCCGCGTGCTGTTTCAGCGCCGCGTACACGGCCACCCCTTGCTTCATCGGCAGCAGCGCAGTGACATTGGCCATGAGATCGGGTGCCGGTCGACTCGTGACGCGGCGATGTTTCTCGGCCTTGGCCGCACGCGCGACCACCGCGTGCGGATCGAGTTCGTAGGCGTGCTTCTTGGTGTCGGCCTCGATCTGCCTGTCGCTCTTGCCGATCAGCGCCTCCGGGTCGGCACAGACGCGGCGGTCGATCTCCTCGCGGGCCTCGCGCGTGAGATAACCGGTTTCCCGCACCAGGATCGTGACGCGCCATTCGGTGAGCACACCGGTCTGCAAAGCGGCGTAGGTATGCGGCATCTCGGCCATGGCGCGGGCCAAGCCGAGATACTGCGCACCTCTCTGCGGGGAAGCCTTGCGCGCCAAGCCGATCTCGGCCGAGAGCCCGCGCCCCTGACGGGCCTTGGGGACCTTGCGCGCGACCTCATCCGCGTTGCGCAGGTCGTCGAGGCGACCGGTCTCGCGGACCTGCGCCGCGGTGGCCGCGGACTTGATCTCCTCGAGGATCGTCAGCCGATCCGTCGCCTGCGGTTCGCTATCGGCCGCGGGCATCGCCACCAGATCGGTGATCAGAGCGCGTAGATCGTCGTCGGTTGCCAGTATCGGAACCACCCCCCAAGGTGCTCTCGAATGTATGTTCGAAGTCTAACAGAGATCCTGTGGCGCAGCAAGATTCGTGTCCGTCGCCGGCATCTCGACAGACCGGCCGGGGCGTGCGTAGCCTGGGTGGATGGTCACCGACAACCCACTCGATCCGAGCGTCCCGCCGTCGGGCACCGGGTGCGCCGACTGCCTCGCGACCGACGACGGCTGGTGGGTCCACCTCCGACGGTGCGCCGCCTGCGGCCACATCGGATGCTGCGACACCTCCCCCGCCCAACATGCATCACACCACGCCGCCGACACCGGCCATCCCTACATCCAGAGCTTCGAACCCGGCGAGGACTGGTTCTGGGACTACTCCACGAACGAGTTCGCGGAGGGACCCGAATTGGCGCCGCCGACAAGTCATCCCGCCGATCAACCGACTCCCGCACCGCACGACCGGATTCCGTCGAACTGGCAGGAACTGCTGCATTAGCGCGACCCGAAGAACCTGCGGCCGTTAGCATGTCGGGATGTCCGTCTCCACGAATCCATTGACCGCCGCCGACCACGACGACTGGCTGCCGCTGTGGCACGGCTATCTCGACTTCTACCGACACTCCTTGTCCGACGAGCAGACCGCGCTCACGTTCGATCGGATCCTCGATCCCGAGTTCGCCATGTGGGGCGCCCTCGCGCGCGACGATGCCGGACGCCCAGTCGGCTTCGTCCATTGGCTCACCCATCCGTCCACATGGAGCGACGCGCCCTACTGCTACCTCGAGGATCTGTTCGTGGCGAGCGATGCCCGCTCCACCGGGGCCGGCCGAGCCCTCATCGCGCGAGTCACCGAATGGGCCGCCGCGCAGGAGATTCCGAAGGTGTATTGGCAGACCGCCGCGGACAACACCACGGCCCGATACCTGTACGACAAGGTGGCCAGGACGGAGTTCGTCGTCTACGAGATCGACCTGCCGCCGCAGACTGAAGCCACTGCGGGCTCGAGCACGTCGTAGGCGGCGTCGCGTGGCGCCCCGTCGAGGCCGGCCCCGAGGCCACCGATACGGCCTCGGAAACCGCTCCTGTGGCCTCGGAGACCACCGACTCCACGGCAGCGAGTACCGCCGAAACCGGCTCGGAGAGCACGGAATCCGAGGATGGGTGGGCGTGGAACAAACCGGCGCGCTGGCCGACCCCGCGGACCTCCCGTTCGACGCGGCCCACCTGGACAGCCCGAGGCCCTCCAGGCCGCCATCACCGCGCTCCTGGAGGCCAAGCCTCACCTCAAGGCCTGCCGGTTCGCTCCCGACGCCGCGGCGCAGGGAGCAATGGGACAGGCCTCGGGAGGCATGGATCTCCTCGGAATCCTTCGTCAGAACGCGTAGGCGTCGGTCAGACGTTTATCTCGAACCCAAGATCAACGTCGCACGCCGCCTGCCCGCCACGGATTCCCCAACTCGCCGTGTCGATGTCACGAACAACGACGGTGACGTGGTCACATGGAATCCCCAGCGGTTCCAGGCGGCTTGTGACCTCCCGATATAGAGCGCGCTTGGCGTCAACGGTCCTACCGGCGAAGCAATCAACCGTCACCAGCGTGTACGCCTCCGGCGTGCTGAGAGTCGGAGGTACCGCGAACCTGTGAGGCTCGTGAACCACAAGCCTCACATGCTTGTCCACCACGGGGATCGCGAATGCGGCCACCAGGGAATCGTGAACGGCGTCCAGGATCGCGACCTCGGTCTCGGGTCCATGGTTTCGGCGAACTTCCACCTGCGTGCTCGGCATCTGGGCACAAGGAACAGGTAGCCAGCCTCCTGGTCCAACCTCTGGAGGCCGCCTCGGTCGTCCCGGCCGCTGGACCCAAGATCTTCGACCCTCATCCGGTTCTCGAATGAGCTTGCGCGCCAGTCGGTTATCGGCTTGGACGCCATGCTCTGCCAGCGTCTCGTGGCCGACGTGGCCATGGCCGAACAGATGGTCCTCAACCGCTACCGCCGGAGGGCCCGTAATGCCGCGGCTCCTCCTCCGGGACACGGTGACGCTCAAGATCGGTGGCGGCCGTGGTGAGAACGATGAAGGAGCAGGCCGAGCGCGGCCGGTCCACCACGCTGACCACCTACCGGCTGGTGGTCACCGACTCCCGTATCGAACAGGTCACCACGGTGGTCTGGAGGACCAAGACCTACACCTTTGAGGGTCTGCCGATGCCGTACCGCGTCGGCGGCCGACACCATCATTGCGAGGTCCTCATGAGCCTGGGCCAAGGGTTAGAGAACAAGGGCAACAACTGAATATCTCGGAGACCATGCCGCGTCTCCACACGCTCGGCCAAGGCCTCGGATCACCCGGTCCGTGGCCTCTGTCGTGCCCAACGTCTGGCACGCTGACCGCACTCCAGCGCGTTTACGCTTGTCAAAGGGGCTCCCCCACCAGGACTCGAACCTGGACAGGGAAATGGCCCAGAAACACCCTCCCACCTGCCAGAACATGCCCCTAACCTGGCCATATCCTGGTTGACATGTGCGGACATATCCGCACGTGGACGGCGCCAATGTAGGCTCATTGGGCACGGACTGGGCACGAACTGGAGGCGTGGGCATGGCAGGACAACGGTCATTCGGGAGTATCCGCAAACTCCCGTCCAAGCGATTCCAGGCCCGCTACGTCGGCCCGGACATGGCCCGTCACACGGCGTACACCACCTACTCCGCCAAGATTGACGCGGAGGCCTGGTTGTCGGATGAACGGCGCCTCATCGAACGCGGGGAATGGACTCCCCCGGCCTCCCGGGCCGCGGCCAAGGCGGCCGGTGGTGTAACCGTCCGAGAGTTCGCCACGGCCTGGTTGGCCACCAAGGACCTCACCCCGAAAACGCGCCACCTCTACCAGACCCTCCTGGACGGCCGGATTCTTCCCCACCTCGGGGACCAGCGCATGGTGGACGTGGACCTGGAGACAGTGAGGGCATGGTGGAAGGACCGGGAGGCCGACGACACCCCCACCACCTCGGCCCACGCCTACAACCTCCTGAAGGGCATCTTCAACGCGGCCGTGGCCGACGAGAACCTGGCCGTGACCGCGAACCCCTGCCGAGTGGAGAAGGCGGGGCGTCGGCCCAAACGGGTGGACCTGGAACTCCTCACCCCGTCCGAACTCGTCCAGGCCACCGCCAAACTCCACGAGCACTACCGGACGTGTGTCCCGGTGACCGCCTGGTGTGGCCTCCGGTTCGGGGAGATGATTGAACTTCGCCGGAAGGACGTGGTGGTCTCCAAGGACGGCACCATGGTCCTGAAAATCCGGAGGGCGGCCACCATCGTGGGGAAGGACCTCGTGGAGGGCAAACCCAAGTCGGAGGCCGGAGTCCGGGACATAACCGTCCCCCCGCACGTTGCCAAGGCCCTCACCGCCCACATGAAGCGATTCACCGAACCCGGCCCCGAGGCCTTGGTGTTCACCACAATCCGCGGAACACGTTTAACGGCAGGCACTTTCACCAAACCGTTTAAGGCCGCGGTGGCCTCGGTGGGCAAACCGGACGTTCGTATCCATGACCTCCGCCATGTCGGGGCCGTCCTGGCCGCCCAGGCCGGGGCCACCACCAAGGAACTCATGGGCCGCCTCGGCCACTCCACCCCGGAGATGAGCATGAGATACCAGCACGTGGCCGCGGGCCGTGACGCGGAAATTGCGCGCCGATTGTCGGAACTAGCAGAGGAAAACTAGCAGATCAGACAGCCTCTGTTTTGACCTCAAACGTCAAATAGACTGTTACACAACAGGTTACCTCTACGGAGTCCGTTGACAATCCCGGACACTTACGTCTAATGTCATCGACACGCGGATAAGCGAAGGTCCCGAACCGGCAGGCGTGCCGGGGACCTGGGCGCCCTGAGACGCATGAACGAGAACGTCCGTCCTGTTCATGCTCACCCAGGAGTCCGCCATCATGGCCACCAAGTCCCGCGCACGTACGCGCTACCTGTCCCTCCAGGACGTTGCCGCCGAACTCGGCGTGTCTGACAGAACCATCCGCCGATACATCGCGGACGGGAAACTCTCGGCCTTCCGGCCCTCTACTCGCACCATCCGAATCGACCCGGCCGAGTTGGACCGCTTCATCTCCCAGGGTGGCGTGGCATGACCGCCGCCCTCGTCCTGGTCCTCCTGGCCGCCATCGCCTACCCGGGCGGCCTGGCCATCGGCGCCCACGCCCGGAGGTGGGCGCGGTGATCGGCCGGGACCTCCAGGCCCAGGCCGCCGCGATGAGGTGCGACGTATGCGGACGCCCGGGGATGGTTCGCCATCACGTCGGAGGCGCGGCCTCGGTGATGGTCACCCACAAGTCCAGGTGCCCGAACAACCCCCGCGGCCGACGTTCGCGCTAGCGCCAACCCAACCCATAGGGACCTCCACGGCCCAAGTGGCGCAACGCTTTACATACCCAGGAGACATTCATGTCCCAGACGAAAAGAACGGCCCCCCGCCAACCCGCGGAGGACCGTCCCGACAACACCGACACCGACGGTAACCACTCCGCCGATACGCCCAGGATACCCGCCTGGAACGCCTTCACGGAGAACCTCAGGGCGCGCCGATGACCGCCCCGAAGTACACCCCGGCCGCGGCCGAGAAGCGGGTGTTCGACTACTCCGCCATCACTCGGTTCATCGAGGCCGAGGCCGATAAGCGCATGGTGTCCAAGTGGACCCTGTTGGGTGGCGCCCTCACCCGGGCGGCCTTGGCCACCCCTCACACATGGCTACTCCCCGCCATCGTGGAGGACGTGGGCGGCCTGAACCTCCTCATCGTCCACGCCGGTCCCTCGGGTTCGGGCAAGGGCGCCGGTAAGGCGGAGATATTCTCCTGGCCCGACACCGACGTGTTGGACCTGGAGGACGGCCACCAACGCCTGGCCGACGTGTTCGTTCCGATCACCGTGGCCTCCGGTGAGGCGTTCGGGTCCCTGTTCGTGGAGACCCAGCAACTCCCGGACCCGGCCGGTGGCAAGGGGAAAATCCCTGTCTCCGTTCGTATTCGGTACGCGGCATGGGCCGACTTTGACGAAGTGGACCAGGTGGCCGCCATCGGTGGCCGCCAGGGTTCGACGCTCACACTGGAGATTCGTAAGGCGTGGTCCGGTTCCGGCATCGGTACCCACACCAAGGTGAAGGCCAACCGGGCATCGGTCCAGGCGCACACGTACCGCCTCGTGGTCACCGTGGCCGCCCAACCCCTACGGTGCGGCCCGATATTCGAGGAGGAGGCCGGTGGGACCCTCCAGCGGGTCCTCTGGTTGGACGCCTCGGTCCCCAAGTGCGACGACGAGGACGAGGACCTGGACGTGGCGCCATCGCGTCCCATGCCCATCACTCTGCCGAAGTTCCCAGCGACCACCGGCCGGTACTTCTTCGACGTGGACCCCGAGATTCGCCGGGAGATTCGTCGGGACCGACGCCGCCAACGGTGGCAGGACGAGGACGCCCACCGGAACCTCGTGAAGCTGAAGGCCGCGGCCTCGTTCGCGGTCCTCCATGGGTCCACCTCCATCACGCCCGAAGTCTGGGAGGTGGCCGAGGCCATCATGTCCCACTCCGATGGTGTCCGTGCGTCGGTACGCCTGGGACTTGCCAAGGAGAGGTCCGACCAGATGGCGGCCAAGGCCACCACCAACGCCCGAATGGAGGTCATCTCCGCGTCTCAGCGGGACCTCATGGTGGACGCCGTGGCCAAGAAGGTGGAGAAGTGGTTGCGCGCCAACGGGCCTGCCACCGCCAACCGTGTGAAACAGGCGGCCGTTACCGGCGTGGACCGTTCCCTGGTGGCCGATGCCCTAGACCTCCTCATGGAGAGAGGAGAAGTCATGGTCTGCGGCCAGTCCCGCGTGAAGTCTCCCCTCTACGGGGTGACCTCGTGACGAACAGTGGAGGCGTGGAGGCGTGGAACGCCTTCACACATACCCCTTACGCGATTCGTTTCATCTCTCTCTCACCTGGTGTTTTACCTCTGGGCGGCATGGGTGGAAACGCGCCACCGCCCTCCACGCCTCCACGCTCCACCCTTCACGGGCATCGGCCCGCACCTCTCAGACAAGGAGAACCGACCATGACTACCGAGAACGCCACCCCCACCGAACCCGCCAACCTCTGCGCTGGTGAGTTCACCCCCGCCACCATGGTCCCGGCCTCGGAGACCTGGGCGTTGGTGTACCACCCCGACCGGCCCAGGTACGCCCCCATCTATCCCGTGGTGGCGTGGGCATCGGGGACGGCCGAACTCCAGTCCCCGACGGGGAATCTGGCCGAGACCCTAACCACCGCCCTGGTGGACGTGGGCACGGGTAACGGGGCCTGGGCCGCGGAACTGCGGGCCTCGGGATACGAGGTCATCACCGGGACCAGGGACCGGGTGGAGGAGGAACGAGAGGACCTCTGGAGGGCCGACCAGTGACCGACCGCAACGGGCGCCCTCGTCGGCCCAAGGTGTCACCTACCGCCCTCCTGGACGCCCTCGGGGTCCAGGGCCGCCCACGCGGGCGAAAGGGCGTCCTACTCGACGGCCTGGGCGTGGACACCCCTAGCATGTCGGCCGAGGACCGGAAGGCCTTGGCGTCCGAAGTCATCGACGCGGCCGAGGGCCGGGGGCGTGCCCAGTGAGCCGGGGACTACACCGAGTCCAACAGGACAAGGACGGGCCGGTGGCGTTGGCCGTGGCCATCCTCACCGGGTCCGCCAACCTCCGCGGGGCCGCGTGTACCCGCAACCCGCGTCTGTTCGATCCCGACGTGTCGGCCCAGGCCCTCGGGTTCACCTCTCACCGCGACCGGGAGAAGGCCGTGGAGGCCACCTGTATCTCGTGTCCGGCCCGTGGTGCCTGTTGGGCCTGGGCCTCGGAGTTGAACTCCCAGAGGATCACCGGACCGACCGCGGCCACCGCGGGCATCCAAAGCGTGATGAGGCCACGGAAACCACGCCCACTCCGCACGGCCACCCCCGAGGACTCCGCCGATAATCCAGGCCCTCCACGGCCCGCACGGCGCCGAGGATCACGCGCCCGTATCCGCCCGTCCATCCATCGCAAGAGGAGAAGAACATGACCTCCACCGAGTGTTCAGTCTCGGGGTGCATCCGCCCCGTCCTTTGTCGGGCGATGTGCCAGCGCCACTACTACTACGCACGGCGCTATGGTTCCCCGACTCCACCGCCCCGCTACCGAACGGACCTCACCGGGCGTCGGTTCGGTGCCCTCGTAGTCCTGGAGTTCCGTTCCGGCAATGGAGGGTGGACCTGTCGATGCGACTGTGGCGCAACAACGATTGTCCCGACCAAGAACCTCACGGCCGGTAACACCGCCTCGTGCGGATGCCGACGGACCGCCCGACGGGACGGCCCAGTGGGATACAACGCGGCCCATGACCGCCTGACCGTGGACCGTGGCGTGGCCGCGGACCGTGAATGTGAGGACTGTGGCAAACCGGCCGCCCACTGGTCCTACGACCACCAGGACCCGGACGAACTGGTGGACCATCTCGGATTCCCCTACAGCCTGGACCCGGACCACTACTCGGCCCGCTGCGCATCGTGCCACCGGCGCATGGACGCACGTAGGCGTCCCGGGGTAGGGGGTCAGAATCGCTTGGCCGCGCCCCTCACCCCTTCTCCGCCGGTCTCCTTCCCGTCGAAAACATGAGGCATCCCTCATGTTTCCCTGGCACCGATTGACCAGCGCAAACCACACCAAGGAGAACTCCATGAACCCCTCCACCCATCGTTCCGACCGCGCCCGGGCCTTGGCGGCCCGCCTCGTTCTGGCCATACATGACCAGAACGTGGAGGCGGTCAATTCCGTGATGGCCGAGGCCGCCGAGGCCGGGGCCTCGTGGGATATGACCGTCACCCTGGCGGGCATGGCCGCGGCCCGCATCCCTGACGAACAGGCCCCCGAACTCGTCGCCGCGGCCTTGGACCGCCTGGCCGCCGACTGACCCCGACACGCCCCGTGTGACATGAATTGTCAAACAGGACAACGGGTTCCGACGGTGATAGTCTCGGCCCCGACGGTGGTTCCCCTCCATGTTTCCGCCGTCACGCTAGGGCGGCCTCGGTCGCACGGGTAGACCAGCGGTAACCATCCCGCCCGTCCCCGTGGACCGGGAACCACCGCCCACCTTCGCCCGGAGTGGCCAACGGTAACCAGTCCGTCCGCCCCCGAGGAGGGTTGCGCAACCCCCGAGGTCGTCCCAGGACCCCTCGGTGTCGTCGCCCCTCCTACTCTCCGGGGCGGCCCACCGAGGGCCTGGGACTCCTCTCCACCCACTTCAGAGGAGACACTCCAATGACCATCCGACGACTCCCCGGCCAGGACGGCCGCATGGACTTCGATGACCTGTCCGACGAGGCACTACACGCCCGTTCGGCCGAACTCCGCGCCAAGGCCGCGGCCAACGTCGCCCAGGCCAAGGCCGCGGGCGCACGGACCGCGGTGGGCGTGAAGGCCCGCGACGACGCCCAGAACGCCCTGACCCTGGCCAAGGCCATGGACGCGGAACTGAAGGGCCGCGCCGAACGCGCCGCCCACGTCACCGACCCGTCCCAGTTGCGGGCCATCGACCCCGACACGGGTGCCATGGGCGCCCCTGGCAGCTTCACCGGAGGCCTGGGCGCCAAGGCCCAGACCCACCTCACCCGTGATGCACTCCGGACCGCCGCGGCCACCGCGGTGAATACCGGATTCGTGGCGGGCGGCCAGAAGGCACTGAGCCTGACCGACCACACCGCGGTGGCCGTCGTCGCCCCGGGCCTGGCCCCCCTCGGTCGCCCCCGTGGCGTTCTCGACGTGATCGAGGCCCAGGCCACCACCGCGCCCGCCTTCCGGTTCCTGAAGCAGACCAGCCGTGCGAACAACGCGGCCGTGGTCGCCGCGGGCGCGGTCAAGCCCACCTCCACCTACGGCCTGGCCCCGGTGGACCGAACCCTCCAGGTCGTCGCCCACGTGTCCGACGCCATCGCGGAGTATGACCTCTCCGACGTGGCGAACCTGACCACCTTCGTCCAGGCGGAGATGGAGTATGGCCTGGCCTTGGCCATCGAACGCCAGGTGTTCCAGGGAACCGGCGCCGCGGGCCAGCTTCACGGCCTGGCCGGGGAATCGGGCGTCCAGGTCCAGGCCTTCGCCTCGGACCTGCTCACCACCACCCGGAAGTCCCTGACCGCCATCGAGTCCCTGGGCTACATGGGCGCGGTGTTCGTCGTGTCGCCTGGCGCCCTGGAGGAGATTGACCTGGCGACCACCTCGGGGTCCGGGGAGTATCAGAACGTCCGCGCCCCGTTCGACCGGGCGGAGTACAAGTTGTGGGGCGTCCCGGTGGTCGTCTCCACCGAACTCCCCGCCGACACCGCGTATCTCATCGGCGCGAACTCGGTCATCGTCTGGAGTGATCCGGGCGCCGCGGTCCGCGTCCAGTGGGACCGCGTGAACGATGACTTCCAGCGCAACCAGGTTCGGTGCCGCCTGGAAGGCCGGTTCGAGGTGGCCGTGTCGCGGCCGGAGGCCATCGTCCGTATCGACACCGCGGAGTGATCCACTCCGGCCCAGGCCTCCACCATCACGGGGGCCTGGGCCGGACCCCTTCTCTCACAAGGAGTTCGCCATGGGAATCGGGAACCTCATCGGTGACGCCATCACCTTCATCGGTGGCCGCCTGGACGGTGAGAGTCACTCGACGGGCAACGGGTACTCCGGCCACGTGGACCTCGTGGGGTCGAAAATCGCCCCGGACCCCACCCGCCTGGTTAGTTTCCGCAACGGTGGCGTGATCGGTGAGAGCCGCGCCCACGCCAACGCCCAGCGGGCCGACGGGTCCCGGGCCAAGTTGGCCGCCCTTCAGCAACGCGGAGGAGGACCCAGCGGTCCCGGCCGCCGACAAGGCGGGGCCGACGCGCCCACCCGGAGGGGTACGGCCACAACTCACGCCCACCAGGGTGGGGGTTCACGGTCCCGGCCCGCCCACGGCATCGGGGACGGCCTCGTGTTGGCCCCCGGCATCGGCATGGGCGGCCGAGGTGGAGGTGGAGGGCGCCGACGCCCGGACGAGGTGGCCCCCGGAGTGCCCTGTCCATCGTGCGCCTCGGGTATCACGGTCCCGGTCCGATAGTCGGATATGCTTGTCCCACAACTTCATATGCTCGGAGATGCCCTCGGGCATCATGCCGTGCGTCTCGTCGGAACCCTCGTCCACTCGGACGGGGGTTTCGTCGTTGGTGGGGCGTGGAGGTACTGGCGGGCGTGGATGGCCTCGGCCGCAGTTCCGCCATGGGAGCATGTGGGCGTGAAGCGATTCCTTACGAACTGGGTAGCGCGCCGATCCGGCGACCCACTCCCCCTCACCCTCACCGTCGGCGGCCTCATCATGTCGGCGGTCTGCGCCGTGTGGGGTTCATGCGCGACTCGGACGGAATGCTGGTCAACCTACTGTCAGGTCTCGCAATTGTCGGTCCGGCCTTGGTGGTTTCAAACATCGTCGTGGCCAAAGTTCAGACGTACCGGACGATGCACCAAGCCGAACTCGATGTGGCCCTTATCAATATCCTCTTGTGGTCCGCCATCGACGTGGCGCGTGACTGCCTGGAGGTGTTGCGCGTCGAACGTCCACTGTTGGAGTTGCCCGAACCGGGACACAGTGAGTTCGCCAGCATGTTCCGACTGAAACGGGCGATTGAGGACGCCCAGGACGCGATTCACACAGCGTATGAATCTCCGGGCATCGAACCAGCGCCACACCTGGAACTACTCGGTCACCCGATGGCGACTCCGCCCTATGCCAACGTCCTACGATTCATGGAGCGATTAGACACAAGAATCCCCTGTAGAAACGCTGTCATGTCCGCCATCGGTGCCGCGGACTGGACCAACCGGGTGAACGTGGACTTCGTATATCGGGGCGGGGCCGCAGCGTCGGAACCGATCAGCGACGACGACAGGCCTGGACTGTGGCAACCAGAGACGGGCCTGAACAACATCGCCACATGGTTCGACCGGGCCACGGATGGAACGGACCGGGGACCCCGTGTCGGGGCACACAGTTACTTCCGGTTCGTGGAGGACACGCTCCAACGCGCACTCTGGATCACCGAGGCGATGATTCAGGACCTCCCCGAGAAGATCACCGTGGGCGGAAGTGAGTAGCAGATGGGCACGTAGTGGGCACGCGGCCCGCGATTCCCAGCGTTTACGCTGGTCAGAATGGCTCCCCCACCAGGACTCGAACCTAGAATGCCTGAACCAAAATCAGAAGTGTTGCCGATTACACCATGGGGGATTACTGCGCAGACGATTGTGCCACAACCGTCTGCGCAACCGAGACCTCAGTCCTTCGGACCGCCGGCCACGTAGACGACCTGACCCGACACGAAGCCCGCACCCTCGCTGATGAAGAACGACGCGGTGTGCGCGATGTCCTCGGGCACGCCGGTGCGGTTGACCGGAATCTGCGATGCGGCCGCCCGCTTGAAGTCCTCGAACGGGACACCGACGCGCTCGGCGGTGGCGGCGGTCATCTCGGTCTCGATGAAACCGGGGGCGATCGCGTTGGCGGTGACTCCGAAGCGGCCGAGCTCGATGGCCAGCGTCTTGGTGAAGCCCTGCATGCCGGCCTTGGCCGCCGAGTAGTTGGCCTGCCCACGGTTACCGAGCGCCGAGGTGCTCGACAGGTTCACGATGCGGCCCCAGCCGGCGTCGACCATGTGCTTCTGCACGGCCTTGGTGACGTTGAACGCGCCGCGCAGGTGCACGGCCATGACCGCGTCCCAGTCGTCGACGGTCATCTTGAAGAGCAGGTTGTCGCGGATGATGCCGGCATTGTTGACGACGACGGTCGGCGGGCCGAGCTCCTCGACGATCTTCTCGACGGCGGCCGCCACCGACTCTTCCTTGGACACGTCGGCGCCGACCGCGATGGCCTTGCCACCGGCGTCGGTGATCGCCTTCACGGTGTCGGCGCAGGCGTCGGCGTCGAGGTCGAGCACGGCGACGGCGAGTCCGTCGGAGGCCAGGCGCTTGGCGACGGCGGCGCCGATGCCCCGCGCGGAGCCGGTGACGATTGCGGTCTTCTGAGTGGTCATGGGCGGTGCCTCCATCGGTCCGTGACAGTGTCGGATGTCCCCTTGGTTCTATCAGGCCCGAACATTCGCTCGGTGGGCACGTGTCGGGTGATGGCCGGGATGTCACCCGGACTGCGTACCATCGGACCCCATGACGGAACCGTCCTCAGCGCACACCGCGGTGATCGTCCTCGCGGCCGGCGCCGGTACGCGCATGAAGTCCAAGACCCCGAAGATCCTGCACGAAATCGGTGGTCATTCGCTGGTCTGCCACGCTCTGCGCGGTGCTGCGGCGCTGGAACCGGACCATGTCATCGCCGTCCTCGGTCACGAACGCGACCGCATCGCCGGCCCCATCGCCGCGATCGCGGCCAGCATCGGCCGTCCGGTCGACACCGCCGAGCAGGAGAAACAGCTCGGGACCGGCGACGCGGTCCGCGCCGGCCTGACCGCCCTGCCCGACGACTTCATCGGCACGGTGCTCGTCACCCCGGGTGACGTCCCGCTGCTCGACGGCGAGACACTCGCCGCGGTGCTCGCCACCCACCGCGCGGGGACCGGTGCCGCGGTCACCCTCACGACATTTGTCGCCGCCGACCCCACCGGGTACGGCCGCATCCTCCGCACATCCGATGGGCTCGGTGTCCGAGCCATCGTCGAGGAACGCGACGCCACCTACGAGCAGCGCTCGATCACCGAGGTGAACGCGGGCGTCTACGCGTTCGACTCGCAGACGCTGCGGTCGTCGCTGTCGCAACTGTCCACGCACAACGCGCAGGGCGAGTACTACCTCACCGACGTCGTCGAGATCGCCCGCGCGGCGGGCCGCAGCGTGCGTGCCCATACCGTCGACGACAAATATCTGGTCGCCGGCTGCAATGACCGCGCGCAGCTCGCCGAGCTCGGGGCCGAGCTCAACCGGCGGGTCATCCGCCGCCATCAGCTCGCCGGCGTGACCGTGGTCGACCCGTCGAGCACGTGGATCGACGTCGACGTGGTCATCGGCACCGACGTCCGCATCGAGCCGGGCACCCAGCTGCAGGGCACCACCAGCATCGACGCCGACGCGGTGATCGGCCCGGACTCGACACTGCGAAACGTGACCGTCGGCTCCGGCGCCTCGGTCATCCGCACCCACGGCAGCGATTCCGAGATCGGCCCGGATACCAATGTGGGTCCGTTCGCCTACCTGCGTCCCGGCACCCGGCTGGGTGCCGGCGGCAAGATCGGCACGTTCGTGGAGACCAAGAAGGCCGACATCGGCGCGGGCTCAAAGGTCCCGCACCTCACCTATGTCGGGGACGCGACCATCGGTGAGCATTCCAACATCGGCGCGTCGAGCGTATTCGTGAATTATGACGGCGTGACGAAGCATCGTACGGTGATCGGGTCCCATTGCCGTACCGGCTCTGACAACATGTTCGTCGCACCTGTGCAGGTCGGCGACGGCGCGTACACCGGAGCGGGTACGGTTTTGCGCGACGATGTTCCGCCCGGTGCCCTCGCGGTGTCGGCGGGACAACAACGAAATATCGAGAACTGGGTGGTACGGAAGCGCCCGGACACCGAGTCGGCGCGCGCCGCACTCGAGGCCCTCGACTCCGATCACCTCACGCACGACCAGCCCGGCGATTGACACACATCGGAGAAGTAGAGATTCCATGACCTGGACCACCGACAACCAGAAGAACCTGATGCTGTTCTCTGGGCGCGCCCACCCCGAACTCGCCGAAGCCGTCGCCGACGAACTCGGCATCAAGGTCACCCCGCAGACGGCCCGCGACTTCGCCAACGGTGAGCTGTTCGTGCGTTACGAGGAGTCGGTCCGCGGATCGGACGCGTTCGTCCTGCAGAGTTGCCCGTGGCCGCTCAACCAGTGGGTGATGGAAGCCCTCATCATGATCGACGCCCTGAAGCGCGGCTCCGCCAAGCGCATCAGCGTGATCCTGCCGTTCTACCCCTACGCCCGCCAGGACAAGAAGCACCGCGGGCGTGAGCCGATCTCCGCACGACTGATCGCCGACCTGCTGCAGACCGCCGGGGCCGACCGCATCATCACCGTGGACCTGCACACCGACCAGATCCAGGGCTTCTTCGACGGCCCGGTCGACCACATGCACGCGCTCGGACAGCTCTCCGACTACGTCCGGCAGAAGTACGGCACCGACAACATCGCCATCGTCTCGCCCGACTCGGGTCGTGTGCGGGTGGCGGAGAAGTGGGCCGACGCGCTCGACGGCGCGCCCGTCTCGTTCATCCACAAGACCCGCGATCCGCTGGTGGCCAATCAGGTTGTCGCGCACCGTGTCGTCGGTGAGGTCGAGGGCCGCACGTGCGTCCTGATCGACGACATGATCGACACCGGCGGCACCATCGCCGGGGCGGTGTCCAAGCTCAAGGACGCCGGCGCCGGCGACGTCGTCATCGCCACCACCCACGCGGTGTTCTCCGATCCGGCGACCGAACGCCTGGCCAACTGCGGCGCCAAAGAGGTCATCGCGACCGACACCCTGCCCATTCCGCCGGAGAAGCGCTTCGAGAACCTCACCGTGCTGTCGATCGCCCCGCTGCTGGCACAGACGATCCGCGAGGTGTTTGAAAACGGTTCGGTCACAAGTCTTTTCGACGGTGTCGCCTAGTTCTGAGCGTCCGGGCGGCGGCGTCTGATCCGCCACCACACGATGCCGCCGGGGATCGCGATCAGCGCAGCGATCGCGACGAACGCCCCGATGACGACCGGTTGCGGGCTGCGCTGGGCGTCGTCGGTGAACGGCGCGATGGTCGGGCCCGCGTACTCCACGACGTCGTCGAGGCCGATCGCGGTGTTGTCGCACAGCGTCGCACCCCACTCGCCGTCGGCCGCAGCCAGACCGGTGGGCGCGTGTCCGAGCACCAGCAGGCGTTCGGTGCCGAGTTGGAGGTCGAGCCCGCACGCCGCGGAGTCCGACGACGTGAGGACGGTGATCGTCTGCGGCACCCGCGCCTTGTAGCTGTCCCGCACCTCGACGCGATAGCGGACCGCGCTGCCGTCTAGCGTCCGTGACACCGGCGTGCCGACCACGATCGCGGACGCGTCCTTGACGACCGCCGCGGCGGGTCGCGGTGCGCACGTGCACGCACACGCCGAGCCGGGCGCCATGACGAGCAGGCCGCCGACCGCGAGCACGACGATCACCACGCGGAGCGCGACACCGGCAACGGTCATGCGGCTCACCGTAATGCGGCACGACGGTCCAGAACCAAGGATCCATCCGAGTACTGTGATCGATCGTGGACGCGACGATCTATCACAACCCGAAGTGCTCGACCTCCCGCAAAGCACTGGAGAAACTCCGCGAGGCGGGCATCGAACCCACCGTCGTCAAGTACCTCGACGAGCCGTACACACGCGAGCAGCTCACCGAACTGTTCGCCGACGCGGGACTGACCGTCCACGAGGCCGCCCGCAAACGCGAGGCCCGGTACAAGGACAACGACCTCGCGTCGGCCTCGGAGGACGAACTGCTCGACGAGATGGTGGCGCATCCGGTCCTGGTCGAACGCCCATTCGTGGTGACGGACAAGGGAACCCGACTCGCCCGTCCGCTCGAGCGGCTCGACGAGATCCTCTGATCAGCGCCGAACGCTCACACCGGCGCCGGTAGGCGCCGCTGGACTGTCGGCACGACGGCCGCGGCCAGCCCGCGGACCAGGGCCTTGGTCATGTCGAAGTAGTCGAAGTAGTCGCGCCAGAGCACCACCCGGCCCTCGGCGATCTCGAATCGGCCCCACACCCAGAACTGCAGGGCCACCCGGCCGATGCGGATTTCGTCGATCCGCTCGGTGAGCACCACCGGCCCGTCGGAGGCGACGTTCACCATCCGGTAGTTGAAGCCGTATCTGCCGCCGTCGAAGCGCGCAAAGATCTTGGCGACCTTGCGCTTCCCCCGCACCGTCGGAAGGGAGACGTTGGTGTAGACGATGTCGTCGTCGATCTCGGCCATGGCCGCGTCGATGTTCCCACGGGCGAACTCGTCGAGCATGGTGGTGACGATGTCGATGGGGGTCTGCGATGTCATGGGGAAAGTATGCCGGTGGGCGCCCTTCGTGAGAGGGAGCTGGGCGGGCGCGATGTGACATTCGCCCAGGCCATCGACTATTCTGGCCGGTGTTGTCTCGGCGAGGGTGAGCGATCACCGTTATCGGCGCGACCGACAAGAAGATCTCCTGCGAGGGCCCATGTCGCCCTGCGCCGGGCCGGTTTCTCCTGGTCGTCGCCGTTCGCCGCGACCGACCCACCGATCACCGCGGTCCCCCGGGGCCGCCAGACGAGGAGAACACCATGGCAAACCAGATGCCGAAGCTCGAAGTCCAGACCCGTTCGGCGAAGGGCAAGGGCGCTGCCCGCCGCGCCCGCCGCGAGGGCAAGGTTCCCGCCGTCCTCTACGGCCACGGCACCGATCCGCAGCACCTGACGCTTCCGGCTCGTGAGCTCGCCGCCATCCTGCGCGCGAACGGCACCAACGCCGTCATCGATCTCGACATCGAGGGCGCCAGCCAGCTCGCGCTGACCAAGCAGGTCGACGTCCACCCCATTCGCAGCTACATCGAGCATGTCGACCTGCTGGTCATCCGTCGTGGCGAAAAGGTCACCGTCGAGGTCACGGTCGTCGTCGAGGGTGACGCGGCTCCGGGCACCCTGGTGGTCCAGGACGCCAACACCGTCGAGATCGAGGCCGACGCCCTGTCGATCCCCGAGCAGATCACCGTCGACGTCGAGGGCAAGGAAGCCGGCCTGTCGATCCACGCGGGCGACCTGAACCTCCCCGAGGGTGTCACCCTGGTCACCGAGCCCGACGCGCTCGTCGTCGCGGTCAACGCGGCCCCGACCGCCTCCGACCTCGAGGAAGAGGCCGTCGAAGCCGGCGCCGAGGTGCCCACCGAGGGCGACGGGACCGAGTCCGAGTAAGTCGAGCTCGATTCTCGATCAGTGAAACTGATTGTCGGACTGGGGAATCCCGGATCGAAATACGAGAAGACGAGGCACAACATCGGCGCGATGGTCGCCGATGCCCTCGTCGCCTCGGCCGGCGAGCGGTGGAAGGTGCACAAGAAGTCCGGCGTGGACGCCGCACCGATCACCGTCGCCGGCCAGCAGGTCCTCGTCGCCAAGCCCCGTGTCTACATGAACGAGTCGGGACGGCAGGTGGGCCCGCTCGCCAAGTTCTATTCGGTCGCGCCGGGGGATCTCATCGTCCTGCATGACGAGCTGGACATCGACTTCGGTCTCGTTCGCCTCAAGCAGGGCGGCGGCGAGGGCGGCCACAACGGTCTGCGGTCGATCAGCCAGGCGCTCGGCACCCGCGACTATCTCCGCGTGCGACTGGGCATCGGACGCCCGCCCGGCCGCCAGGATCCGGCCGACTTCGTGCTCAAACCGTTTCCGTCGTCGGCGCGGGCCGAGGTCGATCTGTTGATCGGTCACGGCGCCGACGCCACCGAGCAACTCGTCGCATACGGCCTCGATGCCGCGCAGAACGTGGTGCACGCGTGGTGAATTAGCCGCGCCCGCCTGCGAACCCGAAGTCTCAGTGCGACGATGATGCGGTGTCCGACGCCACGCTGACGCTCCTCATCCTCGCGGTCACCGTCGCGCTGTTCGTCTGGAACCGGCTCTCGGTGGGCGTGGTCGGCATCGCGTCCGCGCTGGCCCTGTACTTCTGCGGCCTGATCGACGTGAACGGGCTGACCGCGGGTCTCGGGCAGAACGTCATCGCGTTCATCGCCGCGCTCTTCGTGGTGAGCGAAGGGCTCGAGGCATCCGGCATCACCGCGTGGGCCGGGCGGCTGCTGATCCGTGTCGCGGGCGACACCCGGTTCCGCGCACTGGCCGCCGTCAGCGGTCTCGCCGCGGTCCTGGCCGCCCTCATCACCATCAACGGCGCGGCCGCCGCTCTGGTCCCGGTGACCGTGGCGGTTGCCCGACATGCCGGCATCCTCCCGTCGAAGATCCTCATCCCACTGGCCTACGCGTGCAGTGCGGGATCGATGCTCACCCTGTCCGGCAGCCCGGTCAACGTCATCATCAACGACGCGGCGGCCAACGCGACCGGCGACGACTTCGGTTATTTCGAGTTCGCCGTGGTCGGCATCCCGCTGGTGTTCCTCACGTTCGGGATCATCGCGCTGGCCGGCGACCGACTCCTCCCCACCCGCGAATCCACCGCGCTGCCGACCGACTTCAGCAACTATCTCGGCACCGTCGTCGACCACTACGGACTGGAGAACCGCGTCTACCGACTGCACGTCGGCCCGGAATCGGCCTGCGTGGGTCGGCCCGCGCACAAGCGCATCGGCGACGACGCGCAGGTCGTCGAGATCGCGGTGCAGGGTGGTCGCGCCTCGGCACTGCTCGGCAGCGGCGACCGGTTCGAGGAGGGTGACGTCGTCGTGGTGTCGGGTCCGGGCGCCGCCGTGGAACACCTCGCCCGCGAGAACAACCTGACGATCGAGGATGTCGCCGGCCGGCACAGCTCCGGGGGGCGGCTCGTCGACCGCGACATGGGTATCAGCGAGGTCGTCATCCCTCCGCGCTCGGCGTGGATCAAGACACCCGCGTTCTCCGGGATGATCCGGCCCGACGACGGGTTGCTGGTGCTGTCGGTCAGGCGGCGCAACCAGGATGTCGGGTCGCGGGTGGTGAATCTGACCGAGGGTGACACGCTGCTGGTCCACGGACCGTGGCGGGCGATCGACGCGCTGGCCGAAGACCAGCAGGTCCTGGTGGTGGCGTCGTCGGAGGAACTGCGACGCCAGACCGTCGCACTCGGCCGCACCGCCCCGCGTGCCGCCGCAGTCCTCGCGGTGATGATCGTCCTGTTGGCGACGGGCGTGGTACCGGCCGTGGTCGCCGGTCTCCTCGGCGCGGTCGCGATGGTGGTCACCGGGGTCATCAACCCCGAGCAGGCCTACCGGGCGGTGTCGTGGCAGACGGTCGTCTTGATCGCATCGCTGATCCCGATGTCGGACGCGGTGACCAGCAGCGGCGCCGCCGACAGCATCGCGAAGCCGATCGTCGACCTCGTCGCCGATCGCAGTCCGTATGTGCTGCTGGGGGCGCTCTTCCTGCTCACCGCACTCCTCGGGCAGTTCATCAGCAACGCCGCGACAACGCTCATCGTCATCCCCATCGCGTTGGCCGCCGCCGGCGACATCGGCGTCGACGCCAGACCCGTACTGATGGTGGTGTGTGTGGCGGCGGCCGCGGCGGTCCTCACCCCGATCGCCACCCCCGCGAACATGATCGTGATGAACCCCGGCGGATACCGGTTCGGCGACTATTGGCGGCTCGGCGTCCCGATCATGGTCGGCTGGCTCGCCGTCGCGCTCCTGGTGATCCCGGTGGTCTGGCCGCTGTCGGGATGAGCCTTCGGGATGATTGACGCCACACCATGTGCAGGACCTTTGCCTCCCCCATCGCGACGGACCCAGTGCCTACACTCGCGAATGGCCACTCGATGAGGAATGGAGACCATGGTGGGAATCGCAGTGCGGACCGGTCACCCGAATGTCGCGATGCTGGGTATCGGAGCCTGCCGTCCCCGACGGCTCGTCAGCAACGACGAGGTCTGCCAGGTACTCGACTCGACCGATGAGTGGATATTCGAACGCAGCGGAATCCGCAACCGCCGGTGGATCAGCGGCGACGAGTCGGCCCGGTCGATGGCGGCCGAGGCGGCCGAGCGGGCGATCCGGAACTCCGGTGTGCCGAAGGAGAAGATCGGTGCCCTGATCCTGGCCACCAACAGCTGGAAGACGAAGATCCCCCACGGTGGCCCGATCGTCGCATTCGACATCGGCCTCAACGGGATCCCCGCCTTTGACGTCGCCGCCGGGTGCGGCGGATTCGGTTACGCCCTCGGCATCGCCGCGGACACGATTCGATCCGGCTCGGCCGAGTATGTGCTCGTCATCGGAGTGGAGACGATGTCGGTGGTGATGGAACCGACCGATCGCAACACCGCCTTCATCTTCGGCGACGGCGCCGGCGCGGTGGTCGTCGGGCCGAGCGACGAGAACGGCATCTCCCCGACCGTGTGGGGCAGCGACGGCGAGAACGCCGAGGCGATCGGCCAGAACTACGACATCCCCGAGTACATGGACCGGGCGCAGGCCTACCAGCACAAGGATCCCGAGACCGACCCCGTCGGGCGGATGGTCGTCACGATGCAGGGCCCTCGGGTGTTCCGTTGGGCGGCAATCACCTTGCCCAAGGCGTTGAGCTCGGTGATCGAGACATCCGGGGTGGGACTCGACGACATCGAGGTGTTCATCCCGCACCAGGCCAACGCGCGGATCAACGAGCTGATGAAGAAAAACCTCGGCCTCGCCGACGACATCCCGATGGCCAACGACATCGAGAACACCGGCAACACGTCGGCGGCCTCGATCCCGCTGGCGATGGAGGAGATGCTCGCCACCGGCAAGGCCAAGGGCGGGCAGATCGCCCTGCTCCTCGGCTTCGGTGCGGGACTCAGCTATGCCGGCGCGGTCGTGACGCTCCCCCCGGCGCCGGTGGAGACGAGCTTCGACCAGTGGTGAAGTCCACTTCGATTGCCGCACAAGCGGTCTCGATGCGCTCCCTCGCTAGCGCTCGGTCGCTTACTCGACCAACGGGTTGACGAGCCGAGCGCACCCCTCGTTGAGCGAGTAAGCCCGGCGACGAAGGAACCGCGCGCACCCTCCGCCGCTCCGAACCTGATCCGAAAGGTTCCCTCCCCGCTGATCGAGTAAGCGAGCGAGCTTGCGAGCCCGCGCATCGAGATCACCTGCCGGCCGCCCGGGGGTGGCGAGTTCTAGGGATCTCGATGCGGCGCCTCGCTTCGCTCGGAGCCTTACTCGATCAGCGGCATGGTGGCGCGAGGCGCCAGCCGAGCCACGAAGATCACGCATTCTCCTTGCGGAAAACCGAAGTCCCCCACCATGTTCCGAGCGCAGACAGGATCAGCGCGGTGACCAGTCCCCAGAAGACGGTGGACGACGCGATGTCACCGGCGAAGGACGAGCGCACCGCGTCGACGACCCATCGGAACGGCATGAAGTCGCTGAGCTTCTGCAGCCAGGCCGGGCCGAGGGTCATCGGGAGCAGGATTCCGGAGAGCAGGAGCACCGGCATCATCACCATGTTGATCACCGGGGCCATGACGTCCTCGCTCTTGGTCGTGAGCGCCAGTGCATTCGATGCGGCCGCACAGGCGCCGCCGACGAGCAGGGTGATCACGATCCCCACGACGATCCCGATGAACGAACCCCTCATGCCCATCAGCAGACCGAGCACCACCAGGATCACCGCCTGCACGAACAGCTGCGCGACGTCGCGCGTCAGCCTTCCGGTGAGCAGCGCGGTGCGACTCGCGGGCGTGACACGCTCGGCCTCGATCACCCCCTCGCGCCATTCCCCGATCAAACCGAATCCGGCGAAGAACGCACCGAACATGCCCAGCTGCACCAGGAGTCCGGGCACCAGGAACGTGTAGGCGTTGTCGGAGCCGCCCGGGAACTGGCTCACCAACGGTTTGAGCAGCGGCCCGAACAGCACCAGGTACATCACCGGCTGCATGATGCCGATCAACACCCAGGCCGGGTTGCGCAGGTTCATCCGGATCTGACGCCGGAACACGATGTTGCTCTCGCGGACCATGGTCATCGCTGCGTCACTCCTTGTGCCGGGAGGGTTTCGACCGACAATTCGTCGTCGATCATGGTGTCGTCGGCCGGCTTCTCGTCCTGCGCGTCGCGCAGCGAGCGGCCGGTCAGGGTCAGGAACACGTCGTCGAGGGTGGGCCGGATCACCTCGATCGAGTCGAGGTCGACGCCGACGGAGTCGAGGTCGCGCAGCAGGCCGGGCACTTCACGGCCGGCTCGCCGGACCCGACCGCGGACGTGGCGCCCGTCGGTCTCGACGTCGGACGCGATCGAGGCGAGCTTCTCGGCGGAACTCGACACCCATGCGTCGTCGGCGACCTCGATGTCGACGAGATCGCCGGAGACCTGGGCTTTGAGGTTGTCGGCGGTGTCGGCCGCGACGATGATGCCGTTGTCGATGATGTTGATGCGGTCCGACAGTTCGTCGGCCTCGTCGAGGTAATGCGTGGTTAGGAATACCGTGGCGCCGCGTTCGGTACGCAACTTGCGGATGTGCTCCCACAGATTGGCCCTCGCCTGCGGGTCGAGTCCCGTCGTGGGTTCGTCGAGGAACACCAGTGTCGGGTTGTGCACGAGCCCCATGACGATGTCGAGCCTGCGCTTCTGCCCACCCGACATGTTCTTGGGCATGCGATCCCAGAGACCGTCGAGTTGCAGCTGACCGAACAGCTGTTTGCCGGTCTCGGTCGCCTCGCGCCGCGTCAGCCCGTAGAGCATGCCGTGGTCGACGACCTCGTCGCCGGCGCGCGCCTGACTGAAGGCACCGCCGGCCTGCGACACGTAGCCGATGCTGCGCCGCACCATCACCGAGTCCTTGACGACGTCGTATCCGTTGACCGTGGCAGTACCCGCGGTGGGCCGCAGCAGCGTGGTCAGCATGCGCAACGTGGTGGTCTTGCCGGCACCGTTGGGTCCCAGGAAGCCGACCACCTCGCCCTCGGCGATGTCGAGGTCGACGCCGTCGACGGCGCGTACCTCTCGCTTGTTCTTTCCCCGGCCGGTGACGAACGTCTGCACCAGCCCGCGTGCGTGGATCATGGATTCTCCCCACTATTCAAGTTTGAATACTCTTGCGACTATCCCAGTGACCTCGTCGGAAGTCAATGGCATTTTCCGACGACGATCTCGCACAGAGACCGACCCGCCAGGTCTCCAGGATTCATCGGATTGCGGTCAACGACTGTCCGCCGCTCAGCGCCGGGTGTCGGCTACCCTGCGAAGTCATGGGAGCCACGACCACCCGCCTGCTGCTGCTGGGGGCGGTGGGGCTGTTCGAACCGGTCAACGGTTACCAGATCCGGCGCGAACTGCTCAGCTGGCAGGTCGACCGCTGGGCACATGTCAATCCGGGGTCGATCTACCACGGACTGACGCGCCTGACCTCCGACGGACTGCTGCGGCGACACGATCTGCCCGACGGCGCACGGGACGTCGCGGTCTACGAACTCACCGACGACGGTCGTGCCGAACTCGAGCGCCTCATCGAGACGTCGATCGTCACCGTCGACATCTTCGATCGCCGGGACCTGCACGCGGCATTCGGTCTGTTGCCGCTGATCGGCGAGGAACGCGCGATCGGATGGCTCAGCGCGCGACTCACGTCATTGACCGAGATCGTCTCCGAGCTGTCCGGCGCGACCGACCCGGCCGACAATCCCCGGGTGCCACCGCACGCGTTGCGCAGTACCGATCTGCGGGCGGCCGAGGCCAGGGCGGAACTCGGATGGCTCACCACCGTTCTGGCCGATCTGAAGTCCGGGCAGCTCAAGCTCTCGCCGACGCCGGACGTGTGGGCACCGCCGTCCGACGATCCGGGCGTACAGATGGTCGCCGACAGTGCGCGCTACCGAGCGATGATCGACGGGCGGTAGCCGGCACCACGTTCATCCGGACGTCCGACCGTCCCTACTTCCCGGTAGCGTGATCGTGTGAGACCGTCTATGTCAGGTCGCATAGCGAAAGGTTTGTCATGGTGGACATCGCGGATACCGCGGGGATCAAGAACATCGGCATGCTCAGCATCGGGGCGTACCGCCCCGAGCGCGTCGTCACCAACGACGAGATCTGCGAGCTGATCGATTCCTCCGACGAGTGGATCTACACCCGCACGGGGATCAAGACTCGGCGCTTCGCCCGTCGCGACGAGACCGTCGTGGAGATGTCGGTGAACGCCGGGCGCACCGCCATCGCCAACGCCTTGCTGTCGGGCTCCGACATCGACGCCGTGATCCTCGCCACCAACACACACCTGTTGTTGACGCCGGCCGGTGCGGTCAAGGTGGCCACCGAACTCGGCTGCAACGGCGTTCCCGCATTCGACGTCACCGTCGGCTGTGCTGGATTCGGCTACGCGATGGCGCTGGCCTCGGACATGGTCCGCGGCGGCAGCGCGACGCACGTCCTCGTGATCGGCGCCGAACAGCTCTCGGTGACGATGGACATGACCGATCGCACCAACTGTTTCATCTTCGGCGACGGCGCCGGTGCGGTCGTCGTCGGACCGACCGAGGATCAGCAACTCGGGCCGGTCATCTGGGGCAGTGATGGCACGCAGTTCGACGCGATCCGGCAGGACATCGACTGGGTCACCTTCCTCGACAGCGACCGCGAGCAGCGCCCCTACGTGCGGATGCAGGGCACCGCGGTGTTCCGTTGGGCGGCATTCGAGATGGGCAAGGTCGCGCAGCGGGCACTCGACGCCGCGAAGGTCGGGTCCGAGGACCTCGACGTCTTCGTCCCGCATCAGGCGAACTCCCGGATCAACGAACTGCTCGCCAAGAACCTCAAGCTGCGCGAGGGCGTTCCGGTTGCCAACGACATCGAGACCACCGGCAACACCAGCGCCGCGTCGATCCCGCTGGCCATGGAGCACCTGCTGTCCACCGGGAAGGCCAAGCCCGGTGACACCGCCCTGCTGCTCGGCTACGGCGCGGGCCTGAGCTACGCCGCACAGGTCGTGAAGATGCCGCCGGTGCCGTTCGAGTAGGAAAAGCTCTCCCGCGCTTTGCCCCGCCAACCGCGCCACCGGTAGCCTCGACGGGTGAGTTCTGCCCTGGTCCAAGAAGTACGGCGTCGTCGAACGTTCGCCATCATCTCCCACCCCGACGCGGGTAAGTCGACGATGACGGAGGCGCTGGCGCTGCACGCGCGGATGATCAGCGAGGCGGGCGCGATCCACGGCAAGGCGGGCCGTAAGTCGACGGTGTCCGACTGGATGGAGATGGAGAAGGCCCGCGGCATCTCGGTCAGTTCGACGGCGCTCCAGTTCAACTACACGGCCGAGGGTGACGAATCGGATCTGCCGCACGTCATCAATCTCGTCGACACCCCGGGCCACGCCGACTTCTCCGAGGACACCTACCGGGTGCTCACCGCGGTCGACGCCGCGGTCATGCTGATCGACGCGGCCAAGGGCCTGGAACCGCAGACCCTCAAGCTCTTTCAGGTGTGCCGTCATCGCGGTATCCCGGTGATCACGGTGATCAACAAGTGGGACCGTCCGGGTCGTACACCGCTGGAACTCATCGACGAGATCACCGACCGGATCGGGCTGATCCCCACGCCGCTCTACGTGCCCGTCGGCATCGCCGGCGATTTCCGCGGTCTGCTCGATCGCCGGACCGGTGAGTACATCCACTTCACCCGCACGGCCGGCGGCGCGAAGGTCGCGCCCGAGGAGATCATGGGGGCCGACGCCGCGGCGGCCCGCGAGGGTGACGAGTGGACGGCGGCCCTCGAGGAGAGCGAACTGCTCGGCGAGATGGGCCAGGACCACGACCAGGAGATGTTCCTCGCCGGTCAGACCTCGCCGATGATCTTCGCGTCGGCGATGCTGAATTTCGGTGTGCGCCAACTGCTCGAGGCGCTCGTCGCGTTGGCACCGGCACCGGCCGGGCGCGCCGACCTCGACGGCACCGTCCGCGAGGTGACCGAGCCGTTCAGCGCCGTGGTGTTCAAGGTGCAGGCCGGTATGGATGCCAGCCACCGAGATCGATTGGCGTACATGCGCATCGTGTCCGGCGAGTTCGAACGCGGCATGGTCGTGACCCATGCGCAGACCGGAAAGCCGTTCGCCACCAAGTACGCCCAAGCGGTGTTCGGTCGGGACCGCTCCACCGTCGACCTGGCCTACCCGGGAGATGTGGTCGGCTTGGTGAACGCGATGGCACTCGCGCCCGGCGACACGCTCTTCATCGACCCCAAGGTCCAGTACCCGCCGATCCCATCGTTTGCGCCGGAACACTTTTCGTCGTTGCGCGTGAACACCGCGGACAAGTACAAGCAGTTCCGCAAGGCGATGGATCAACTCGACAGCGAGGGCGTGGTCCAGGTGCTGCGCAACGATCTGCGCGGGGACGCGTCCCCAGTGCTTGCCGCGGTCGGCCCGATGCAGTTCGAAGTCGTCACGGCCAGAATGAAATCCGAGTTCAACGTGGACACCACCATCGAGCCGCTCGGCTATTCGCTGGCCCGGCGCACCGACGAGCAGAGTGCGATCGAGCTGACCCGGCAGCGTGGTGTGGAGGTGTTCACCCGAACCGACGGAGCGTTGCTCGCGCTGTTCAGCGACAAGTGGCGGCTGCAGTACGTCGAGAAGGAGCATCCCGATCTGACGCTGGAACCACTTGTGGCAACGGCCGACTGAGGGTCGATGCGCCGATTCACGGTTCGCCAGGCGGTCCTGGGCGCGGCATTGGTAGCGCTCGCGGGGACCTCGGCGTGCGCCACTGCGGACAACCCGACATCGACGACCGGTGCTCCGTCGGCCCCGGCCCCGGCGGTCTCGACCCGCCTTGATGCGAGCGCCTGCCGGGAGATTCCGGATACCGGCCACGTGGACCGTGGCGGACACGACCTCCGGTTCGGTCACGGTGGCATCCGCATCGCCATCGCCACCCCGACGCCGACACCGACCACCGAGCCGTCGTCGCCGGATACCGGACCCGACGACGCAACGTGTTACGGATTCGCGCGCTGGGGTCCGGCCAATCCCGATGTGCCGCCCGATACCTTGCTGTTCACATTCAAGGGTGCGCGCGCCGACGGCGCGCAGATCGAGTTCCTCGCGGGCGATCTCGCCGGGAATGTGTTGCCGCCGATCGACTCGAGCCGCCCGACACTCGGCCCGCTGACCGGACCGATCACCGCCCAGATCGGTATGTCGTTGGGCGGCAACTACTATCATTCCGCGGACTGTCCACTGACGATCACCGCATTGACCGCACAGCGCGCGGCCGCCGCGTTCACCTGCCCGACCGCCGCACGCATGGACGCCAATCCCCTTGCGCCCGATGACAATGTCTCCTACGACGCTGACGGCTCGGCAACCTCGAGCGTGCCCGCCGGACCGAGCAGCGCAGCCCCCGCGGTGATCGGTACGCCGACGACGGTGTCGCTGTCGGGGTGGTTCGAGCTGAAGCCGTGAGGCTTGACGCGAGCGGTCTCGATGCGGCGCCTCGCTGCGCTCGGAGCCTTACTCGACCAACGAAGGTCCAGCGGCGAAGGTCAAGCGCGCCAGCGCCTTCCCCGTTGATCGAGTAAGCGAGCGAGCCTGCGAGCCCGCGCATCGAGATCGGTCGAAGGTCAAGCGCGCCAGCGTCTTTCCCGCTGATCGAGTAAGCCCGGTGACGAAGGAGCCGGGCGCATCGCGATCACGCCTCTCCCACAATCCGCGCCACCACCGTCGGATCGACGTCGGCGATCGACGCGGGCTCGAAGCGTGGGGAACGGTCCTTGTCCACGAGCACCGCCCGCACCCCTTCGGCGAAGTCGTGGGTGCGGGTGATCTGCCCGGCCGCATGGAGTTCCCGGTCGAAGCATTCGTCGAGGGATGAGCGGGCACCGGCGGTGAGCATCGCGGCGGTGACCCACAGGCTGGTCGGCGAAGCGTGGTCGATCAGCTCGACCATCTCCGCGGCCCACTCGTCACCCACCGCGCCCCGCAGACCACCCTCGATCGCGATCACGTTGTCGTCGGCGAAGTACTCGCCGATCTTGCGCAGTGGCACATCGGCTGGTGGGCGGTCCCGATAGTCCCCGAGTGCCTCGCCGAGTGGGGCGCCCGCGCGGATCTGGCCGGCCACCCGGTCGAGCTCGGCCGACGGCACGAAATGCGTTGCCAGACCGACCTCGACCGCGTTGACTCCGCGAATTCGCGCGCCCGTCAATCCCATCCACATGCCGACGCCCTCGGGAAGTCGTGGCAGGAAGTAGGTGGAGCCGATGTCGGGGAGGAAGCCGATCGCGGTCTCGGGCATGGCGATCACCGTCTTATCGGTCACCACGCGGATCTCCCCGTGCACGCTGATGCCGAGGCCTCCACCCATGGCGGCGCCGTCGATCAGCGCCACATACGGTTTCGGGTAGTTCGCGACCATCTGGTCGAGCCGGTATTCGCTGCCGAAGTAATGCGCGACGGCGGCGTGATCGCCGGCGAGCGCGAGCTCCCGGATCGCACGGATGTCGCCACCCGCGCAGAACGCGCGATCACTGCCAGAGGTCACCAGCACGGTCTCGATGTCGTCGTCGTCGCCCCACGCCGCGAGCACGTCGTGCATCTCATCGACCATGGTCTGATCGAGTGCGTTCAGGGCTTTCGGGCGGTCGAGGACGATCTCGCCGACACCGTTGGCGATCGAGGTGCGGATGAACGACATACCCGTCACGGTATCGCCCCAGGGGCACGGCGCGGCACGGGTGGCGTCGAATAAAAGGGTTGGCCCCCGGAGCCGATCGCGAGTTACGGTGATCCGGAACAACGACCAAGGAGTGATGTCGCCGTCATGAACGACTGAGGTGAGCCCGGCCCGCTGCCGCGCACGAGCGCTGCGCGCATCCGTCCACCACCTCAGGAGTCTCCATGACCTCACCCGGACCTCATCCGTCAATCACGCTGTCGAACATCTCGTTCGCCTGGCCCGACGGCACCCCGACCTCCCGCTCCGCGTCGGACACCCTTTTCGAAGGCGTTTCGGTGACCGTGCCCACCGCCACCTATTCGCTGGTGGGCGCCAACGGCGCCGGTAAGACCACCCTGCTGCGTCTGATCTCCGGAGAACTACCGCCAACCGGTGGCTGCGTGACCGTTCGGGGCGAGGTGGCGCTGGTCAGCCAGCAGCCCTACGACGACCCCGCGATGACCATCGCGACGGCTCTCGGGATCGGCGAGATCCGTGCCGCGCTGCGGCGCATCGAGTCCGGTTCGATCCACACCGACGACTTCGACATCGTCGGCGACGATTGGGATGTCGAGGCTCGCGCGCTCGCTGAGCTGTCCGTGCTCGCCCTGCCCACGGATCTCGACCGCGTCGTCGGCAGCCTGTCCGGCGGTGAGGCCACATTGCTCGCGATCGTCGCCAGGCTGCTGCGGCGCCCCGACGTCCTACTCCTCGACGAGCCGACGAACAATCTCGACAACGTCTCGCGCACAAGACTGTTCGACGTCATCGACAGGTTCGCCGGCACCGTCGTCGTGGTGAGTCACGATCTCGAGTTGCTCGAGCGTGTGGACGCCACCCTGGAGTTGTATCGCGGCGGCATCCGACTGTTCGGCGGCCCGTACTCCGTCTACCGCGACATCCTCGACACCGAACAGACGGCCGCCGAGGCTGCCGTCGCCACGGCGACCAACGAATTGCGCAGGCAGCAGCGCGAGGCGGTCACCGCACAGACCACGCTGGATCGCCGGGCACGGACCGCCGCCAGGGCGGAGCGGGAGAAGCGGGTACCGAAGATCGTCGCGCATCTGCGTCGGGATGCCGCCCAGGTGTCCGCGGGAAAATTGCGTACCGCGCACCGGGAGGACGTGACCGCCGCCGCGGATCTGCTCGACTCCGTTCGTGGCGAGGTGCGCGACGACCGGACCACCCGGATCGAGATGCCGGATGTGGAGGTGGCCACACGCGCTCAGGTCGTCGACGCCGACCACCTGCGGGTCGACGGGCCGGAGCGGATCGCGCTGGTCGGCCGTAACGGCTCCGGGAAGACGAGCCTGATAGCCGGCCTCATCTCGGACGGACACGTCAGTGTCCCGTATGCCCTGGTACCCCAACGCATCACGTTCGACGATCCGACGCGCTCGATCGCCGACGAGGTCGCCGCCAGGCATCCCGACATCCCCGCACAGCGGGTGCGGGCGCACCTCGCCCGATTCCTGTTTCGCGGATCACGTGCCGACCGCCCGCTCGCGCAACTGTCCGGAGGTGAGCGGCTGCGCGTGGCGTTGGCGTCGGCACTGTTCGCCGATCCGCCGCCGAAACTGCTCATCCTCGACGAGCCGACCAACAATCTCGATCTCGACACCACCGAGGAACTCGTGTCGGCACTGCGTGCCTGGCAAGGAGCACTGCTGGTGGTCTCACACGATCCCGGGTTTCTGGCCCGCATCGGAATCGAACGGACCGTGACCATCGAGTGAACGACGCGCCAGTGTCGCACGCAGACGGCATACTGGCGGCCGATGAGCAGCGCAGCCACCGATTCGCCGACGCCGATCGTCCTCGTCCACGGTCTCCGGGTCAGCGGCGCCACCATGCACCGGGTAGCGGCGGCGATCACCGACCGGGTCGTCGTCACCCCGGATCTTCCCGGCCACGGAAAGCGCAGCGACGAGCCGTTTTCCATGAACGATGCGGTCGATGCCGTCGTCGACGCGGTGACATCGGTCGGTGGGCGCGCGGTGGTGGCGGGCATGTCACTGGGTGCGTATGTCGCGATGGCGACTGCGGCGCGACGCCCCGACGTCGTCGACGGCGTGGTCGCGATGTGCGCCACGGCGCAACCGAGCCGTCTGCTCGCCGCGCCGTTCCAGGCATTCGGCCTTGCGACCAGTGTGCTCCCCCAACAGGCTGCGTGGATCAGCATGGGATTGACGCGGCTTGCCGTCGGCCGCCGGGTGGCGCAGGACATGGAGGCCGGTGGTCTGGCACTGCACTCGATCCGCGACGTCGTCGACGAACTCGCACGCTTCGACGCACTCGGGGCCGTCGGCCGCTACCCGGGACCGATCGACTTCGTGAACGGCGGTTGGGACCAGTTCCGCATCCACGAGCGACGCTTCGTCGCAGCGGCGACCGACGGCCGACTCGACGTCGTGCCCCGGGCCATGCACTTGTTCCCGCTGATCCAACCGGAGCGGGCGGCCACCGCGATCATGCAGTTCGCCCGAGAGACCGATCGGGCGGTCACGTGAGCGACCATCGGGCACGCCGCGCGAGGACCTACCTTACAATCCCCTGAGAGTGGACGGCATGGGCCGGTCCCCGTGTGGGTTATGTGAGGTGTGGTCGTGGGCCGACGTCGGTTCGGTGATGTGGTTGTGCTGGTCGCACTGGTGATCTCGGTGATCGCCGGCATGGTGAGTGCGCCGGCCGCGCACGGCGCACCGCTCGCCACCCCCGTCCGCTACGCGAACGGCCCCTACGTCGCGATGGGCGATTCGCGCGCGTCGGGCGGGTTCTTCACACCGACTCCCGACTACTTTCTGGGCTGCAAACGATCGGCGTTCAACTATCCGACACTGGTGGCGGCGATGACCTTGCCGCGCCAGTTCATCGACACATCGTGTGCGGGAGCGGTGGCCTCGAATCTCTACTCGTCGGGCCAGCCCACCCGGTTCGGCACGAAGCCTCCGCAGGTCTGGCTGGTGCCGCGCGACGCCCAGGTCGTCACCGTCAGCATCGGTGGCAACGATATGCGCTGGGGTGCGATCCTGGGGCGCTGCACGACTGCGCCGTTCACCGACCGCTTCTGCCGCTCGAACCGGCAACTCGCCGCCGAGTCCCGCTGGCGGATCGGACTCATGGAGAGCCGCGTGACACCGGCGTTGAAGGCCATTCGTCGCAAGGCCCCCAACGCCCAGATCATCGTGGTGGGCATCGGCGGGTTCATGGGTGACCACGGCTGCTGGCCGATGGTCCCGATCAGCGATCCCGACGTGCGGTGGATGAACGGGGTGTTCGACCGGGCCAACGATGCTCTGCGCCGGGCGACGAACAAGGTCGACGGCACGTTCGTCGACGCGAATCGCCTGTCCGCGGGCCATGATCCGTGCAACTTCGTCAACCCGTGGTACGAGAGCTCGTTGTCCAACGGGAGTATCGCGTACCCGTATCACATCAATCAGGCAGGAGCGATCGCGATCGCCATGATGGTCAATGGGGCGATCCGTCGCTGAGTGTTTCGACAAGCTCAACCAGCGGGGTCGCGCTCAACCAGCGGGGTCGCGCTCAACCAGCGGTCGGGGCGATCCGACGGTGAGGGTTTCGACAGGCTCAACCGGCGGGGTCGCGCTCAACCGGCGGGGTCGCGCTCAACCAGCGGGTCGCGCTCAACCAGCGGGGTCGCGCTCAACCAGCGGGGTCGCGCTCAACCAGCGGGTCACGCTCAACCAGGCTATTCGACGCGCTCGGCCACCTCGAGCCATTCCGTTTCGGCTGTCTCCTTGGCTTCGACGACATCCTTGAGTTCGGCATTCAAGGTCATCAGCCGAGCGGGATCGGTTGCGGCCGCTATCAATTCGTCGTGCAACCGGTCTTCCCGGGTGCTCAACTGCTCGATCTGACGCTCCAGCCGATTCATCGCCTTGCGCGCCTCGCGATGCTCGGCTGCGCTCAATCCGGTTGTCTCCGTCGTAGATTCCGTCGGCTCGGCAGGGGCCGACGCGGCCGCGGCACGGCCTCGGCTGGCCGTCGCGATCTCCCGGCGTCGGGTCAGGTACTGCTCGATCCCGCCGGGGAGATTGGTGAGCTTGCCGTCGCCGAACAATGCCCACGTGCTGTCGCAGATGCGCTCGATCAGGTAGCGGTCGTGACTGATCACCACGAGGGTGCCGGCCCAGCTGTCGAGGAGATCCTCGAGTTGTTGCAGCGTGTCGATGTCGAGGTCGTTGGTGGGCTCGTCGAGCAGCAGCACGTTGGGCTCGCTCATCAGGACCCTGGTCATCTGCAACCGCCGGCGTTCGCCGCCGGACAGATCACCCACCGGCGTGCGTTGGCGCGCCGGGGTGAAGCCGAGTCGCTCGGCAAGCTGACTCGCCGAGAGTTCCTTGTCCCCCACCATGATTCGGGTGGCCACCGACTCCACCGCGTCGAGCACCCGCTGGTCGGGGTCGAGATCGTCGAGTTCTTGCCGGAGCCAACCGATGGTGACCGTGGTGCCCTCGATCCGACGGCCGGGTGACACGTCGATCTCGCCGGCGAGCGTGCGCAACAGCGTCGTCTTGCCGGAGCCGTTGACCCCGACGAGACCGATGCGTTCGCCGGGCGCCAGACGCCACGTGAGATTCTCCAGCAGAACCTGGTCCGCCGGTGTCGCGATCCGTGCATTCTCCAGTTCGATGGCCACCCGCCCGAGCCTGCGCTTGGCAAACGCCGACAGCGTGACCGTGTCACGGGGCGGCGGGACGTCGGCGATCAGCCGTTCGGCGGCCTCGATGCGGTAGCGCGGCTTGGATGTTCGCGCCGGTGGGCCGCGCCGCAACCAGGCGAGTTCCTTACGCGCGAGGTTGCGTCGTCGTTCCTCGGCGGCGTCGGACAGCCGGGCACGCTCGGCGCGGGCGAAGATCCAGTCGTTGTAGCCGCCTTCGTACTCGTCGACCCGACCCGAGTGCACCTCCCACGTGCGCTGGGCGACGGTGTCGAGAAACCAGCGGTCGTGGGTGACCACGATCAGTGCGCTGCGCCGATTGACCAGATGCTCGGCGAGCCATTGCACGCCTTCGACGTCGAGGTGGTTGGTCGGCTCGTCGAGGATCAGCAGGTCGGCGTCGGACACGAGTGCGGCGGCCAGACCGACCCGGCGTCGCTGACCTCCGGAGAGTTCGTCGACGCGCGAATCGAGGAGTGCGTCGACGCCGATCCCGGCGAGGATGCCGCGGACACGGGGGTCGCCGGCCCACTCGTGGGTGGCCACCTCCGGGCCGCCGACGACGAACTCGGCGACGGTGGCGCCGGCCGGGAGCTCACCGCGCTGGGTGACCGTCGCAACCTTGACGTCGCCGGCGCGGGACACCCGACCGCTGTCGGGTTCGGTGATGCCGCCGAGGATTTCCAGGAGAGTGGTCTTGCCGCCGCCGTTGAGGCCGACGACGCCGATGCGCTGACCTTCGTGCACACCCAACGACACCGACTCGAGCAGCGGTTTGATGCCGAAGCTCTTGCTGATGCGGTCGGCGTTGATCAGCGCGGACGGGGTCGAAGGTGCCACCGGAGCACCCTAGCAATGCGGACGGTCAGCGCCCGAAGTAGTGCGCGATGGTCGCGAAAGCGTCCTGTTGACCCACCGTGACGACGCCCTGGTGATCGACACCCGGGTAGAGGCGCACGCTCACCGCCGTGCCGGCGGCGAGCATCTGGCCGACGAGGACCGACGTCGCGACCGTCGTGAGCTGGTCGCTTCCGCCCTGCTCGATCCGAATCGGGGTGTGATAGCCACCGGGGGGTACGGCGAGATAGTCGGTGAGTGCTGCGGTGAACGCCGGGTCGGCGAGCGGCTTGGCCAGCAGGGAGCCGGGCGGCACCCCGGCGAGCGCCTTGCCGAACTCGTCCACGCAGTACTGTGTGGCGCGGCCGAGCCAACTACGACCGGACGGGCTCAGGTAGTCGCGCACATGCAGATCGGGACGCGCATGGTCGAGACCCGACAGGATGTAGAGGACCAGTCCGCTCAGCCCGTTGTACCGTCCGACGTCGGGAATCCCCGGCGACACCGCCGGAATGACGTGCTCGACCTGTGAGGCCGGCGCGAACGGCACCGCACCGACGAGGTGGAGGTCCGGTGCATACGACGGCGCTTCGTGCGCCGCCCACAGCGCCGCGTGTCCGCCCTGCGAATGTCCGGTCGACACCCAGCGCCGCGACACGGCCGGGTCGACGTCACGCGAGGCGCGGATCATGTCGATCACCGCACGTGCGGCCGCGCGTCCTCCGAGGTATTCGGCGGTGCCACCGCTGCCGAGGCCCGGGTAGTCCGACGCGGTGACCGCGTATCCGGCTCGCAGCGCGGTGCTGATCGGCGGCTCGAGTCGATCGCGGATGGCGCCGGGCACCGCGCTCGGCGAGCACTTGTCGGAGATACCGCTCGTCCCGTGTGCCCACGACACCACCGGCCAGCCGCCGGTGGGCACGGGTCCGCGCGGAAGGTAGAGGGCGCCGGTGCTGGTGACCGGCCGATTGTTCTGGTCGCGGGTGACGTAGAGGAGCCGATAGCCGCTGCCCGCACCGCTCGGCAGCGACGACGCCGACAACGGCGTCTGAGTGAGGACGGCGCCCCGGGTCGTCGTCGTAGGTGCGGCGTCCGCGGGTCCCGCCAGTAGCCCGACGACGACGGCCACCACCAGCATCAATGGCAGGAAGACAGCGCTCGACTTGGGTACGCGCACGACGCGACCCTACCCACCTCCACCCGTCAACGGAGCGTGAATGTCCGAAGGCCGGCAGCGCGCGATCGACGGACAGCACAGTCGAGATGACCTACCGTGGACCGGGTGATCCTGCGTCGATCGATGCTCACCGCGATTGCCGCCGCCACCGTCGCGGCGGCCGGGGCGACCGCCTCGACCACCCCGGCACTGGCCGCGCCCCAGGTGGGGCCCGACGTCTCCAGCCACCAGCATCCGGGCGGCGCCTCGATCAACTGGTTCGCCGTGCGCGCGTCCGGCCAGCAGCTGGCGATGGTCAAGGCCACCGAATCAACGTGGTATGTCAACCCGTATTTCGTCCCGGACAGTCTCGCGATGCGTGCCGCCGGTCTCATCCGCGGCACCTATCATTACGCCGATCCGAGCCGGTCGGCCGCGCAGCAGGCGCTGTTCTACGCGACGATCGTGCTCGGCCAGAACGGCATCCTCGATCTGCCTCCCGTCCTGGACTTCGAGAGCACCGGCGGGCTGGGGCCACGGGCGCTCGCGGCGTGGGTCCGCGAGTTCTTCGCGGTCCTCGAACCCCTCACCGGGCGCAAGACGATCCTCTACACCTATCCCCACTTCTGGAACACCGCGATGGGCGCCACCCGCGAGTTCGCCGACCACCCCCTGTGGATCGCGTCGTACCGCGGTGGCAGCCCGCAGATGCCGAACGGCGGCTGGCGGACGTGGACGTTCTGGCAGTTCACCGATTCCGGGTGGCTGCCCGGCGTGCCGACACGCGTCGACCTCAACCGCTACAACGGGACGATCGCCGGATTGCGTGCGTACGGCAACGCCATCAACGTATTCGGGAGCTGAGATCACTCGGTCGTGAGCACCCGCGCGCCGGGCACCGGCCCGCTCGCGGTGCGGACCGCGCGGGCCACGCCGGCGCCGGACAACTCGGCTGCGACATTGACCGCCGCCGCTTCGTCGGCGCAGAGGAACGCGCAGGTCGGCCCGGATCCGGACACGATCCCGTGCAGCGCCCCGGCGTCGATGCCGGCTCTCAGTGTGCGCCGCAACGTCGGCTGCAGACTCAGTGCCGCGGGCTGAAGATCGTTGCGCAGCAACGGCGCAACCTTGTACGGATCTCCGGAGGTGAGCGCCGCCAGCAGCTCATCGGGATGCTCGACGACGATGTCCTGCTCAGATCTGTTGTCACGCAACCGGTCCAGTTCCCGGTAGACGGCGGGGGTGGACAGCCCGACCGAGGAAAGTGCCAGCACCCAATGGAATTCGCCGCGTGCGAGGATCGGCATGAGCTGCTCCCCGCGGCCGGTGCCGAGCGCGGTGCCGCCGTGCAATGCGAACGGGACGTCGCTGCCGAGTTCGGCGGCCATGTCGAAGAGTTCGGCGCGATCGAGCTCGAGACCCCACAGGGTCGACGCCCCGAGAAGCGCACCCGCCGCATCGGCGCTGCCGCCGGCCATCCCACCCGCCACCGGGATGCGTTTGGTGACGTCGATGGCGACCTTGGGCTGCCGGCGCGCCCGCTCGGCGACCGCGGTGACCGCTCGGGCCGCGAGGTTGTCGCCGTCGGTGGGCACTTCGGCCGCGCCCTCCCCGGTGGTGGTCACCCGGAGGTCGGTGCCGGGGCTGACCCGCACGTCATCGCAGAGGGAAAGAGCCTGGAAGACGGTGACCAGGTCGTGGTAGCCGTCATCGCGGAGCGGTCCGACGCCGAGGTACAGGTTGACCTTGGCCGGAACTCGCACCGTCACCGCGTCGGACACCACCGACAGCGAGGCTCGAGACACAAGGAACAACCCTACTTGCCCGGTCGGATCAGCGCGGACCGCACACGTGTCCGGGCCAGATCTTTCGCGCCCTGTTGTCGGTTCGCCCGATGACCGCTGTGTGCACATCTTCTTCGACTCCACCGGCTCCGCGCATCGGCTCCGCGCCCCGGCCGGTGTAGCGGAACCCGGCGGCCGCGGCGAGCCGGGCGGATGCAACATTGTCGACGAGCGCACTCCAGGTCACGCGATCGAGGCCCAGGACATCGAAGCAGTGCGTGACAACCGCCTGCACCGATTCGCTGAGGTAGCCGCGGCCTCGCGCTTCCGGCGCACACCAGTAGCCGAGCTCGCCGATAAGCGGATCGTCGGTGGCGATTACCCCGATCACGCCTACGAAGACGTGGTCGGCGCGGGTTCGGATCGTCCAGACGGTCGACCTCACGCCGGCATTCGCACGGACGAAGTTCTCCGCGTCCGAGCGGTGGTAAGGCACCGGCACGCGGGTGAACCGCTGGATGTCGGGGTCTTGACAGGCACGGCAGATTGCGTCGACATCCGACTCGTCGGGTTGCCGCAGCCGAAGCCTTTCGGTCCACACCTCCATGACATTCAGGATACGAAGTCCCGCAACTGATTTAGTGCCGCCGGTCGAAACCCTGGCTCAGTCCACCGCGGCCAACCGCACGAAATCGTCGACGTCGAGCCGCTCGCCCCGCACGCCGGGATCGATGTCGGCGACGCGCAGACGCCGTTCGGCTTCGGCAGCGCTGCCGGCCCACGACGCGAGCGCCGAGCGCATCGTCTTGCGGCGCTGGGCGAAGGCCGCGTCGATCACCGCGAAGACCCGGCTGCGAACCTGCGGGTCGTCGGGGTAGGTCGCGGTGCGGTCGATCCGGACGAGGCCGGATTCGACCTTGGGTTCCGGCCAGAAGACGTTGCGCCCAACGGCCCCGGCACGTTTGACGGAGCCGAAATACCTGGCCTTGACGCTGGGCACACCGTAGGTGCGGCTGCCCGGCCCGGCAGCCAGCCGGTCGGCCACCTCGGCCTGAACCATCACGAGAGCCGTTGCAATAGAAGGCAATTCGCTCAGCAGGTGAAGCAGGACGGGGACCGCGACGTTGTAGGGCAGGTTCGCGACGAGCGCGGTCGGCGCCACCGGCAGGTCGGCGGCGGACACGCTCATCGCGTCCGCGGTGATCACCTCGAACGAATCGGCCTGTGCGGGGGCGTGTTCGGCGATGGTGGTCGGAAGGCGGCCCGCGAGGACCGGATCGATCTCCACCGCGATCACCCGGCCGGCGACGGCGAGCAAGGCGAGTGTCAACGAGCCGAGACCGGGTCCCACCTCGAGGACGACGTCGTCGCGCCCCACACCGGACTCCGCGACGATGCGGCGCACGGTGTTGGCGTCATGGACGAAGTTCTGACCCAGTGTCTTGGTGGGCCGCACGCCGAGTTCGTCGGCGAGCTGTCTGATCCGGGCCGGGCCGAGAAGCCGCGGCTCGTCGCTCAGCGCAGGCCCAGACTCGACGAACAGGCCGGCCACGCTCCCCAGCCCTGGGCGGCGAGGGTCTTCTGCGCGATCGCGATCTGCTCTTCGCGGCTGGCGAGATCGGGGCGTGCCGCGTACTCCTGACCGCCCCAGCGATCCCAGGTGTTCTGGTCGAACTGGATGCCGCCGTAGAAACCGTTGCCGCTGTTGATGGCCCAGTTGCCGGTGGATTCACACTGGGCGAGGGCGTCCCACACCGAGCCGGAGGCCACGAACGGAGCACCGGGCTTGGTGCCGACCTTGACGGTCGCGGGCTGCGGAGCCGCGAGCACGGCCGCATCGAGTTTGTTGCGCTTGACGACCTTGCCGTTGACGGTGGTCAGTTCGTAGGTGACCTTCTGCTCGCCCGGCTTGCCGGGGTGCAGCACCACGCGGCGATCGCGCACCAGGGTGGGATCGTCCTTCGTGATCTCCGGCGGCGCGATCTGCTCGGTCACCGTCGATTCGGAGGTGCGGATGCGGGTCACGGTGATGCGCATGTTGTCGGTGACCGGGGTGTCGGCCGAGGGGAACACCTTGTCGTCGCCACCGAGCGGCTTGCCGGTCGCGGCCAGCACATCGCCGACGGTCTTGGCGGCAACGGTCGGACGGTAGGTCACGACACCGTCGGTCAGCTTGACCCGCTTCGGGGTGACCACGTCGACCACGGCACCGGAGACCGGGATGGCGTTCGCGCGCGGGAAGTTCGCGCCGTCGATGTCGCCCTCGAGGCCATGCGCGCCGAGAAGGTCGTCCACGTTGTTGACGGTGGTGGTGACCTTCTTCTTGATGCCGTCGACGTCGAGGGTGACCGACTTGACCCGGTTGACGGTGATGGTGTCGCCGGCCGACACGCTCGAAGCGAGTGCCGGGGTGATCTGATCTCCCGCGACGGGCTGCAGACCCTGCGCCCGCAGGAGCGAGTCCACCGACAACGCCATCGTGGACACCGTCCGGACCTGGCCGTCAACGTTCAGCTTGACGTCCTTCTGCATGGCCACACCCATGACACCGCCTGCGGTGAGGGTGGTCAGCATGGCGCCGACGGCAACCCGAGCGCCGGTGGACTGGGATTCGTTGATGCGTGCGAGTACAGACAAGGTGAACATCCTGGTCGGGGACAAGGGCGCCCACTTCGCAGCAGCAAGCGACCCGAAACCCCCCGGACGACGTTGCCCAACTGGTCTTGAATCGCCGCCCTGGCAGCGGGATCACAATACGATAACGAGAAGGTGGTGTTACCGCAAAGGCATCCGGTAGATACGCCGGGCATTTCCACCGAGGATGTGAGCCATCTCACTGTCGGCCGCACCGCGGACCGCGGCGAGCCCACGCGCCGTGTACGGCAGGCAATACGACTGATTTGGCTGGCCACGGTAGGGATGTGCGGTCAGGAACGGCGCGTCGGTCTCCGCCAGCAACTGCTCGTCGGGCACCAGGCGGGCGGCCGCACGAAGTTCGTCGGCGTTGGCGAAGGTCACAGTTCCGGCGAAACTGAGCACGAATCCGCGGTCAACACATTCCCGTGCAACGTTTTGGTCACCGGAGAAGCAGTGCATGATCACGGTCTCCGGGGCACCCTCCGCGGCCAGGATGTCGAGGAGATCCCGGTCGGCTTCCCGGTTGTGGATCATCAGCGGCTTGCCGACGCGCTTCGCGAGGTCGATGTGCCAGGCAAAAGCCTCGGCCTGCACGTCGGGCGGCGCACACGACTCCGACTTGCCGGGCCAGTAGTAATCGAGCCCGGTCTCCCCCACCGCGACGACGCGCGGATCGGCCACCATCTGCTCGAGTTCCGCTTTCGCGGCGTCGTCGAGTTCGCCCGCGTGGGTCGGATGCAGCGCCACGGCGGCAAACGCCCGCTCGTCCCAGTGCGCCGCGTCCATCGCCCACCGCGCATCGATGATGTCGTCGGCGACCGTGACGACCTGCCCGACGCCGACGCGTTCGGCGTGGTCGAGGATGTCGCGCACGCTGTCGGGGTCGCGCCCACCGCACGCGGCGAGATGTGTGTGGGCGTCGACGAGACCGGGCAACGGCGCCGGATCCGGCGGCGGTTCACGTCGGCGGCGTTTGCGTGCCGCCTTGTTGCTCTCGGTCTCGGTGGCCGAGTCTGTCGCCGAATCTGTCACAGCCCCACTGTGCCAGCGATGACCGTGACGGTCGCACCCCCCACCCAGATGTCCTCACCGTCGTCGGTGATGCACCCGCCCCGCCCGGCCGAGCGCGGTGCCCTGCGCCGCGACGTAGCTCTCGGACGCACGACCCTCCGCACGCAGCCAGACCGCGATGCCGGCATTGAGGCTGCCGGTCACCGGGTCCTCGGGCACGCCCATGCCGGGCACGAAGGCGCGCACCTCGAAGCGCACGTCGGGTTCGCCGGGGATTCCGTCCGGGTAGGCGCCGAGGAGACCGACCTCGTGGCCGCCGAGTGCCGCCATGTCCGGCGTGACGTCGAGCACCCGTTGCCCCGAGTCGAGCATCAGGACCATCCACTCGGGCCCGTTGACCACCCACTGCGCGGCGATCACGTCCGTCGGTTCGATGCCGAGCGCCGCGGCGACCTCGCGCACCGTTGCGGATTCGACGGGACCCGAGCGGATCAGCGGTGGGGCCGCGAACGCCAGCCCCGACGCCGCCGGCCGGATCTCCACCAGCCCGACGCCACACTCCTGGACGATGCGCTCCCCGCGCGGTGCGTTGCCGGCCTCGAGCCACGCGTGCGCGGACCCGAGCGTCGGATGACCGGCGAACGGCAACTCGCCGCCCGGGGTGAAGATCCGCAGGCGATAGTCGGCCGCGTCGGTGGTCGGCGGCAACAGAAAGGTGGTCTCCGACAGATTCGTCCACCGCGCGAACGCCGCCATGGCGTCCTCGTCGATCCCGTCGGCATCGACGACGACGGCGACCGGGTTGCCTCCGATCGGTGCGGCGGCGAAGACGTCGACCTGTGCGAATCTGCGGTTCATCGGATCATCGTCGTGCATGCGCGGTTTCGCCGCGCCAGCAACCGCCACGACAGGTAGCGTTCGGTGGGTGTTGGGATTGCCAGAGATCACGACGGTCGCCCTGTTCGACCTCGACGGTGTGCTGACGAGTACCGCGGTACTGCACCGCAACGCGTGGAAACAGTCGTTCGACGAGTTCTTGGCGGCGCGCGATCCCGACGGATTCGTGCCGTTCACCGAGAAGGACTACCTCGACTACGTCGACGGCCGGCCGCGCGACGACGGCGTCCGCGCGTTCCTGCATGCGCGGGGCATCGACGACGCATCACCGGAGGAGATGGCGACGATCGGTGCGGAGAAGAACGCGAGGTTCGTCGCGACCCTGGAAGCCGACGGGGTCGATCCCTACCCCGGGTCGGTGCGTTATCTGGAAGCCGCGCGGGATGCGGGTTTACGCATCGCCGTCGTCACATCATCGAAGAATGGAGCAGCGGTGCTGGATGCAGCGGGCCTCAGCGAGTTCGTAGAGCTGAGAGTCGATGGGCTCGAGGTGGCCGAGCGCGGTTTGCGGGGCAAACCGGCGCCCGATTCGTTCCTGCTCGGCGCCGAATTGATGGGCGTGTCCCCCGACGAGGCGGTGGTGTTCGAGGACGCCATGTCCGGTATCGAGGCCGCCGTCGCCGGCAAGTTCGGTTACGTCGTCGCCATCGATCGGGTCGGCGGGGGCCAGGCCGAGGCGATGGCCGCCGCCGGCGCCGATCGCGTCGTGTCCGATCTCGACGAATTGCTCGACGCATGACCCCGACCGGCTGGGAACTGGGCTTCGACGTCCACCCGTGGCAGCTGCGATGGCGCGGGCTCAACACCGACGTGCTCGGCAGGACCGAGACGCTGTTCGCACTGTCGAACGGCCACATCGGCCTGCGCGGCAGCTTCGAGGAGGGTGAACCGGTCGACCATCCGGGCACCTACCTGAGCGGCTTCTACGAGCTGCGCGGTCTGCCGTACGCCGAAAGTGGTTACGGCTACCCCGAATCCGGGCAGACCGTGGTGAACGTCACCGACGGCAAGATCATCCGTCTGCTCGTCGAGGACGAACCGATGGACCTGCGTTACGGACGCACCGAGGAACACGAACGTGTGCTGGACTTCCGCACCGGGACCCTGCGCCGCAACACCCTGTGGACGTCGCCGACCGGGCGGACCGTCCGAATTCGGTCCGAGCGGTTGGTGTCGTTCACCAAACGCACCATCGCCGCCATCCATTACGAGGTGGAGCCGATCGGCGACGACATGAAGATCGTGGTGCAGTCCGATCTGCTCGCGAACGAACCGATTCCGGCACCGGGCAACGATCCGCGCCTGGCCGCCGCACTCGATGCGCCGTTGGTCTCGGATCTGCACACGTGCCGCAACTACTGGGGCATGCTCGTGCACCACACCAAGAGGTCGGGACTGCACGTCGCGGCGGGCATGGATCACGAGATCGACTTCCCCGACAAGGCCGACGCGTTCATCCGGGCCGACCCGGATCTCGCCCGGCTGACGGTCGCGGCGAACGTGCCGCAGGGCACCAAACTGACGCTGGTCAAGTACATCGGATACGGCTGGTCCGCCCGACGCTCGGTACCGGCACTGCGCGCCCAGGTCGACGCGGCGCTCGCCATGGCCATGGAAACCGGTTGGGACTCACTGAAAGCCGACCAGATCAACTATCTGGAGGATTTCTGGCGGGACGCCGACATCGAACTCGACGGCGATCCGGAACTCCAGCAGGCCGTGCGCTTCGCGCTCTTCCACGTCCTGCAGGCGGGAGCCCGGGGGCAGTCGCGCGCAATCCCCGCGAAGGGACTCACCGGGCCGGGCTACGACGGTCACACCTTCTGGGACACGGAGAGTTTCATCCTGCCGATGCTCACCTACACGGTGCCCGCAGCGGCCGGCGAGGAACTGCGGTGGCGGCACGCGACGATGGACAAGGCGAAGTCGCGGGCGGCCGAACTCGGCCAGCGGGGGGCGATGTTCCCGTGGCGGTCGATCAACGGCGACGAATGCTCGGGGTATTGGCCGGCGGGCACCGCCGGTGTGCACGTCTCCGCCGACATCGCGAACGCCACCGGACGCTACCTGCGCGCCACCAACGACGAACAATTCGAGACCGAATGCGGTGTCGAACTCCTCGTCGAGACGGCGCGGTTGTTCGCCGGGCTCGGCCACCATGACGTCAACGGGCAGTTCCGCATCGACGGAGTGACCGGACCGGACGAGTACACCGCGGTGGTCAACAACAATGTGTTCACGAATCTCGCTGCGCAACAAAACCTTCGGGACGCCGTCGCCGCAGTGCACCGGCGCCCCGACGTCGCGCGGGAACTCGGTGTCACGGTGGCCGAGGCGGCGCACTGGGAATCGTGTGCCGACGACATGACGATCCCCTACGACAAGGATCTCGGCGTGCACCAGCAGTGTGAGTCGTTCACCCTGTTGAGCGCTTGGGATTTCGAGGCGTCGGTCGGGAAATACCCTCTGCTGCTGAACTATCCGTACTACGACCTGTACCGCAAGCAGGTGGTCAAGCAGGCGGACCTGGTGTTCGCGATGTACAGCTTCGGGTCGTCGTTCACGCACGAGCAGAAGGTCCGCAACTTCGACTACTACTATCCGCTCACCGTCCGCGACTCGTCGCTGTCGGCGTGCTGCGAGGCGGTGGTCGCGGCCGAGGTCGGGTACCTCGACCTGTCCTACGACCTGATGTGCGAGTCGGTGTTCACCGATCTGCACGACCTGCACAACAACGTGTCGAGCGGACTGCACATCGCCGCGCTCGCCGGTGCCTGGACCGACTGCGTCGCCGGTTACGGCGGCATGCGCGACTTCGGCGGGAAGATCACGTTCGCCCCGCGACTGCCGAACAAGCTGTCGTACCTCTCGTTCCGCATGGTGATCCGCGAGTCGAAGATCGTCGTGGCCATCGACCGGTCGAAGGCGACCTACCGGCTGCTGTCCGGACCGCCGATCGAGTTGGCCCATCACGGCGAGAAGTTCACCCTGAGCGAAGCGCACGTCAGCAAGGACATCCCGGACCTGGAACGGCGCGAGGCACCCAAGGCGCCGCTGGGGTGTGAACCGTACCGTCGTTTCGACTAGCGCGAGGGCACACCTCACCGCAACGTCACCAACCGACCCAGGCCACGAACGCCGAGTGGGCGTCGAGTTTTCGACGCCCACTCGACACGATTCGAAACCGCGCGCACTAGGCTGGGAACTCATGCAGGACACCTCCTACGGCGCCGGCGAACCGTTCTACCTCACCACCGCGATCGCCTACCCGAATGGCGTACCGCACATCGGCCACGCCTACGAGTACATCTCGGCCGATGCGCTGGCTCGCTTCAAGCGGCTCGACGGATTCGACCTGCGCTTCCTCACCGGCACCGACGTGCACGGGCAGAAGATGCAGCAGACCGCCGAGGCCGAGGGCATCCCGACCACCGAACTCGCCAACCGCAACTCGGACCGATTCCAGGCCGTGCAGGATCGACTCGGCTCGAGTTACGACCGCTTCATCCGCACGTCCGATGACGACCACAAACGTGCGTCGGAGGCGATCTGGCAGCGCATGTCGGACGCCGGCGACATCTATCTGGACACCTACGCCGGTTGGTACGACGTCCGTGACGAGACCTTCTACGCCGAGGCCGACACCACCGTCGACGACGACGGCAACCGCGTGACATCCGACAGCGGGCACCCGCTGACCTGGACCGAGGAGCAGAGCTACTTCTTCCGACTCTCGGCATATCAGGACCGGCTTCTCGAACTCTACGAAAACCATCCGGAGTTCATCGGTCCCGACGTCCGGCGTAACGAGGTCGTCAGCTTCGTCAAGGGCGGTCTGACCGATCTGTCGATCTCCCGCACCACCTTCGACTGGGGGGTGCCGGTGCCCGGGCACCCGGATCACGTCATGTACGTGTGGGTGGACGCACTGACCAACTACCTCACCGGAGTCGGTTTCCCGGACGACCCGCAGAGCTTCGACCGCTACTGGCCGGCCGATCTGCACATCATCGGCAAGGACATCATCCGGTTCCACTGCGTGTACTGGCCGGCGTTCCTGCTGAGCGCCGGTATCGACCTGCCGAAACGTGTGTTCGCGCACGGCTTCTTGTTCAACAAGGGCGAGAAGATGAGCAAATCGGTGGGCAACGTCCTCGACCCAGAGTCGCTGATCGACGAGTTCGGCCTCGACCCGGTGCGCTACTTCTTCCTGCGCGAGGTCTCCTACGGTCAGGACGGTTCGTACTCCACCGACGCGATGATCAGCCGCATCAACGCCGACCTGGCCAACGAGTTCGGCAACCTGGCGCAGCGCACCCTGTCGATGATCGGCAAGTACTTCGACGGCGCGGTCCCGGCCCCGGGCCCGTACACCGACGAGGACACCACGCTGCTGGGCAAGGCGGCAGACCTGCTGCCCGCGGTCCGGGCGCACTTCGATGTGCAGGCCATCCACCTCGGCATCGAGGCGCTCTGGTCGGTACTGGCCGACACGAACCGCTACATCTCGGCACAGGAGCCGTGGAAGCTGGCCAAGACCGACCTCGAGCGCACCGGAACGGTGCTCTACGTGTGCGCCGAGGTGGTGCGGATCGTGGCACTGCTGGCCCAGCCGGTGATGCCGGACTCGACCGGTCGGCTCCTCGATCTGCTCGTCGTGAACCCCGACCGTCGGCAGTTCACCGCGGTCACCGAGTCGTTGCCGCCGGGCACCGCGCTACCCAAGCCGTCGCCGGTGTTCCCGCGATACGAGGCGTGACCACCGCGTGGTGAATGCACCGCCCCTCGACGTCTTACGGGCCCTGCACGCGGCCACCCGGTCGGCGGGGATGCCGCCGCCCGCAGCACTCGTCGGCGACTGGTGGGGCGCCGACGCGGTGATCGCGCCGTCGATCGATCTGCGGGCCGGCTTCGCACCGCCGGATGACCCCGGTCGCTTCTGGTTCGGTTCGCTCGGATTTCCGGTGCGCGCCAACGAATCATCGACCCCGACCGTCGTCGGCGGACTCACCGATGCGATCCTCGTCGGCCGCGATGGCCGATGGTCCTATGAGAGTGTCGACGACGCCGCCTGCCCGGCATGGGTGCAGAACGCGCTCGACACACCGCTGCCACCTCCCGCGGAGCCGCCGTGGACAGCGGAATGGACCGTACCGCAACGTGATCCGCACTTGTCCGCGATCGAGAAATGCCTGTCGGCGATCCGCGCCGGCGAGGTCTACCAGGCCTGCGTGTGCACCCGATTCACCGGCGCGTTCTCCGGCGACCCGGTCGAGTTCTTCACGTCGATAGCCGGTGCCACGGCACCCGCGAAAGCGGCGTTCCTGCAAGGCGATTGGGGTACGGTCGCCAGCTTCTCCCCCGAGACCTTCCTTCGGCGCACCGGCAACATCGTGTCGTCGTCGCCGATCAAGGGCACCATTGCCGCAGACGCACCGCCCGAGTCGTTGGCCGCATCGGCCAAGGACGTCGCGGAGAACGTGATGATCGTCGACCTCGTCCGCAACGACCTGGGCCGGGTCGCGGTCACCGGAACGGTGCGGGTGCCCGAGTTGCTCTCGGTGGTCCGCGCGCCCGGGGTGTGGCACCTGGTGTCCCGCGTGGAGGCCATCCTCGATCCGGCGGTCGGCACCAACGAGCTGCTGCGCGCCACCTTCCCCCCGGCGTCGGTGACCGGCACACCGAAGATCCGCGCCGCCGAGCTGCTGGCCGACTGGGAGCAGGCGCCCCGCGGCGTCTACTGCGGCGCGATCGGCATGGCCGGCCCCGGGCACGGACTCGACCTCAACGTCGCGATCCGGACGGTCACCCTGGCACCCGACGGAACCGCCACGCTGGGGGTCGGGGGTGGGATCACCATCGACTCGGATCCGTCGCGGGAGTGGCAGGAATGCCTCGACAAGGCGGCCAGCATTGTCGGGCATGTCACATCGCACCCGTAGATGCGATCGTCAACTACTGCTCCGGTAAAATTAACTCATGCAACCTTCCATACCGTTTGGTACGGATTGTCTGCCGGAATCTGAAGGTCGGGAACAGATCCAGTCGGGGATCGATGACACGATGTCGGCGGGGAAACGTGGCCAGATTGCGGCATCACATCAACGGGTCGCGGCGATGGGCGCCGATCCGGATGTCCACGCTCCGCGCCATGTGTCTGCGGGAGAGATTGTCCGACGACGGAATTCGAGCCCGCTGAGAGTCGGCATGGACCGGCTCGGGCGTATCTTCGGCGAGACCACCGACAACACCGACCTGGCGATGGCCGTGTTCGACGCGGACGGGGTGCTGCTGTGGCGCGCCGGCGAGCGCCGGTGGCCCACCGCCACCGGTTCCGTGGGGCTCGTCGAGGGCTCCGTGTGGGACGAGGCTTCGGTGCGCACGACAGCGGTCAGCCTGGTGATCGCCGACAATCGACCCGTTCGGGTGGTCGGCGACGAACACTACAACCGCGCGCTGCACGGCCTCTACTGCGCGGCTGCGCCCATCCACGATCCCCGCACCGGCGTGCTGTTGGGTGTCGTCGGGCTCGCCGGGTCGGCCGACCACGTGCAGGTGTCGTCGACCGCGCTGGCGACGACCCTGGCCGCCCTGGCCGAGTTCGAGATCGCCACCGCACACGCGACCTCGCTGGCCGAGCTCCGCAAGTCGGCCGGCGCCCGGCTCGCCGGCATCCGCGGTCCCGCCCTGCTCGTGGACCGCGACGGCTGGGTGGCGGACAGCCGCGGATGCACCCCGCCCGATGCGGTGGCCGCGCCGAGCGCCGGCGCTCACCAGTTCGTTCCGGGCATCGGCACCTGTGTGGCCTTCGAGGTCGGTGACGGCTGGCTGCTGCGTCGGGTGGGTCCGGCCAATCCGATTGTCGCCGAACTGGATCTGCGCGGCGAGCCGTCGCTCACCGTGGTCGGCGACGGCGACGAATGGCGCACCGTGCTCACCCGCCGGCACGCCCAGATCCTGCTGCTGCTGGCCGAGGCGAAGGAATCCGGGCTCACGTCGGCCCGTCTGAGCCGACTCATCTTCGGCGACACCGGCCACGTCGTGACCGTGCGGGCGGAGATGTCGAGGCTGCGGCGGGTCGTCGGCGCGTTGATCACCAGTCGGCCTTACCGGTTGTCAGCGGGTGTGACGCTGCGGGTCGCGTCCGGGCCGGCCCCCGACAACCCCGGGCACCCGATCACCTCTCCTGGCGACGCGCCAGCACCGCCTCGTACACCTGGCGGCGAGATGCATCACCATCCCGCGTGACCTGCGCGCAAGCCTCTTTCAACCGCATCCCGGCATCCACGAGTTCCTCGGCCTCGTCGACCAGTTCGTCGAGGTCACGGACACGGCGAGTCCCACCCTCGAGGACGACGGTGATCTCGCCCTTCACACCTTCGGCCGCCCAGTCCGCCAGTTCCCCGAGCGTGCCCCGCCGCACTTCTTCATAGGTCTTGGTCAGCTCCCGGCAGACCGCCCCGCGACGGTCGGCCCCGAGGATCTCGACGGCGTCGGCGAGCGTGTCGGCCAACCGATGCGGCGAGTCGAAGAAGACCGTCGTACGCGGCTGTTCGATCAGGGTCGTCAGCCAGTCGCGGCGGGCGCCGGGCCGGCGCGGCGCGAACCCGTCGAAGCAGAACCGCTCCGACGGCAGGGCCGAGACCGCGAGCGCGGTGGTCACGGCCGACGGGCCGGGCAGGCAGGTGACCCGCAACCCGGCATCGGCACACGCGGCGACGAGCTTGAAACCGGGATCGCTCACCGACGGCATCCCGGCGTCGGTGATCAGCAGCACGCTCTGCCCGCCCGCGATCGCGTCCACCAGGCCGGGTGTCCGCGCCGCCTCTACCTGGTCGTAGTAACTCACCAGTGACCCGCCGATGGTGACGTCGAGGGCCGCCGCCAGCGTCCGGGCGCGCCGGGTGTCCTCCGCGGCGACGATGTCGGCGGCGGCGAACGCCGCGCGCAGGCGGGGTGAGGCGTCGTCGACCTGCCCCATCGGGGTGGCGGCGAGGATCAGTCGGCCTGCATCGGCGGTGTTCATCACGAGTCAGCTTACGAGTGCCCACTACCATCGTCGGGGTGACCACCACCCCCGTCCTCGACCATCGGTTCGACGGCGGCGACGGCGGCGACGCCGGACCCGGTGATCGTGGGCTCGCGGAGGATCTCGGCACGCGGCCCGGTCCGCAGATCCCGGACCCGGTGTTCGGGGCACCCGATCGGCTGCGCGGTTTCGTGGTGGGCGCGGTGATCACCCTCCTCGCGGCGGCGACCCGACTCTGGGGCCTGACACGGCCGACCGACCAGGGCACCCCGGTGTTCGACGAGAAGCATTACGTGCCGCAGGGGTGGCAGGTGCTGACCGGTGGGAACTGGATCGAGGACAACCCGGCCTACGGACTCGTCGTCCACCCGCCCGTCGGCAAGTGGCTGCTCGCCGCCGGTGAGTCCGTCTTCGGGTACGGGCCGATGGGCTGGCGGGTCACCGCGGCGCTGTCCGGCATCGCGATCGTGGTGATGATCTACTGCTCGGTGCGCCGGATGACGCGATCAACGCTCATCGGTGCGATCGCCGGGGTGTTCGCGATCTGCGACGGCGTGCTGTTCGTGCAGTCGCGGATGGGCATGCTCGACATCTTCCAGGCGCTCTTCGTGGTCGCGACGTTCGCCGCACTGATCGCCGACCGCGATCAGGTCCGCGCGCGGATGCACCGGGTCTATGTCGAGGGCCGGATCGGCGACACCGAGTTCGGGCCGCGTCTGGGTTTCCGCTGGTATCGCTTCACCGCCGGCGTGATGCTCGGGCTGACGTGCGGGACCAAGTGGTCGGGCATCTACTACGTCCTCTTCTTCTTCGCGCTGGCGATCGGATTCGACGTCGCCGCACGCAAGGCCTATCACGTGCGTCGCCCGTGGCTGGGTGTCCTGCGCCGTGACCTCGTGCCATCCGCGCTGAGCCTGACGGTGATGCCGGTCGCGATCTATCTGGCGACCTTCATCCCGTGGTTCAACAGCGAGACCGCGGTGTACCGCTACGAGGTCGGCAACCAGATCGGTGTCGGCGGACCGTTCGCCTGGGTGCCCGGCGCGTGGCGGTCCCTCTGGTACTACGAGGCGGGCATTCTCGAGTTCCACGCGGGTCTGACCAACGCGGCCGGCAACCACCATCCGTGGGAGTCCAAGCCGTGGACATGGCCGATGAGCCTGCGGCCGATGCTCTACGCGATCGAGAACGGACCCGACCAGTGCGGCGCCGGTGAGTGCGTCCGCGCGCAGATGCTGATCGGGTCGCCGGCGATGTGGTGGTTGGCGGTCCCGATGATCGCCTGGGGGCTCTGGCGGTGGATCGTCCGGCGCGACTGGCGGTATGCGGCGGTCCTCACCGCGTACGGCGCAGGGCTGCTGCCATGGTTCGCCGACATCGACCGCCAGATGTATTTCTTCTACGCAACCGTGATGGCACCGTTCCTCGTGATGGGCCTGGCGCTGTGCTGCGGGGACCTGCTGCAGACCGCGAACGCGACCGCGCGGGCCCGTCCGGAACGACGCGCACTCGCGGTGCTGGTGGTGTCGATCTACGTCGGTCTGGTGGTGGCGAACTTCGTGTGGCTGTGGCCGATCCTCACCGCGAGCCCGATCTCCCCGGCTCAATGGCATCAGCAGATCTGGTTGCCTAGTTGGGGCTGATCGCACACGATCAGGCACTCACGACGACCGGATCGCCTGTTCGAGCAGCGTGAGCATGGTGCGGTCGTCGATGCCGAGCGTGCGCAGCGCGGTGACATGGTCGATGGTCGCCTGCTGCGCCCGCTCCAGCGCCGAACCCTGGCCCGCCTTGATGAACGAACCGTGGCGTCCGCGTGTCTCGATGACTCCGGCCGCCTCGAGTTCCTTGTAGCTGCGGGCAACCGTGTTGGGCGCGAGATCCAGATCGGCGGCCAATTTCCGGACGGTCGGAATCCGTTGTCCGACAAGTAGTTCACCTCGCCCGACGAGATCGACGACACCTGCCCGCACCTGTTCGTAGGGTGCCGGACCGTCACGGGTGATCCTCAGCAGCGCGGCCAGGTCCGCGGTCATGGCTAGTCGAGTTCGTCGCGCGCCAACGGACAGGACATGCACCGCGGACCGCCTCGACCGGACCCGAGTTCCCGGCCGTCGATCTCCAGCACCTCGATGCCGGAGTCGCGCAGCCGACGGTTCGTCTCGACGTTGCGGTTGTAGGAGACGACGACGCCGGGCGCGATGGCCAGGGTGTTGTTGCCGTCGTCCCACTGTTCGCGTTCGGCGGTGACCGGGTCGAGGCCGGTGTCGATGACACGCAGCTTCTCGATCTGCATCGCATCGGCCGCCGCCTCGACGAAGGGACGCGCTCCCGTCACGGTTGCGGTGCCGTCGTCACCACGGCTCAGGGTGAAGGCCGTGATGCTTTCGGCGATGTTGGGGTACATGACGACCGCATCGACATCGACCATGGTGCAGACGGTGTCGAGGTGCATGAACGCCCGTCGCTGCTCGATCGGCACGGCCAGCACGGTGTGCGCGAGTCCGTCGTCGAACAGACTGCGCGCCAAAGCTTCTGCGCCGGCGGGAGTGGTGCGCTCCCCCACCCCGACGGCCACCACACCGGGCGCGAGAAGCAGGACGTCGCCGCCCTCGACCGGCGCCACCTGCGATTCGTACGCTCGCCGCGCCCCGGTGAAGCGCGGATGATGGGCGTAGATGAGATCGGTCAGCGACGTCTCCCGCACCCGGGCCGGCAGCGCCAGCGAGGTGATGGCGAAGCGCGGGCCGATCCAGAACGAACTGTCCCGGGTGAACAGCAGATTGGGCAGCGGTTCGATGGCGAACTCGGGTCCGTGGTGCATCCGGCGCACCAGTGACGCCGATTCGGTGGACGGGGTCACCGGGAGTTCGTCGAAGGTCAGGCCGGCCATCAGGACGTTGGCCAGTTCGGGGGCGGGCAGACCGCGCAGATGAGCGGCCAGATCGTCGGCGAGATGATTGCCGAGCCGGCGTGCGCTGACCGCGGCGGCGACGCCCTGGACACGCGCGGCACCGCTGCGTTCGATGGTCTCGGTCAGCAGGTCACCGAGCAGATAGACGTCGACGCCGTGCGAACGCAGGAGTTCGGCGAACGCGTCGTGGTCCTCCTGTGCGCGCGCCACCCACGGCAGCCCGTCGAACAACAGCTGATCGTTGTTGCGCGGTGTGAGGCGGCGCAGTTCGTCGCCCGGCCGGTGGAGCATGACCGCACGCAGCCGCCCCACCTCCGACGTCGAACCCAGGGCGTAATCCGCGGTGGCTGCGCTCATGTGTCAACGGTAGATGTTCGCCGCCGATCGCACTGGCCGGCGCGTGATTCTGGGGTCGGTGCGCACCGTCAGACGGGGTCGGGATCGGTCAGGGTGGGCGGCGGCTCCCCGATCACCGATGGGGCGGTTTCGCGGGCGAAAAGCCACATGACGAACGCGGCCGCGGCCACCACGCCGGTGAGCAGGAATGCGTGGGTGAATCCCGCGCGGTCGGCGACGAAGCCGATGATGATCGGCCCGGACACCGCACCGAGGTCCGACGACATGCCGTACGCGGCGAGCGCGGACCCACCCTGCTGACGGTTCCCCAGCACGTCGGCCAGGGCCGCCTGGTGGGTGGGCGCGAACAACCCCGACCCCACACCGGCGGCCATCGACAGCAGCAACGCGACGGCGAGGTTCGGGGAGAATCCGAGTGACGCCGTGGCGACCGCGGTGATGGCCAGACCGGGCAGCATGATCGGCCGGCGGCCGACCGAGTCGGACAGACGACCGGCCACCATGATCGCCGCGACGTTGCCGACGGCGAACATCGCCAGCGCGACACCGGCCATCGCGGGGCCCTCGCCCAGTCCGTCGGTGATGAACAGCGGTACCACCGCCACCCGCACCCCCTGCGACGCCCAGCCCTGGGTGAAGTTGGAGGCGAGGATCGCCCGATAGGCGCTGTTGCGCAGCGCGGTCCGGAACGCGATGACGCCGGCGGCGGTCGGTGCGGCCGAGTCGGGTCGGCCACCGTGTTCACGCAGCTGCGTCGCGACCACCGCGGCGGCGATCAGCAGGGCGATCGCGTAGACGACGAAAGGCATCCGCAGTCCGAAACCGATCAGCGCGCTGCCGATCAGCGGACCGGTGATGTTGCCGATGAGGAACCCGGCCGAGAAGTATCCCGACACCCGGCCGCGGATGTCGCCGGGCGCCATCCGGATGAGCAGCGCCATCGCCGAGACGGTGAACATGGTCGAACCGATGCCGCCAGCGCCGCGGAACAGCAGCAGCTGCCAGTATCCCTGGGCGAACGCGGTGGCGAACGTGCTCAGCGCGACGATCAGCAGGCCGATCAGGTAGATGCGACGTTCCCCGAAGACGGTGATGAGGCGGCCGGCCGCCGGCGCGAAGAGCAGCCGCATCACCGCGAAGGCGGAGACCACCGCGGACGCAGCGGTGAAACTGACGTTGAAGCTGCGCGCGAAGGACGGCAGCGCCGGTGCGATGAGTCCGTATCCGAGTGCGATGACCACATTGGCGGCCAGCAGCACCCAGATCCCGCGGGGTATCTGTTTCACCGCGCCCCGATCGCGGGCCGGACCGTCATCCAGCGAGCTCGGGCAACTGGTCGAGCGCGGTGGCCGTCAAGCTCCGGCCGAGCGCGATCATCTCGGTCGCCTTGTGGAAATCCAAGGTGCGGACCGACTTTCGCGGCACCCGGATCAGGATGTCGGGCGGATAGCCGGCCACCTGATAGCGGGTGAGCGCTTCGGTCATGATGTCGAGCGATCGGCTGAGCACCTCGAAGCGTCCCATGCGCGGTACCGCATGGGCGACCGGTGCCACGGGCTCCTCGGGAGCCGGGACGGGCTCGTGTTCGTCGATGCCGAAGCGGTCGCGCACCGACCGCATGAAGTCGCTGTCGAGCAGCGGTTCGACGTTGCGCCGCAGCAGTCCCTTGCTCTTGGGTTCGCGAGTCGCGCCCTCGTCGGGGCCGCCGTCGGCGCCGACCACCACGCCGATGGTCACGTCGCTGGACACCCCGGAGGTGGGGGCGACGGGCAGCGGGTCGAGGATGCCGCCGTCGCCGAGCAGCCGGCCCCCGTAGGTGTGCGGGCTGATGACGCCCGGGATGGCGATCGACGCGCGGATCGCGTCGACGAGGCTGCCGCGCTGGAACCAGACCGCCCGTCCGGCGTTGAGGTCGGTGGCGACGGCGGTGAACGGTGTCGCGAGGTCCTCGATGACGGTGTCCCCGAGGATCTCCCGGACGCGGGAGAGGATGCGATCGGCACCGATGACGCCCGGTTTGGAGAGCGACACATCCACCAGGCGGACGACGTCGAGCTGGGTGAGGCCGGTGATCCAGTCCACGTAGTCGTCGAGTTTGCCGGCGCAGTGCAGCCCGCCGACGAGCGCCCCCATGGACGACCCGGCGACGGTGACCACCTCGAAGCCGCGGGCCTCGAGTTCGGCGATCACCCCGATGTGTGCGTAGCCGCGGGCGCCGCCGCTGCCGAGGGCGAGCGCCACGCGGGTGGATCTGGCCATGCTGTGAAGCCTATCGACGCCCCCGATCGCCCACCCGGACGGGCCGATCGGTCAGTGTCGCAGCAGGCGTTGCGGACCCGGACCGAGTTTGTTCATCTCGTCGCCCGGGTTGAGCAGATGGCATTCGCCCAGCGACAGGCAGCCGCAGCCGACGCACGAGCCGATCATGTCGCGCATGTTCTCCAGCAAGGCGATGCGTTCGTTGATGTCGTCGATCCAGCGTCGCGACGCCGCCTCCCACATGGCGGTGGACGGCGATTCGTGGTCGCCGAGTTCGGCGAGGACCTCGGCGATCACCGAGAGCGGTATCCCGGCGCTCTGCGACGCGCGGATGAATGCGACGCGGCGCAGCATCGCCCGGTGGAAGCGTCGCTGATTGCCGGATGTCCGGCGACTGAAGATCAGTCCCTGTTCCTCGTAGAACCGCACCGCCGACGGCGCGATCCCGGCGCGCTGCGCCAGTTCACCGACCGACAGTTCGCGTTTCTTGAGGGTCACAGCACCCACCTAACCACCGATCCCGCGGGCGCTGCAGGGCGCAACCGCGGGATCGGGATCGGGGAAGGGTCAGCTGCGGACGACCATCACCGGGCAGTGGGCCTGGTGGAGGATCTTCTGGCTGGTGGAGCCGAGCATCAGCCCCTTGAATCCGCCTCGGCCGCGGCTGCCGATGACGATCAGCTGGGCGGTGTCGCCGGCCGCGTCGAGAACTGCCTTGGCCGGCTCCTCGGGGATCACCTTGTGCTCGACGGTGACGTCGGGATAGTCGCTGCTGTAGCCGGCCAGCCGCTCACCGAGGGCCTCGACGGCTTCCTGCGACATCCGATGGACCTCTTCGGGCTCGATGCCGTACCCGTGGAGGGCGTCGACGTCGAGCGGGGTCCAGGTGTGCACGGCGAGCAGCGTGGCATTGCGCAGCGACGCCTGGCGGAAGGCCTCGGCGACGGCGGCATCGCTGACCGGCGAGTCGTCGATACCGACGACCACCGGTCCGTCCCCACCGGTTCCGGTGACCACGACGACACGGCCGTGGAAGTGGGCGGCGACGGTCGTGGACACCGACCCGAGGAAGAGTCCCTTGACCGAACCGAGTCCGCGGGTGCCGAGCACGATGGTGCCCGCGTCCTTGCCGAGTTCGAGTAGTGCTCGCGCGGCGTCACCCTCGACCAGGGTGGTGGCGACGGAGACGTCCGCCGCGGTCTCCTTGGCGAGATCGGCCGCCGCATGCACGGCGTCGGTCGCGTCCTGCTTGATCGCGTCGACCACGTCCTGCGGGATGATCAGTCCAGGTGCGTAATTGCTTGTGCTGACGTCGTAGACGCCGACCAGTTTGAGGTCCACGTGCTCTGCTGCGGCTGCCTTGGCGGCCCACTGTACGGCCGCGTTCGAGGCATCCGATCCGTCAACTCCGACGAGAATCGCGCTCATGTCCGGTCTCATCTCCTCACTCGATACGTCCTCTTGTCCCCTCATTGTCTATGGTCCCCCGTCACCCGCATACGGGCAATGAGGAAAAAGTCCCTCCCACAGTCTGTTTCGTCACCTCCCCAATTCACTGGGAGTCCACCTGGTCGTCATCCGGGGGCCATCGGCGTACGGTGAGAGACGAGGTGAGGGATCATCGACGCGCACATCAACCGCAACGGGACACACGCATCCGGGTCGACGGACGACGAGATCCGTCGTGCGGTCGTACATGGTGTTGTGACAATCGGTTTCGGGCTGGCAATCGTGCTCGTCGCCTGGGCCTCGACCGATGGTCTGCGGACCGGGCTGGTGGTGGCGGCGCCGATCGTGGTGCTCATCGGCGCCCTCGCAGCGCTGTGGCGCACATACCGATGTTGGCGCGTGGGCGGACGATGGCAGGTCTGGCAGGGGGCGTCGTGGTTCCTGCTGTCGATGTTCATCGTCTTCCTCTTCTCGAGTGCCCCCGCGCTGCTGACGTGAACCGGCCGTGATCGGCGGCGTCGGCACGCCCGATCAGTTTCGCGCGTGCGGTGATTCGAAGACGAAGTGTCGGCCACCGACCCGTACGTGCGACCCCGGGGCGAGCACGTGGGGGCGATACGCGGGAATGCGGTACTCCCGGTTCCCGGTGTTGGGTGCGGTGACAAAGGTACCGTTTGCCGATCCGAGATCGACGAGATGCACCGACCAGTCCACCAGCCGGATCTCGATGTGTCGCCGGGACATCTGACCGGTCTCGTCGACGACTCGGATGGGTTTGGGACCGACCGGGCGGCGATTCCCATCGGGAGTCGGCTCGCGACCGATCACCAGATCCTCGTCGAGGAGAAAGGTCGAGCCGTTGTCCAGGAGCAGCCAGCCCAACGGCGGCCGGTCGCCGTCGGTGAGCATCCCGGTCCTCCGGTCCGTCGGCAGCCCGCACACCGCACACGCCCACGCGCGTGGATGGTTGAGGTGTCCACGCGGACAACGTATTCCGCGCACCAGGGTGCGTCGCGCGGCGACCGCCACGAATTCGGTGTCGGGCGGCTGGTAGCCGTCTCCGACGGATGTGGGTGCGGCGGCGGGCTCGGGCGCGGTGGGCGGGGCCTCGGAGTCGGTGTGGTCGGACTCGGTGGGGTCGGACTCTGTGCGGTCGGACTCTGTGCAGTCGGACTCGGTGGGGTTGGACTCGGTGGGGTTGGACTCGGTGTGGTCGATGTCCGTCTGAATGATGTTGCCGCGCAGGTCGGGTGGGGTGTGCAGTAACGCGCCGGCGGCCGGCACCGTACCGGCGGCGAGGTCGAAACGCTCCTCGCCGGGTTCGTCCGGCACGGCACCGTCGAGATACAGCCCGAGCCCTTCGATCGGCCACGGAATGGAGCGCTCGAGCGCCGTATCGCCGTCGGGCGCAAGTCGTCGTCCGTCGACTTCGGCGAAGACGGCGCCGGACAGATACACCGAAATCCCCACGCGGTCAGCGGCGGCGAAGGCGACGGCCACCGGTTTGTCGGCGGCAGAGAGCAATTGGGCCAATGCGCCGACGACATCGCGGCCTTCCCGCATCCCGTCGGCGACCGACGCGTCGAGGGCACGGATATCGGATGCCGCCGCCGCGTCGCGGTCGCCGAGAACGCAGAGGAATGACGCTGTCCGGACGACGATTCCGTTGCCGGGCAAGAGGGTGACACGTGCCGTCGAGGTGGCCGGGTCGCCCGTGGTGGCCACGTCAGTCCTCCGCGCGCATGTCGAGACTGATCTCCTCGGCATCGAGTTGCTGGAGCTCACGGGTCAGCAGCACGGAGGAATAGGTTCCGGTGGCGCGCATCTCCAGCAGTGTCTTGCGCTGCTCTTCGATCACCTCTCGGCGCACCTTGCCGAATGCGGTGCGGTAGGTCAGGTTCGCGTCCATCGCGTCCTCGTCGGACTCGTCCTCGCGTTCCTGCCGTTCGAGTCGCGCCCGCACCCACGGGTATTTGCGCGCGAGTTCCGACTGCGCCATCGTCCGTTGCGCGGTTCGTGACAGTTCGAGGCGCAGCCGATTGTGTTCGGCGACAAGGTCGCTGGAGTCGGTGATCCGCAAGGCGCGGATCAGCGGGCCGAGGGTACCGCCCTGCAGGAGCAGTGACGCGACCGCGACCACGAAGGCGATCAGGACCAGCAGGGCGCGCGACGGAGTGTCCGCGGGAAGGGTTTGCGCCGCCGCTAGGGTCACGACGCCACGCAGTCCGGCCCACACGATGACGACACCTTCCTTGGGTCCCATCGGCGCCGACGCGTAGTAGTCGATGTCGGCGAGCGCGCGGCTGATGCGGTACTGGTACTGCTGCGCGGCGCCGGGGTTGGCGGCGAATGCGGCGGTGGACAGTTGATCGTCCGGCGGAGTCGGGCGACGCCCGAATCGCGGCCGCAGTCGCAGCCACGGTGGCGGCCGCTTGTCGTCGGGCGCCGAGCCCCGCGCAGCCTTGATCCGGTGCTCCTTCTCGCTGATCACCGCACCCATGTCCTCCAGGTAGGGACGCATGGCGGTGCCGCGCCGTGAACGGCGGTCCAGCCACCAGACCAGCGGCGCCACGTACAGCGCCCGGATCACCACGGCGAGACCGAGCGCGGCGAGGCCTATCCACACGGCGGTCGGGACACCGCCGTGCTCGTTGTGCACGTCTACGACCAGCCCGTACAACTCGAGGCCCATGAGCAGGAACACGCCACCCTCGGCGAGCAGTTCGACGGTCTTCCAGTTCTGGCTGTCGGAGAACCGGTGGCGCGGGGTGAGGTACCTGGGTGCACCCGCACCGACGATGAGTCCGGCGGTCACCGCGGCCACGAGTCCCGACGCTCCGAGTTCTTCGGCGGGCAGATAGGCCAGGTACGGCACGGTGAACGAGATCGCGGTGTTGACCGTCGCGTCCGCGACCCGGCTCCGGACCCACAGGTTCGCCCAGCCCACCGCGGCACCGATCGCGGCCGCGGCGAGGACGGCCCACCCGAAGTCGACGGCCACGTGCCCGAACGAGAAACCGGCGCCGGCCGCGGCGATCGCCGACCTGAGCAGCACCAACGCGGTCGCGTCGTTGAGCATGCTCTCCCCCTCGAGCATGGCGGTGACCCGCCCGGGTACCCCGAGGCGTTTGGCGATCGACGTCGCGACCGCGTCGGTCGGCGACACGATGGCGCCAAGGGCGATGCCCGTGCCGATGTTGATGCCGGGCAGCACCCAGGTGAAGAAGAACCCCATGACGACGGTGCTGATGATGACCAGCAGGACCGACAGCGCGCTGATCGCCGTGAAATCCCGGCGGAAGTCCATGGTCGGCAGCGAGACGGCCGCCGAATAGAGCAGCGGCGGCAGCACCCCGATCAGAATCCATTCCGGGTCGATCTCCACGGCCGGCACCATGGGCAGCACTCCGACCACCGCACCGACGATGACCAGGAGCAATGGGGGCGCCACCCGGATCCGCGGGCCGATGACGGAGGCCGCGGCGATGCCGAGGACGGCGATGATCGCAAGCAGGATGTGCGCCATGCCCACCATCCTGTCGCACTCACGGTCCGACGACACTAAGTGCCATCGGCGATTGTGACATTGAATGTTGACAAATGACGGCCGGCCGTTTTAGGTTCGTGGCATTCCCGGACGGGTGTCGCAGCGTCGCCCAGACACCAGACTTCACCCGGCATGCCCGACGACGAAAAGGGTCACCGATCTCCCATGACGAACACCGTGAGCAACGTCGGCGAGTCCTACGTTCCCGAGCACGACAGGCCGGGTGCCGACGACGATTACACACAGGTCCTCGATGACCTGTCGGCCGCGTCGGTCCACCGCAATTTCGATCCGTACATCGACATCGACTGGGACGACCCGGCCATGGCGATCGTCGGCGACGACACGCGCTGGGTGCTGTCGAAGGACGTGGACCCGGTAGGTCGCCATCCCTGGTATCAGGCGCAGCCGCGGGCCAAGCAGATCGAGATCGGTATGTGGCGACAGGCCAACGTCGCCAAGGTGGGCCTGCAGTTCGAGTCGGTGCTGATCCGCGGCCTGATGCAGTACAGCTTCTCGTTGCCCAACGGCGCCAAGGAGTTCCGGTACACCACGCACGAATCCAAGGAGGAGTGCAATCACACCCTGATGTTCCAGGAGTTCGTGAATCGCACCGGCATGGATGTGCCGGGCGCCAAGGTCGGCTATCGCCTGATCTCACCGCTGATCCCGTTGTTCTCCACCATCTTTCCGACGATCTTCTTCTTCGGCGTGCTCGGTGGCGAAGAGCCCATCGACCATATCCAGAAGGACTTCCTGCGGGCGCGCGCCGACCTGCATCCGACGATGGCCGCAGTCATGCAGTTGCACGTGGCCGAGGAGGCGCGACACATCTCCTTCGCGCATCACCTTCTGCGCGAGACGATTCCGCAGAAGGGCCGCGTGCAGCGGTTCCTCCTGTCACTGATGCTGCCGATCACCATGCGCGTGTTGTGTGGGGCCATCGTGGTGCCGCCGCGCACCTTCCGCACGCGCTTCGACGTGCCGGATGACGTGATGCGGGACATCTTCTGGCGATCTGCGGAGTCGAAGCGATTCCTGCGCAACGTTTTCGGCGATGTCCGAATGCTCGGCGAGCAATGCGGGCTGATGAATCCCATCTCCCGGCTCCTGTGGAGGATCCTCGGCATCGGCGGCCGTCCGTCACGTTTCCGCAGCGAACCCACCTATACCGCGGCCTGACACCATGCCTCACGTTGTCACCCAAGCGTGCTGCGGTGACGCTTCGTGCGTCTACGCATGCCCGGTGAACTGCATTCACCCGACGCCCGAGGAACCCGGGTTCGGCACGTCGGAGATGCTCTATATCGATCCCGCGACGTGCGTCGACTGCGGTGCGTGCGTGAGCGCCTGCCCGGTCGGCGCCATCGTGCCCGGTCATCGGCTCACGGATGACCAGGCTCGGTTCGCCGAGGTGAACGCGGCGCAATTCGGTGACAGCCTCCCGTTGGCCGACACCGGCGCCCGGTTCCCGGTCGACCCGGTGCGGCGACTTCCCTTGGCGCCCATCGCGAAACCGCGCGGCATCGCGGTGGACGGGCCCGCCTCCGTAGGCATCGTCGGGTCCGGGCCGTCGGCGATGTATGCCGCCGACGAACTCTTGCGGCATCCGCAGATCTCGGTGACCATCTACGAACGTCTGCGCCGCCCGTTCGGCCTGGCCCGCTACGGCGTCGCCCCCGATCACACCGCGACGCGATCGGTGATGCGGTTGTTCGACGACATCGCCCGCCATCCACGGTGCGACGTCCGGTTGGGGTGCACGGTGGGACGTGACGTCTCCCTCGACGAGATGAGACGTCGGCACCGGGCGGTGATCTGGGCGGGTGGCGCATCGTCGGATCGGCGACTGCAGATCGCGAACACGTCCGCGCTTGGCGTGCTGAGCGCGACGTCGCTGGTCGGCTGGTACAACGATCATCCCGACTTCGACGATCTGCCGGTCGACCTGTCGGGCGGACGCGCGGTCGTCGTCGGCAACGGAAACGTCGCCCTCGACGTGGCGCGCATCCTCACTGCCGACCCGGAAAGCCTTGCCGGAAGCACGATCTCGCGTCACGCGTTGTCCGCGCTGCGGACCTCACGGATTCGGGAGGTCGTGGTGGTCGGCCGACGTGGGCCCGACGCGGCCGCCTTCACCCTGCCGGAACTGATCGGACTCGTCGACGGCGGTGCGAACGTGGTCGTCGATCCGGCGGATCTCGACGGGGCGCACTCCGAGGACCCCACCATCGCGACCAAACTCGACCTGCTCGCCGAGGTTGCCGCCCGCCCTGCGGTCGACGGCCCGCGGATCCGCCTGGCATTCCGGCGGTCACCGACCTCGGTGGTCATCGACGAATCCGGGAAAGCCACCGGAATCACTTTCTCGTGCAATCGGATCGGTGACGATGGCACCGGCGGCCCCACCGTCGGCAGCGAGACGATGAAGGCCGGCCTGATCCTCACCTCGATCGGCTACCGCGGCGGGTCCGTCGACGGACTTCCGTTCGACGACGCCCGCGGCGTCATCCCGCATCGGAACGGGCGCATCGTACTCGACGGCGAACCGCTGCCCGGCCTGTACGTCACCGGCTGGATCAAGCGTGGACCGTCGGGGTTCATCGGGACCAACAAGGCCGATTCCGCCGAGACCGTGGCCGCGTTGCTGGCCGACCTCGAGGCAGGTCTCCTCCCCGATCCCGCGCGGTCGCCCCGGCGTCACCGTCTGCTGAGCGCCCGGGCCTGACCCCACCGCCCGCCACCTTGGTCGAACGTCCCAGTACCGCCCACCCATCACTACCACAAAGTTCCTCATTGCCAAGGCAATTCAGCGTTGCAGGGTGAACACGATCGGATCACGACGGCGCGCGCCCGGCCCGCATCCGGGGTTATCCTGAGCGGCAGTCAGGTGATGGGAGCAGTCAGTCGTGAGGACGACGTATTCGCGGTTCGACTACATCGACGCCGCACGCGAGATCGGCGCCCGGTTCGTCGACCTCGTGCGCGGCGTGGCGAACCCGGACGTCCGCCTGGCCGGCACTCCGGCGTGGACGGTCACGGATCTGCTCGGTCACGTGGCGTGCACGCCGTCGCGCTACCTCGACCTGGCCGCCGGCGGGGATGACTGGTCGCCCCGCGCGAGCGACGTCGCCGACTTCAACGCCAAGCAGATCGCGAACCTGCCGACCCGGGACATCGGTACGCTCTGCGAGCGCCTCCTCACCGACCTCGACCGGCTACTCGACACGGTGTGCCACTTCGGCGCACGGGTGCCGGTGATGCATTTCGACGGGGATCGTCGTATCCGCGCCGACGCCGCACTGGGCATCCTGATCGGCGAGTTCGCGGTGCACGGTCACGACGTCGCCTCCGGTGTCGGCGCCTCGTGGCCCATCGATCCCGCCCTGTCACCGCTGATCGCGCGTGGCCGGCACCAGGTCCTGCCGAGCTGGGTCGACGAGGACGCGTGCCGCGGCCATTCGGCCACCTACGACATCCGGCTGCGCGGCTGTGACGAGCGGTTCGTGTACGAGTTCACCGATGGCCGCCTCGAGATCGATCCGGCCGAACCGCGTCCGGCCGACGTCCACCTCAGCATCGATCCGGTGACCGCGCTGCTCGCCGGTTACGGGCGCGTGTCACCGACCTGGGCGGCGATGACCGGTCGCGCGGTCGCCTGGGGCTCGCGACCCTGGCTGGCCGCCGGCCTGGGCAGACGCTTCCTGCCCGCGTGACCGACGGGCACCACCGGCGACGTCAGCTCGACTCACTGATCATCACCGCGACCGTGCCGGGCTCGAGGGCGTCGAAGACATGCTCGGCATCCCCGGCGTACGAGATGAAGTCGCCCGGACCGAGTTCCACGGCCGCATCGGTGGGCCCGAGCCGCGCGCGGCCGGCGCTGATCACGACCCGTTCGACGGTTCCGCGCATGTGCGGAGCCGACACGCGTGGATTCCCGGGTTCCGCGCGAATCAGGTAGATGTCGCTGCGTGATCCCGGGCGGGCGGTCGACAGCAGCGTCGCCACGTAGTCCGCGGTGTCGGCGGAGAACACTGCTCCCTCGCCGAATCGGACGACCTCCACCGGCTGTGTCGTTGTATCGAGGAACGCGGCAAACGGGAGGCCGAGTGCGGTCGACAACGCCCACAGCGTCTCGATGCTGGGGTTGCCGTCACCCGATTCCAGTTGTGACAGAGTCGATTTCCCGATTCCCGCGCGCCGCGCTAGCTCGCCGATGGACAGACCCGCGCGTGTGCGTTCCCGTTTGAGCGCCGTCGCCACGAGTTGCTTCGGGTTCGCCGTCGGCTCAGTGTTCGACGGAACGGACGATCGTGCATCTTGACGAACATCATCCATAGTGTTCATCATAATGGCTATGCGTTCGATGTGGAGAACACTTGATGCCGCGACGGTGCGCACGATCGTGGTCATGACCGCGTCGATCCTGGTCATCGGCGCGTCGTACGGCGTTGCCGCCGAGTCGGCGGGCTTCGCCTGGTGGCAGATCCTGACGATCGCGACCGTGGTGCTGGCCGGCTCGTCGGAGTTCGTGTTCGTCGGTGTCCTGGTCGCCGGTGGCGTGCCCATCGTCGCCGCACTGGCCGGTCTGCTGCTGAACACCCGGAATCTGGGTTACGGGCTCGCGGTCGGCAAGCACCTCGGCGCCGGGCTGCCGATGCTGCTCGGCGCCCATCTGATCAATGACGAGAGCGCGGCGATCGCCGGTGCCCAACCGGAGCCGCGGAGCGCCCGGGCCGCCTTTTTCGTCTCGGGTGTCGCCGTGCTGGTCAGCTGGCCGCTCGGTTCGCAGCTCGGGGTGATGATCGGCCGCGTGGTGGCCGATCCGGGGGTACTCGGGCTCGATGCCGCGCTGCCCGCTCTGCTGGCGGCGCTGGCACTCCCCGCCCTGCGGAGTCGTTCGACGCTGATGGCGGCCCTGGTCGGTGGCGGGCTCGCAGTGGCCCTGTCACCCGTGTTGCCCGCGGGCCTGCCGATCCTGGCGGGACTGTTCGGGCTGGTCGTCGTGGAACTCGGCCGGCGAGGCCGCGGCACGTCGGGCGCCGGCCTTGCGCCCGCTGCCGACTCCGCGCCCGCCACCGCTGTGGCGACCGACGAGCTCACGGAGGTTGTGCGATGAGCGGCTGGGGACTGGCGGTCGGCGTCGCGGTGCTCGCCGGCGGGACCTACCTGCTGCGCGTGGCCGGTCCGCTCCTGCGCACGAGGGTTCAGATGAGTCCGGCCACCGCCGCCGTGCTGAATCGGGCGGCGGTGGTTCTGCTCGTCGGCGTGGCGCTGACCGGGGCGATCTTCGACGGCCACGACCTCGTGGGCTGGGCGCGACCGGCGGGGGTTGCGGCCGGCGTGATCGCCGCGCTCTGCAAGGCCCCGCTGGTGGTGGTCGTGATCATCGCCGCGGGCGTCGCCGGCGGGTTGCGGGCCCTGGGCGTCAGCTAGCCGGGAGATGCCTAGCGCGCAACATCTTTCACGCGGCGGCGACCCTGCGCACGGCCCGGGCGACCATGACCGGCGCCCTGCCCCTGGCCGTGTCCCTGGCCGCGTCCTTGGCCCTGGCCGCGTCCCTGTCCCTGGCCATGCCCTTGTCCTTGCCCCTGGCCGCGGGCGGTGCGTCGACGGCCGGGCTGGCCACCGGCACGTGCGCCGGCCCGCGAACCGGGTGCCTGCCGCGTGGCCGGACGAGGTGCCGCCTTCGGCTCGGGTGCCACGAATGCCGCACGCTCGCCGACGAGTTCGTCGACCTCTGCCGAGGCCGGGTCGACCCGGGTGGGGGTGACGGTGATCGCGGCCTTGCGGAGGAGTCCGGCGAGGTCTCGGCGCTGGTCGGGCAGGCAGACGGTGACCACGTCGCCGGAGCTGCCGGCGCGGGCGGTACGTCCCGACCGATGCAGATAGGCCTTGTGTTCGGCCGGCGGGTCGACGTGGACGACGAGTTCGACGCCGTCGACGTGCACACCGCGGGCCGCGACGTCGGTGGCCACGAGGACCCGGACGTCGTCGGAGAATGCCTTCAGGTTCCGGTCGCGTTGCGCCTGGCTCAGGTTGCCGTGCAGGTCGACCGCCGGGATGCCGCCGTCGGTGAGCTTGCGCGCCAGCTTCTTGGCCTGGTGCTTGGTGCGGGTGAACAGGATTCGACGGCCCTGGCCCGAGGCGAGCTCGCGGACGAGGTCGTTCTTGTCGCCGGGGGCCACCTCGAACACGTGGTGGGTCATCTCCACCGGCGGTGCGGTGTCCTCGGTCTTGTGCAGGTGCGGTTGATCGAGGAATCGCTTGGCCAGCTTGTCGACGCCGTTGTCGAGGGTGGCGGTGAACAGCATGCGCTGGCCGTCGCGCGGGGTCGCGGCCAGGATGCGGGTCACGCCGGGCAGGAAGCCCAGGTCGGCCATGTGGTCGGCCTCGTCGAGCACGGTGATCTCGACGTCGTCGAGGCGCACGACTCCCTGTCGCATGAGGTCTTCGAGCCGGCCGGGGCAGGCGACGACGATGTCGACACCGCGCTGCAGCGCCTGTTCCTGACGACTCTGCTTGACCCCGCCGAACACGGTGGTGACCGACAGATTCAGGGCACGCGCGAGCGGGCTGACGACGGCGGCGATCTGGGTCGCGAGTTCACGGGTCGGCGCCAGGATGAGGCCGGTCGGCGCGCCGGGTGAGCGGCGCACGCCGAGTTCGGCGAGACCCGCCACGAGCGGGATGGCGAACGCCAGGGTCTTTCCGGAACCGGTCTTGCCGGAACCGATGACGTCGTCACCGGCCAGCGTGTCGGCCAGGGTCTGCGCCTGGATTCGGAAGGGTTCGGTCTTGCCTTCGGCGGCAAGAACTTTCACGAGTTCGGCGGGCACGCCGAGCGACTCGAAGGTCACGGTCATGACAAAAGTCTTTCTTCTCTGCGACGCACGGCGGTACGGCCACTCGAGAAAGTGGGCACCGCGATGGTCGGGTGGCGAAGGCGCAGCTGTGCGCATTCGTTCGCCGTACGAAGTCAAGGAGCAGGCCGTTGCCTGTCAAAGAAGCGTTTTACGACGCGTGGACGGCGCCGGGCGGCGCGTCTCTGCGACCACCCTACGTGGACATCGCCCGGCGCGACAAATCGTTGTGACGCAGGTCAACGCTTCCGCGGTGACCGGGGTCACCGACCCGGGAACCCGACGGTCGGGCCCTGCGTCCAATCATCATGCGCGACCGCGGCACGTCTGCGAGTCGTCGTCATCGGAACAGGAGGACGCCATGACATCGGCATCCGGATCGCCGGCCTTCGGGATCAGCCGCGAGGAGGCGATCGCCACCGCGAGTGTATGGCGCAGCGAGGCGAGCCGCATCGAATCTCTCGACGTCACCGCGCTGTCCACGTTGCCCGGGTCCTCGAGCCTGGTGCTGACCGCATTGCGTACGACCGCCCAGCCCGCCCGGAGGTCGACCGCATCGATCGCCGCCGCGCTGACGTCGACGGCCGCGGCCATCACCAGGTTCGCCGACCGGGCAAGCACCGATGACCGTTCTGCCGCAGGATATTTCGGCCGTGGTCGGCATCGCTGATGCGTCCGACCCTGGCCGAGCTGCGATCGTGGGACACCGCCGCGATCACCACGGCCGGCGCGCTCACGGAGTCATTCGCCACCACGCTGGACACCGCGCTCGACGCGGTGGTCCGCGCTGTCGACGAGACCACGGCCTGGTTCGGTGCGGCACGTGATGCGTTGGGCGTCAAGGTCTCTGCGCTACGGGATCGCGCCGAGGAGGTCCGCGACGTGCTGAACAGGATCGCCGACGAGGCCACCGACGCCGGGGTGGATCTGACGCATGCACGCACGGTTGTCCTCCGCGCGGTCGAGGCCGCCGAATCCGATGGGTTCCGGGTCTCCGAGACGGGCGTGGCCAGCCACGAGGATGTCGCGGAATACGAACGCGCCCAGACACTTACCGCATCCATCGCCGGCGGTCTGGATACCGTGGCCGCTCTCGACGAGGATTACGGCCGGCGTCTGCACGAGTTGCAGGGAGATCTACTCGCCCTGCTCGACGGTCGAACCGAGGTCGCCTCACCGGGCGGCGCACACGTCGACGCCGACGCGGTGGTGTCGATGCTGAGCTCGATGACACCCGCCGCCCGACGACGGTTCCTGTCCGGGATCAGCACCCGCGACCGTCGTCGGCTCGCACAGGCCGACCCGCGCACGATCGGGAACATGGACGGCGTCGACTTCGACACTCGCGCCGACGCCAACGAGATCAGCATCCGCAACGCGTTGATCGACGAGATCCAGGCTGGCCGCGGAGGCGCCGGTAATCCGCGCGCCGACCGGCTGCGGTCGTTCCTGAAGCAGCGCAACGACCCCGCGCGTGCGAGTCACCGCACCGGCGACGAGGGGCGCGACTCCGCCGACGATCGGATGTCCGAACGGCGGTTCATCGCGTTCGATACGTCGTCGCACGGTCATTTCATCGAGATGGTGGGCGCGATCGGGCCGGACACCCGAAACGCGACCATCTACGTGCCGGGCACTCGAACCTCCCTGAACAACAGTGCCGGCGAGTCGAACGCGGCCTGGGAGCTGGCCCATCGGACGGGCGGTCCGGTCTTCCTGTATCTGGACGGTGATCTGCCGCAGGATCTGGGATTCGAACGGCTACCGAGTGTCCTCGGGGTGATCGGGACCGTCGGCATTCCGCTCGCGCTGCGCGATTCGGCGGCGGATGCCCGTTTCGCCCGCGAGATGGCGCCGCGGCTGGTCGTCTTCGGCCGGGAGCTCGACGCCGAACTCGCCGGACGGTCGCCGGGCGCGGTGACCACCGTGATCGGCCACTCGTATGGCGGGTCCGTCGTCGGCTCCGCCGAGCAGTTGGGCCTGCGCGCCGATCGGGTGATCTATGCGTCGTCGGCGGGGACCGGGGTGTTCGACGGGCCGTGGCGCAACCCGAACCCCGACGTCGGCCGGTTCTCGCTGACCGCGCCCGGTGACCCGATCCAGTACATCCAGTCGTTGCCCGGTAATCCGCACGGCGGCGACCCCGACGGTGCGCCGGGGGTGACCCGCCTGGACACCGGTTACTACTCGGCGCACCCCGAGGACAGCGCGCTGGCCGGCACCCTGGTGTCGGGAGGCTCCGGTCACGGCAAGTACTGGGCGGACCCGGACTCGACGGCATTCACGAACATGGTCCGGGTGATCACCGGCGAGTCACCGACGCCCTACGTCGAGCGCGAGCCGGATCGGCCGGCGCAACCGTATCTGGCCGGCGGAAGGGACTTGCTGACGCGGCTCGGGCTCGGTGTGGTCGATGAACTGCTCGACCGCCACGTCGACCTGCCCGGTCGGTTGCCCGATATCCCGCTGCGCTTGCGGTGGTCGGCGTGAGGTGGATGGGCTGGTCAGCAGATTTGGACGCTGCACCACGCTCCCGGCGCACGTGAGAGCTTGCCGTCCCGCGTCCGCGGTGGAGCACGCGGATACTCGGTCAAGGCGGCGTGCGCCGCGTCGGATACATGGCGGATGGTGATCGAGACAGACCTCCGTCAGTGTGACACGGGATCAGTGCTACACTGACCCATGGCGAACCTGACCATCACCGTCGACGACGAAACGCTCAAACGCGCGCGGATACGCGCGATCGAACGTGGCGAATCGGTGAATCAGTATCTGGCACAACGTCTTCGGGAGTATGCCGACACCGACATCGAGATTTCTCGCCGTCGCCGCGCAGCCGATGATTTCGTTGCGCTGTCGCGCGATCTGAGCGGAAGCAGCAACGGCGCAGGCTGGACACGCGACGAGCTGTACGACGACGCGCCCAAGGCCGATCAGTGACCGTCTTTCTGGACACGAATCTTCTCGCCTATCAATTCGACGACAGTTTCCCCGACAAGCAGTCCCGCGCTCGAGAACTATTCGCTGCGCGCGCAACGGAGGCCGTCATCAGCACACAAGTGCTCGTCGAGTTGTATTCGGTGCTGACACGCAAGCTGGGTCGCACGCGTACCGATGCCGCACGAGTCCTCGATGCCCTGCCCTTGCACGTCGTTCCCGCCGATGCCGAACTCGTCCGCGCAGCCGCCCACACCGCCGCGAAACACGAACTGTCCATCTTCGACGCGATGATCCTCGAAGCCGCCGTCCGCGGTGGCTGCGACGAACTCTGGACCGAAGATCTCACACACGGAAGCAGCCTTCGCGGAGTGCGGGTCATCAACCCGTTGCGCTGACCGCCGCACAACCGATTGCGGACGGGTCGAGTGATCCGCATGGCTCGCGTCGTATGTACCGCCCCACCGAACACTCACTTGGCCCTATTCAGACCTGGCGAGGTCTCCCGACGACTACCATCACGCTCGACCGAGCGTCCCTACCGTGCCCGTAGGGAGGACACGATGCAGCAGAAAACCCGGCGAAGTGGAGCCATCATTCGTGCCGCCCTGCTGATGGCGGCGATTATCGGAATCTCGACGATCCTCACTCCGGTGGCGACCGCCGAACCACAACAGCCCACCCTGCCCTTCGGCACACCGTGGTACACGGTCTGGGTCAACAAGCCGAACGGCCACCACGGGTATGTCTTCTACACCACCGGTATGGCGGTCGCGCTCCCCATCCCGGTCGACACGTCCGCGATCCCTTCGCTGCGACCGGCCAACATCATCGCCGACAAGTCCGGGCGCGAGGTATGGCGCTACACCCCGCCGAACGGTCAGCTGGTCGCCGACTTCCGACCGCAAACCTATCGGGGCCGCACCGTGCTCACCTGGTGGCAGGGCGACGGAACCAACGGGATCGGCTCGGGCGTGCACTACATGGCAGACACCCGCGGCCACGTCATCAAGGTCGTCAGGGCGGGCGCCGGGTTGACGTCGGACCTCCATGAGTTCCTTCTGACACCGGATGGGCGCGCCCTGATCATCTCCTACGTGCCGGTCCGCGCCGACCTCACCCCGGTCGGCGGGCCACGCAACGGCACGCTGTTCGACTGCGTCGCCTCGGTGATCGACGTCGCGTCCGGGAAGGCACTGATGCGGTGGTCGGCGGTGGCCCACATTCCGCTGACCGAATCCACGATGCCTCTCGGTGCCGGCAGCACCACCTACGACGCGTACCACATGAACTCGGTATCACTCGATCCTTCCGGAGACCTGCTGATCTCGTTCCGCAATCTGAATGCCGTCTACGACGTCGATATCCGCACCGGCAGGGTGAAATGGCAACTGGGCGGCAAACACCCCAGTCTCGCCATGGGGCCGGGGACCTCCATCGCCGGGCAGCACGACGCCCAGTTCACCGACGCCCGCACGGTCCGCGTCTTCGACAACAACGAGGACGGCAACAGACAGCTCGGCTACTCACGGATCAAGTGGATCCGGATCGATCCCGCACGACGCACGGCCCGCCTGGTCGGCGCCACACTGCATCCCGCCGGTCTCGCGAGTCTGGCCATGGGCAATGCCCAGGGCTTGCCAGGCGGCGGCACCTTCGGCGGCTGGGGCTCATCGCCGCACATCTCGGAGTTCTCCCCCTCGGGCGAGCTCGTCTACGACGCCACGCTGCCGATCGGGACGTATCGGGCGTATCTCGGCGACTGGCCGTGAGGTGAGGCAGTCTCCCGTGGACTTGGTGGCGGCACCTGTCCGTGTGAGTCGGTACCCCGACTCTCATGCGGTGGAGCCTTCACCCTCCTGTTCTTCAAGAAGCCTCTCCAGTACCGGTATCAGCGCCGATACGTCGGTTGTCGCCGCTGTCCAGACAATAGCGCTGTCCACCTGGGCATAGCCATGGACAAGAATGTTGCGCATCCCAATGATCTTGTGCACGTGCGGGATTCGCTCGGCAAGGCCATTATCTACACGCCGCAGGCTGCGAATGGCTTCTCCGATGATCTCCATCTGACGTTCGGTCGCCGACTCAAGAAGTAGGTCACCGATGTAGTGCTCGATTGGCGCGTCGGCGACGATCAGCCGTACGTTCCGTGCCGCGGTCAGCGCCTCCCAGATGTACGCGGCGCGACTCTTGTCAGGCCGCATAGACATCTTCGGCATTGCCGAAGATGGACTCGGCGACGTAGGGATTCTTCACCGCATTGGCCATAACGAGATCGACGTCACGGCCAACGATCTGCTCGAGCGCCGATTTGAGATCGAAGTAGTCATGAAACACGTTTTCGCGGCCGATCCTGAACTCCACCAAGAAATCGACGTCGCTGCGGCCCGGATCGAAGCTGTCGGTCAACACCGAACCGAAAACCCGCAGGCGCTCGACGCCGTACCGTGAACACGCAGCTGCGATCGCCTCGGCATCGAGTGGAATTGCGGTGGGCATGCAGCCCATTCTCCCAGATTTAGAGGAACTTCTCGATCTTCGGGACAGCTGAGCCCCGGCAACGTGAGACAAAACAACGGGGACGGTTCGAGTGCGGGTTTTGCCCGCCCGATCAGTGGAGCTAAGGGGAATCGAACCCCTGACCTACTCGATGCGAACGAGTCGCGCTACCAACTGCGCCATAGCCCCGGGATGATCGTCACTTGATCAACCGGAGGCAACTCTAGCAGTCGCAGTAGGTCATCCCGCAAACCGCCACCCCCGACGACGGCGCATACGTGACGACATGTCTGCCACATACGGGTCGGGGTCATGGCAGAAGCATCCGATGAGCAGGTCACGACCGTCCTCGGCCGCGTCGTCGGAATCAACCGTGCAGAAGGTCGCGCATCTGTTGGCGGCGGCGCCCGACTTCAGTGACTGACCGGTACGCAGCGATGGAACGGTCGCTCGATCGACGGTCGGGCGCAGTGGTGGGTCACTCGGATCGGTACCGTCGACACGCTCGCGGTGGCCTACCCACCCATCGTCGGTGTCTGGACCCGCAGGTTGGCGCTCTCGCCGCTGTTGGGATTCGCCGATCAGGCGATGGTGCTCGTGGCGATCGACCGCGAATACGACGTGGTCGCGGCCACGGCCTCCTGACGTTCGCGGTCAGCCGGCGCGACGATGGTCCTCGTCGTCGCGCATAAGCCGACGGTGCCCGAACGACGGCAGGTGATCGAACACCGGGTCCTCGTCGTCGATCTCCAGAACGGTCGCTCCGCCGGGCCGACGCAGCCGCGGTGGCGGCGGTGCCGACGCGAACTGCGGTACGGCTTCGGCACGACGACGCCGCTCGGCCTCGTCGTGATGGAACCTGCGCGCCCGGGCGGCACGTTGGGCACGAATGCGCTGCTCGGTGGCCGTGGTCCGGCGCAGGTACGCCATGTAGGCGATCAGCAGGACCGCCGCAACCCCCGTGGCGATCCACCCGACGAAGCCCAGGAAGACCCCGGACACTACGGCCGCGACCACGAGAACCACGAGCCCGATCAGCACCCGCTGTCGTTCGCGGTAGCGCAACTGATCACGCCGTGCGTCCGGCGAGTAGGCGGCCCGACGGCGCCGGACCGGCGGCTTCTCTGCGGGCGCGGCCTGTGACGCTGCCTTGGTGGGCTCGTCGGTTTCGTCGGCACGCTGGGTGACCTCGGGCTCGTCGTCGAAGTCGTCCTCGTATTCGTCGTCGACGTCGTCTTCGTATTCGTCGTCGAGATCGACTTCAAGCTCTCCGTCGTGATCGTCGTCTTCGTCGTCAAGATCGTCATGCTCGTCGTATTCGTCGTCAAGATCGTCATGCTCGTCGTATTCGTCGTCGAGATCGTCATGCTCGTCGTCGAGGTCATCGCGTTCCGCATCCGACTCCGCGAGGTCGTCGAGTTCCTCGTCGGTGGCGACCTCCGCGTCGACCACATCCGCGGTCGCGTCCGCCTCGACGGATGTCTCTGTCTCGTCCTCGGCGTCGACGAGCTCGCCGTCCACGGTGATCGCCTCGTCCTCGTCGCTCGGCCCGGCCGCAACCACATCGGCTGAATCAGCGTCGGAGACATCGGGTTCCGCGAGTTCGTCGCCGGAGTCGACCGGCGCGACGTCTTCCGCCGCGCCGGCGTCATCGGCGACGGGCGCGTCCACCGTGGCATCGGTGGCGCGGCTCATCCGCGTGCCTGTCGGCGACTTCTTCTCGGCCGAAGAGCTTGTCGCCGTGACCTTTTCGTCGACTGCCTCGTCGTCAGCCGGGTCGTCGTCGGCCTTGGGGTCGAGGACGGCGGCGGCGACCCGGGCGCTGCGCGCTGCCCGGGTGGTGCGCTCGGACTTCCACGACGGATCGTGCGGGTGCGCCCCGGAACTCCTGCGTTTCGCGGTGCGCGCCCGGGTCCCACCGCGGTGCAGGAGTCGGGTTTCCTTGACGGCGTTGGTCGTTTTCCGCATCTGTGGACGACCCTTGATGATCATCGGCACCAGCACGAAAAGCCATACGGCCACAAGGCAGACCCACAAGACTGAGTTCGGCATGCGACTCTCCCTTCCTTCACTCTGGTTACACGACGCCACCCCACAATCTAGGGGCGCGCGACGAGCAACCTGGGGAGACGCGCCGGACCACGTGCACATTGGCCGAATTTCACAGTCGGCTCTCAAGAATCCGCGGGTCAGTGGAAGGATGCGCGACCGGAACGAACAAGGGTCTCGGCGGCACTGCCCGTGATTTCTTCTGCAGTCAGCGCGAAGAGGATGTGGTCACGCCACCGCTTGTTGACATCCATGTACCGCTCGAGTAGCCCTTCCCGCCGGAAACCGATCTTGGTGAGTACGGCCTGCGAAGCGGCGTTGGACGGCTGCACGGTGGCGTCGAGACGATGCAGGCCGACCGGGCCGAAACAGTGATCGACCCCCAAAGCGACTGCAGCCGTGGCGATTCCCTGGCCGACGCGTCCACCGTCGACCCAGTACCCGATCCACGCGGTACGCACCGCCCCACGCTGTATGTTGCCGACGGTGAGCTGGCCGACGTACTCCCCGTCGACCTCGATGACGAAGGGCAACACGGTCCCGCGTTTGGCCTCCGACCGCAGCACAGAGAACTGCGGCGCCCACGCGCTCGGGTGGTGGCGTTCGGCCCACGACCCGATGCCGGTCGGTTCCCAGGGCAACAGCGCATTCTGGTTCCGGATCCGCAGTTCGCTCCACGTCTTCGCGTCGCGCAACTTCACCGGGCGCAGTGTGATGACGCCCGCGGTCGTGCGCAACGGACCCAGCGTGGCGGGCCAGCCGGGGCTGGCCGGCGTCCCCGTCAACCACCTCAACACGTCTGCCACTCTATGACGCGGTCGCCGTTTCCTCTGCCGTTCAGCCGCGCTGCGCGAGGAACGCGACCTCGACCTCGTCACCGGTCCGCAGTTCCTCGACGTCCGCGTCGACGATGATCAGGCAATTCGCCTCGGCCAGTTCGGCGAGCAGGTGCGAGCTGCCGGTCGGGGACGCCCCGATGACCTGCACCAGGTAGTCGCCCGATCGTTCGTCGCGCATCAGCTGTCCGCGCAGATATCCCTTGCGCCCGGCCACCGACGCGATGGGACCTACGGTGCGCGCCTTGATGATCCGCCGCATCGGCTGCCGTTTGCCGAGAGCGATGCGGATCAGCGGCCGGACCATCACCTCGAATGTGACGAGTGCGCTGACCGGATTGGCCGGCAGCAGGAAGGTCGGCACGTCGTCACGCCCGAGACATCCGAAACCCTGCACCGAACCGGGGTGCATCGCCACCCGGACGATCTCGAGGTCACCGAGGTCGCTGAGCGCATCGGCGACGGCGCGCGAGGCGGCCCCGCCGACGGCGCCGCAGATCACCACGATCTCCGACCTGATGAGTTGTGCCTCAACCACTTCCCGCATCCGGGAGGTCTCCCGCTCGGCGATGCCGACCCGGTTCACGTCGGCTCCGGCGTCGCGCGCGGCAGCGGCGAGGGCATAACTGTTGACGTCGTAGATCTGACCGGGTCCGGGAGAACGGTCGATGTCGACGAGCTCGCTACCGATGGAGATGACCGACAGCCGCGGGCGCGGGTGCACCATCACCCGGGGCTGTCCGACCGCGGCCAGAAGCCCCACCTGGGCGGGGCCGATGATCGATCCGGCACGCACGGCGACATCGCCGGGCTGCACGTCGTCGCCGACGCGGCGCACGTAGTCGCCGCTGTCGACCGCGTGCCCGACCTTGACCTTCTGCTCGCCGCCGTCCGTCCAGCGCAGTGGGACGACGGCGTCGGCGAGCGTCGGCATCGGTGCACCGGTCTCGACGCGCACGGCTTGCCGTGGCTGCAGCCGCGTCGGGGTGCGGGCGCCGGGCTCGACCGTCCCGACGACCGGCAGTTGCACGATCATCGGTTCGTTGGGCGTGAGGTCGGAGAGATCGGCTCCGCCGGAATCGAACTCCTCGATGTCCTCGGGCGCGATCACGCCGGCGAGGTCGACGTCCACGGCCCGGACGGCGTATCCGTCCACGGCCGCCTGATCGAAGCCGGGCATCGGGTGCTCGGTGACGACCTCCTCGGCGCACATCAGCCCCTGCGCCTCGGAGATCGCGACGCGCACGGGTCGTGGTGCAACCGCGGCGGCGGTCACGATCGTCAGGTGATCCTCGACCGAACGCATTTCACCCCACGCCCCTCTCGGCTGACAGACTTCGGGTAGAGGGTATCGGTCGGATCACGCCGAATGGCGCAGGCGCGCGGAGGCCTGCGAGCCGGCAACCGGTCTCAGCCGTCGGCGAGACGCTTCTCCAGCCATTCGCGCAGATCAGGACCGTAGTCGTCGCGGTCGAGTGCGAAGTCCACGGCCGCCTTGAGGTAGCCGCCGGGGTTGCCGAGGTCGTGGCGCGTCCCGTGATGCACCACGACGTGGACGGGTTCACCCTCCTCGATGAGCAGCGCGATCGCGTCGGTCAGCTGCAGCTCGCCCCCCGCACCGGGCTTGATTCGGCGCAGCGCGTCGAAGATCTTGCGGTCCAGGATGTAGCGGCCCGCGGCGGCGAGATTCGACGGCGCATCATCCGGATCCGGCTTCTCGACCATGCCCTTGAGCCGCTTCACGTTCGGGTTGTGGGCATCGGGGAGGTCCTCGACGTCGAAGACACCATAGGCGCTGATCCGATCGCGGGGGACCTCGATCGCGCACAGCACCGATCCACCACGCCGCGCGCGGGTCCGGGCCATCACCTCCAGCACTCCGCCCGGCAGGACCAGGTCGTCTGGCAGGAGGACGGCGATGGCGTCCTCGTCGTCGTCGAGATACTGCTCGACACAGCCGACGGCGTGCCCGAGACCGAGTGGCTTCTCCTGCACCACGGAGGCCACCTCGAGTAGCGACGGCGCCTTGCGCACCTTGGCGAGCATCGCCTCCTTGCCGCGCTTGGACAGGGTGTTCTCCAGCACGAGGTCTTCGACGAAGTGGGCGACAACCCCGTCCTTACCCGGCGACGTGATGATCAGAAGACGCTCGGCACCGGCCGCCTTGGCTTCCTCGGCGACCAGCTCGATGCCCGGTGTGTCGACCACCGGAAGCAGCTCTTTGGGCACGGTCTTGGTCGCAGGCAGGAATCGGGTTCCCAGACCGGCCGCGGGGACGACCGCGGTACGCGGGATCGGCGGAGTGTTGGGCACCGACGATTTTCCCGGGTTCTCCTCGGTAGTCTTATTCGCGCCACTGGAAGTCATGGGACCACCCTAATGGCCATTCCTGCGGGGAGCCTGGCGAATTGATGTCCGATGGCCCCGATGCGATGCAGTACACATGTGCCCGAGAAGGCGGCCGACATGCAGTTGACCAAGGACGAGCTTCGTACCGAATTCGAACAGCGGCGGGCGGCGGTGACACCGTTCCGCCGCGAAGAGGTCGCCGCCAACCTGGCGGAATGGATCTATTCGGCGCCCTTCCGGCTGGAATACGACGTGACGGTGGCCGCGTATGTGCCCATCAGGACCGAACCCGGCTCACCTGCGATGCTCGACGCCCTCCTCGACCGCGGTGTCACGGTGCTGCTGCCGGTGGTCCCGGCGGGCGCCCCGGCCGCCCTGGACTGGGTGCGGTACGACGGCGCCACATCGCTGACGACCGGCAGGTTCGGGCTGTTGGAGCCGACCGGCGACCGCCTGGGCATCGATGCAGTCGAGGCGGCGTCGGTGATCTTCGTCCCCGCCTATGCCGTCGACAAATCCGGCAACCGTCTCGGCCGCGGGGCGGGTTACTACGACCGCACCCTCGAAGGGCTGCGCGCCGACCTCGTCGCCGTGGTGTACGACGACGAGGTGGTCGACTCTGTGCCGGCTGCACCCCACGACGTCCGGGTCGGCTGGGTGCTCACGCCGGACGCGGGTTTCCGGGAATTGGGCTGAAGCCGGTCCGTTTCAGGCCGAAGTGGTGGCGGCGGCCGGTTTGCTGTCGCTCTTCTTGCTCTCGACCTTGGTGCTGGACGACGACTCGGTGCTGCTGCTCGAGGAGTCTTTCGACGACGAGCTCTCACCGGAGGACGCGCTGTCGCTGGAGACCGAACCCGAGCGGGAGTCGGTGCGGTAGAAGCCGCTGCCCTTGAACACGATGCCGACCGAGTTGAACAGCTTGCGCAGGCGGCCTGCGCACTGCGGGCATTCGGTGAGTGAGTCGTCGGAGAACGACTGGACAATGTCGAACTTGTTGTCGCACTCCGTGCACGCATACGAGTAGGTGGGCACCGATAACCTCCGAAAAGTAGTCGATCGTTGCCCAGTCTAACCGACGTTGGCACTCTCGCATTCCGAGTGCCAACGTCGGGCTGCCGGCCAGGTCAGCCGCCGATGACCTCGATGTCACGGTCCGGGATGCCGTCGTGGTTCATGTCGGCCTCGCGTGCCTTGTGGGCGTCCCAGCGGAGCAGGGCGCCGGCGACGAGCGCGGCGACGACGCTGCCGAGCAGGATCGCCACCTTGGCGGCGGTCGCGTGGTCGTCGGATCCGTGCTCGAAGGACAACTCGGCGATGAGCAGTGCGACGGTGAAGCCGATGCCGGTCAGCATGCCGACGGGAAGCAGGTCACGCAGCCCTATCGAGTCCGGCAGGCGCAGCGGCGTGAAGCGGGTCATCAGCGCGGTCGCGCCCAGCACGCCGACCACCTTGCCCACCGTGAGGCCGACGAAGATGCCGATCGACACCGGTTGCACGATGCCCGACTCCCCCACGACGGTGACGCCGGCGGACAGGAACGCGAAGATCGGCAGGGCGATGGCCGATGAGGTCGGCCGGACGGCGACTTCGAGTTGGTGGGTGCGGGAACTCGACTCGCCGTGCATGGCAATCGCGGGGACGACGAAACCGAGCAGTACGCCGGCGACGGTCGCGTGCACACCCGAGGCATGCATGAGTGCCCATGCGACGATCGCGAGGGGCAGCAGAACGAGTGGGATCAGGAAGCCGTGACGTGGGCGCGGTCGCCGCACGAGAACGCCGAATACGGCGATGACGGCCAGCGCCGCGGCCAGCAGCGCGAAGCTGATCGTCTCGGTGTAGAACGTCGCGATGACGGTGATGCCGAGCAGGTCGTCGACCACCGCGAGGGTCAACAAGAACGTCCGCAGCGCGAGGGGCAGGCCGCGGCCGAAGATCGCCAGGACCGCGAGCGCGAACGCGATGTCGGTTGCGCTCGGGATGGCCCAGCCGCTCAGCGCCTCGGGATCGCCGGCCGCCACGATCACGACGTAACAGAGGGCCGGTATGACCATGCCGCCGATGGCGGCGACGATCGGCACCGCCGCAAGACGCAGATCGCGCAGACTGCCGGCGACGAACTCCTGTTTCAGCTCCACTCCGACGATGAAGAAGAAGATGGCGAGCAGAGCGTCGGCTGCCCACTCGGCGATCGACAGGTGCAGGTGCAGGGCTTCCGGACCGAACTCGAAGGCGATCAGCGAGTCGTAGGCGGCGCGCCACGGGGAGTTGGCCCAGACGACGGCGATGACCGCGGCCGTGAGGAGCAGCGCCCCGCTGGTGACGTCGAGGGACACCCACCGACGAAAGCGCTGGCGGGCAGAGAGTTGGTGGGACACCGGTGTGGTCATGAGATCTCCTGGTTGTCGAGCACAGTGTGCGCGTGCACATGTCCCCTGCCCGCGGTCGGGCCGGGGGCCGACCAGACTTCCCGGCTCACCGTGTTGTCATTCTCCCCGACGCAGCCTCCCGGATCCAATCGGCACCGATCGTCGATCCGAGTTGTCCACAGTCTCTGCGGTCTGGGCGGGTTGTCCACAGAGGTCGTCGCACCGTGTTCACGACGATGCGACGCCGGTACGGTTCGGCGTCATGCAGCTGTTCGTCCGTGACTCGTTGTCGCCGCGCATCGTCGACCGCGTCCGCCACGCGCTGCGGCCCGGCTGGATGCGGTCGGTGATCGTGCGCCGTACCGCGGCGGTCGCACTGATCGTGGCGTCGATCGCGATGACCGTGGCAGGTCATAGAAGTACCCAGTCACGGTCGGTGGTGGTGTCGGCGCGCGACCTGATGCCCGGTCAGACGATCACCGCCAGCGACCTCGCGGTCCGCGCGGTTCCCGGTGGGCTGATCCCGTCGGGCGCACTGCGGCTGACCGCCGACGGGGTGGGGCGGACCGCGGCCGGGCACCTCGGCGCAGGTGAGATCGTCACCTCGGGACGTCTGCTCTCGTCGCGGCTCCCGATACAGCTCACGCGACGCGACGACGCACGGCTGGTTCCGGTGCGACTCTCCGACGATTCCGTCGTCTCGTTGCTGCGGGAAGGTGACCTCGTCGACGTCCTGGCCGGTACACCGGACATCCAGGACGACTCGGGGGCACGCGATTCCTCGCCTACCGCTGTGCTCGCGCGCAACGCGGTGGTGGCACTGACGACGACGAGCACCGACGATCGAGCGCTGACCGGTGGCCGGTCGGGAACACGGCCGGTGCTGCTCGCGATGGATGAGGCGGCCGCACACCGTGTGGCCGCGGCAGGACTGGATACCCCATTGGCGGTGGTCCTGCATTAGCAACCCCGGCCGAAGCGATTCAGTGGTCATGGCAACGCGACAAGGAGACTGAGGACGGATCAAGCCAAACCCGACAATGGTCGTTTACGATCCTGGGGAGCGAATACCTGAAACAAGAGCGGACACCAAATAGGAAGGACCGCACACCGTGCTCAAGGGATTCAAGGAGTTCATACTCAAGGGCAACGTCGTCGAGTTGGCCACCGCGGTCATCGTCGGCGCCGCGTTCACCGCAATCGTCACCGCGTTCACGACGAGCATCATCGCGCCGATCTTCGCGGCCATCCCGACCGGCAACAGCGACTGCGGCGGCGGTACCACCGTCGAGGGCACCGAGGGCGCCGTTCAGGGCCCGGTCTCCACCTGCGGCTTCGGTTTCCGGATCGTGGCGGACAACCCGGCCACTTTCATGGACTTCGGCGCGCTGCTGGCCGCGGTGATCAACTTCCTCATCATCGCCGCCGTGGTGTACTTCCTGATCATCGCGCCGTACAACAAGCTCGCCGAGCTCGGCGGGTTCGGCAAGAAGGCCGAGGTCACCGAGGTTTCGCTGCTCACCGAGATTCGCGATCTGCTCGATCCGGAGGGATCGTCGAAGGCCAAGGAGGCCGCGGAGGAGGATCTCCCGGACCACCTCAAGGATCCGTCGGGTCCGCCCAGTGGGGGCGCGCCTGCCGCGGCCCCACTGCCGAACGACCCGGGCGTGACACAGCGGCTGACCACTCCGCCTCCGGCGGCCGCGCCTCAGTCGCCACCGCCGCAGTCCGTCCCACCGCAGTCCGCGCCACCGCAGTCCGCGCCGCGCGGCTATCCGACGCCACCGCCGGCGCCCGGAAACTATCCCCCGCCCGGAACGTATCCGCCCCCGGGTAACTATCCACCGGGTAATTTTCCGCCGCAGCAGTATCCGGGCGACCACTCCGATGGCCCGGGACGTCACTCGCGCTGACGCACAGCACTTTCCACGCCGAACGCCCACGTTCCCCCGAGAACGTGGGCGTTCGGCATTCCCAGCGGTTGCCCACGCACACCCCGTTGCCCTCGACTCCCAGCAACCTGACAGGGCTCCCAGCAACCTGGCAGGTTGGCACACAGGTAACCACAAGGTTCGGTCCCTACCGTCGTGGACAGCCAGGGGGAGGTTGTCACGCTCGCCACCGGCTGGACATCATCGTGACGCATAGTGGAGGTAACTCATGCCAGGACAGCCCGGCCCCGGACCCATGCCCGGCCCCGGCCCGAAGCCCATGCCCGGTCCGCACGGCGGCCCGAAGCGCCACCGTCGCCCCGAACCCCGTCCGGTGCCCCGCCCGCGGCCGATTCCGTTCCCGTTCTTCGGCAGCAGTTAGATCGTTCGGTTTGCGATGAATCCATCGCACATGAAGTGGTCCCGCCGTCCTGTGGATGGCGGGACCATGTTCGTTTCTCTCCAACACGGTGGGAAATTGATCATATCGGATTGCCCATCTTCTACGTTGAATTCCAACCCTTCCCCTTGTTACGTTTTGGTCACGGCAGCCCCTGACACTTCAGCTGTGTCTTTCGGGGGGATTGTCAGAGAAGGTCGCCGCTCGTCCGTCGAGCGGCGACCGCAGCCGAAACAGAGGGAGATCGTCAATGCCACACCCCAAGCCCCACCATCATCTCAGCGGCCCGGGACAGAAGCCCGGCCCCGATCCCCGTCCGCCGCACGGACGCCCGACGCCGCCGCCCGCTCCGCGTCCCCGGCGCCGCCCGCTGCCCCCGTTCTTCTTCTGGGGTAGCTGATATCTCGTACGAAGTCCCCGTCGCGAACCGCGCGACGGGGACTTCGCTGTATTCACCGTCAGCTGCGGACGAGTTTCCCGTCCCGGACGGTGACGGTGTAGTCGGCCACCGCGGCGACCTTCTCGTCGTGGGTGATGAGAAGTGTGGTGCGCGACCGCGCCAGCCGTTCCATCGGCGCCAGCACGCGCCGTGTGGTGCCGGGATCGAGCCCGGTCGTGGGCTCGTCGAGGATCAGCAGCGGCGTGTCGCGGAGGAACGCGCGGGCGAGCGCGATGCGTTGCTGCTGTCCGCCGGAGAGGTTGCTGCCGCCGTCACGCAGCTGCGTGTCGAAGCCGTCGGGCAACTGCGCGATGAACTCGCCGGCGTCGGCGGCGACGGCCGCTGCGACGACCTGTTCGTCGGTGGCGTCGGGACGGCCGTAGCGGATGTTGTCGGCGATCGTCATGTTGAACAGTGCGACACGTTGTGGGAGCACCGCCATGTGCGCGCGCAATTCGCACAGCGTCATCGACTTGATGTCGATGCCGTCGAGCCGGATCACTCCGGCATCGGGGTCGTAGAAGCGCAGCAGCAGATACATGAGAGTGCTCTTGCCGGAACCGCTCTCGCCGAGCAGCGCGACGAAATCGCCTGGTGCGATGGACAAATCGACGTTGTCGAGGACGCTGCGGTCGGCATCCGGGTACGCGAAAGTCACGTGGTCGAGATCGATGCCGACCGACGACAACACCGGTGCGCGTGCCGTGTCGAGATCCTCGTCGGGGTGCACCTCAGCGGACTCGGCATCGCTGGTCGCGAGGGCCTGCGCTTCGGGTGCCTCGGGTTCGTCGCGGTCGGTGATCGCGATGGGCGCGTCGAGCACCTCGGCGACACGCTCGGCGCTGGCCGTTGCGGACGTGACCGACACGACGAGCCCGCCGAGGGTTTGGATGTTCGGGTACATGTAGCCCAGGTAGCCGGTGAGCGCGATGAGGGTTCCGATGCTGGCATTGCCCCGGGATATCTGCCAGGCGCCGACCGCGAGAACCGCCATCATGCACAGCATTTCGACGATGGTGACGGTTTCACCGAAGGCGGCGTTGGCTTTCAGCTCGGAGACGCGGGCGTTGCGCCAGTTGCGGCTCTCGGCGAGGACCCGACGACGGTCGCGCTCACCCTGGTTGTCGGCCTGGATCGAAATCGCGTGGGTGACGCCCTCGTTGATGCGGGAGCTGATGCGGCCGTTGGCCTTTCGCTCACGCCGTGCGGCGTTCTTGACCACCCGGCCAAACCACCGCGAGACCAGCCACAGCAGTGGGGCGAGGACGAACGCCAGCAGGGCGAGATCCCAGCGGGTGACGAAGGCGGCGACAGCGTAGATGATCACGCCGCCGATCGCGATGGTGCCGGAGACGATGCCCGACGACACGAGGTGCTCGATCTCGTCGACGTCGCCGCTGTGGCGGGCGATCAGGTCACCGGTCTCGAATTGCCGCCTCGTGTGCGGGGCGAGCCGTTGGGTATGGGCGTAGAGCCGGTCGCGTAGGCGCAACAGGATGCGTTCGGTGACGAGCCCGGAGATCACGGTGCCCGAGTACGACGCCGCGGCGCCGATCAGCGACACCGTCGCCCAGATCGCCAGCGGCATCCACAGGCGTGACAGATCCCCGGTGACAAGCACGTTGTCGACGATGTCGGCGAACACCATGACCGTGATGACGCTGGTACCGATCTCGACGAAGAACAGCAGGATCGACACCGCGAGTCTCCACCGCTGCCCGGCCATGACCGGCGAGAAGCGCCGCATCGCGGTCAGGACATTGAGATTGCGGGGGTGGTCGTCATAGTCGGCGTACGGGTCGTCGTCGAAGTACTCATCGATTTCGTCGTCGAGGTGCTCGCTCGTCGGCACCGGGTGTCCTCCTCTCGGCGGAGACGTGTGTCTCTGCCCGCACTGACACTAGGGCATGCCGCTGAGAGCACCCGAAACGCCGCTGGGCGGGATCGGACCTCGAGGTCCGATCCCCCCCCCCCGGGTTGTTGATTTGTTTTGGTTGGGGGGGGAAAGCCGAG